>PNMH01000034.1 GCA_013823505.1 Polaromonas sp. | reverse complement strand
CCACGCTCTGATTTGCAGAGCGACTCAGCGACACCTGCGGGACAGCTCCCCACACTATCCCTGATGCCGACACCCCGTCCCAGTGGTGACAATGGACGCCAATTCAGTCACTCAAAAGACACGCTATGGATGAACCGATTCTGACAATGGAAGAACGCGAGGCGATCAATGGTGGTCGCTGGTTCGCGAGTCTTTCACCCTCCCTGCGTCACGACATACTCCGATGCGCCTACGTCAAGCGGTTCAAGGACAGCGACCTGATCGTCGCGCGCGGCGACCCGCCGTCCGAATGGACCGCCGTGGCGCGCGGTGCGGTGCGCGTGAGTTCGACCTCGCTCTCTGGCAAACAGATCACCCTGACCTACGTGGAGCCGGGTGTGTGGTTCGGCGACGTGGCGATGTTCGACGGCGACCAGCGCACGCACGATGCCTATGCGCACGGGCCGACCACGCTGCTGTGCGTGGCCCGCAACGATTTCAAGAAGATTCTCAGCACCCATGTGGAGCTGTACGAAGCGCTGATGCGCCTGCAGGCGCGGCGCATCCGCACGCTCTTCGGTCTGGTGGAAGACCTCAACACCCTGCCGCTGCGCGCGCGCCTGGCCAAGCAGTTGCTGCACCTGGTGCGCAGCTACGGTGTGCCCTGCCTGTCAGACGGCAACGAGGTGCGCATCGGCCTGCAACTGGCGCAGGAAGAACTGGCGCAACTGCTCGGCGCCTCGCGCCAGCGGGTGAACCAGGAGCTCAAGTCGATGGAGCGCGAGAACGCGATCCGCATCGAGCAGGGTGGCCTGGTGGTGCGCAACCGCGACATGCTCATGCGCATCGCCGAAGCCGAAACCTGACCGGGTCCTTGCGCCCCTCTGCCCTCGTGACCGCATGACAGATCATCAGAACTTCACCGGCACGAGACCGGTGGCGGCGCAGCACGCCTTCGACATCCCCGCCCTCCAGCGCTGGCTGGAAGCAAGCATGAGCGGTTTTTCCGGCCCGCTGTCGGTGGAAATGTTCAAGGGCGGACAATCCAACCCCACCTACAAACTCATCACACCCGCGCGCGCCTACGTGATGCGCGCCAAGCCCGGCCCGGTGGCCAGGCTGCTGCCGTCGGCGCACGCGATCGAGCGCGAGTTTCGCGTCATGGGCGCACTGCACGGCACCGGCGTGCCGGTGGCGCAGATGCATGCGCTGTGCGAGGACGAATCGGTCATCGGCCGTGCGTTCTACGTCATGCAATGCGTGGAAGGCCGCGTGATGTGGGACCAGTCCCTGCCCGAGCTGTCCAACGCGCAGCGCGGCGCGGTGTACGACGAGATGAACCGCGTGCTGGCGGCGCTGCACACGGTCAACCCACAGGCCATCGGGCTCGGGAGCTACGGCAAACCCGGCAACTATTTCGAGCGCCAGATCGGTCGCTGGAGCAAGCAGTACGTGGCCTCCATCACCCAGCCCATCCCTGAAATGGACCGGCTCATGGACTGGCTGCCGCAGCACATACCGGCCATGGCGCGCGACGAGTCGCTGGTGTCCATCGTGCACGGCGACTACCGGCTCGACAACCTGATGTTCCACCCGACAGAGCCGCGCGTGCTGGCCATCCTGGACTGGGAGCTCTCCACGCTGGGCCATCCACTGGCCGACTTCAGCTACCACTGCATGGGCTGGCACATCCCGCCCGGCGCCTTCCGGGGCATCGGCGGCCTGGACGTGCAAGCCCTGGGCATTCCCACCGAGGCCGAATACATCTCCCGCTACTGCGAACGCACCGGCTTTGCCACCCCCGGGCAGCTCCAGGCCGACTGGAACTTCTACCTGGCCTACAACCTGTTCCGTCTCGCCGCCATCCTGCAAGGCATCGCCAAACGGGTCGAAACAGGCACCGCATCCAGCGCCCAGGCTCTGGCCTCGGCCGCAGGCGCGCGCCCCCTGGCCGAGATGGCCTGGCGCTTTGCGCAGAAGTCCTGATCGCTCTTTCTCCACACACCACGCTGTTCAAACAAACGCCACCCAGGAACACCCCATGAACTTCGATTACACGGACAAGGTCAAGGACATGCGCGAACGTCTGCTGGCGTTCATGGACGAGCACATCTACACGAACGAGGGCCGCTTTTTCGCCGAAATCGCAGCCAACCGCGCCAACGGCAACGCCTGGCTACCCACCACCCTGGTCGAAGAGCTCAAACCCAAAGCCCGGGCCGTCGGCCTCTGGAACCTGTTCCTGCCGAGCAGCGCGCGCGCGCCCGAAGGCCTGTCCAATCTGGAGTACGCGCCGCTGTGCGAGATCATGGGCCGGGTGCCGTTCGCCGCCGAGGTGTTCAACTGCTCGGCACCCGATACCGGGAACATGGAAACCCTGGAACGCTACGCCAGCGAAGCACTGAAAGACCGTTGGCTGGAGCCGTTGCTCAAAGGCGAATTCCGCTCCGCCTTCCTGATGACCGAACCTGCCGTGGCCTCGTCCGACGCCACCAACATCCAGTGCAGCATCGAACGCGACGGCGATGAATACGTCATCAACGGGCTGAAGTGGTGGTCGTCCGGTGCCGGCGACCCGCGCTGCGCGGTCTACATCGTCATGGGCAAGACCAACCCCGATGCGCCGCGCCATTCGCAGCAATCCATGATCGTGGTGCCGTCCAGCGCGCCGGGCATCGAAGTGGTGCGACCGCTCTCGGTGTTTGGCTACGACGACGCACCGCACGGCCACATGGAGGTGCGCCTGAACAACGTGCGCGTGCCGGTCGGCAACCTGCTGCTGGGCGAAGGCCGCGGCTTCGAGATTGCGCAAGGGCGCCTCGGCCCCGGTCGCATCCACCACTGCATGCGCAGCATCGGCGCGGCCGAGCGCGCACTCGAACTCATGTGCAAGCGGCTCAACAGCCGCATCGCCTTCGGCAAGCCGATATCGGCCCAGTCGGTCTGGCACGAGCGCATTGCCGATGCGCGCTGCCGCATCGAAATGGCGCGCCTGCTCACACTCAAGGCCGCCTACATGATGGACACCGTGGGCAACAAGGTCGCCAAAGCCGAGATCGCGATGATCAAGGTGGTGGCCCCCAACATGGCCTGCGACGTCATCGACATGGCCATCCAGGCCCACGGCGGCGCCGGCGTGAGCGACGACTTTCCGCTCGCCTACAGCTACGCCAACCAGCGCACCCTGCGCCTGGCCGACGGCCCCGACGAGGTGCATCGCCAGTCGATTGCCAAACTGGAACTGGCCAGGCACATGGTCGTCAAGACCGGCGTGGACATGCCCGTCACGCGGGGCTGCTGAGTCCCGCCCGGCCCTCGGGCGGCATATCAGCGCTCAAGCAGCCGCAGGGCGCTCCCGCTGAGATGCTCAAAGATATCCAGCGCATGCAGCGCTGAAGTGCTGTCGCCGGGCTGGTCCGCCTGCATGCGCAGGTAGGTCCTGCCACGGGTCAGCATGAACAGGCGCGGCGCGTCCCAACCCGGCTCGGCCGGCCAGTCCATGAGCATCGCGATGCTGTCCGCATCCAGCCACTGGCGGGCCGTTTCGGGCGCATCCGTGAGCACCGCATAGCGGCCCCAGAAGGCATCGTCCAGACCGGGCCAGCCCGCATCGCGGTACATCGACAACCAGCGCACCTCTTCAGGCAGCGCTTTCGCCGTGGTCTGCAAGGCATCCGTGACCTCGGCGTACAGCTCCTGCGCCATCACCTCCAGGCGGCGCTTGAGCGAACGGTTCATCACGATCACGTTGATCTCGGGTGTGAGGCCCAGATCCGCCTTGGCCATCAACTCCATGCCCTGCATGTACGCACGTGAAGTGGCGATGCATTCGGCGCGAAACGGGCGGTCCAGCAGGCGTCCACCCATCGCATAAGCGCCACCGAGCAGGGGCATGTGATTGAGCAGGCGCTCATGCGCCCACTGGGCAAGACCTTCGTCGGCGTCGCTGGCCGCCGCACGTGCCGAGAAAGCGTTTTTCAAGCGTTCAAACATGGCCGTGTGATTCCCGTGGATGTTTCATTATCTGCCTCACACCCGGCGAAGGTACAGGCCATGGTTGAACAATTTGCATCGTCGGCCAGAAGCGGCTCAACCAACAGGTACAATCCGCCGCTAGTCGGAGCGTAGCGCAGCCTGGTAGCGCATCTGCTTTGGGAGCAGAGGGTCGCGAGTTCGAATCCCGCCGCTCCGACCATCTTTGAAAAACAAAAAGGCCCACTCCGTGGGCCTTTTTCGTCTCAGGATCACCCTGTCTACCCGTAGCTCAACTGGATAGAGCAGCTGCCTTCTAAGCAGCAGGTCGGGGGTTCGAGTCCCTCCGGGTAGGCCATTGAAAAGATTCAAGAGGTCCCAGGAAGTCCCAGATTGTCTCGCAAATCGTTGATTTCAATACAGTTTATTGAAATTGACGTCCCGCAAGATTGCGGACAGACCCGTTGCAGCTCGGTCAAAACAGGGGAACAATTAGGGGAACAACCCACCGATTTTGGACGTTCAGCCAAAGTTGTTCCCCTATGTTGACCGATATCGCCTGCAAATCCGCCGTTTGCCCGCCAGGCAAGACACGTGCTCGACTGACCGATGCCGGTGGTCTTTACCTGGAGATTTCGCCCAGCGGATCCAGGCGCTGGTTCTGGAAGTACTACTTCGCCAGCAAAGAAAAACGCATCGCGCTCGGTACCTACCCGGCAGTCTCCCTGAAGCAAGCCCGCAGCGAACGCGACGTCGCCCGCCGCACCCTGCAATCGGGCTCGGACCCGTCCAAGCGTCGGCAGATAGAGAAACTGGAGGCCCAGCTTTCTGAGGCCAACACCTTCGAGGAAGTCGCGCGCGAGTTGCATGCCACCAAGGCCAGCGGATGGAGCAAACAGTACGGGGAACGTTGGCTCGAACGCATGGAAAAGGACTTGTTCCCCTGGATTGGCCCTGTTCCCCTGCCGGAGATCACGGCCCCCATGCTGCTGAACACGCTCCGCAAGATCGAAAAACGGGGCGCCAGGGAAACCGCGCACACCCTGCGCCAGACCGCTGGCCAAGTGTTCCGCTATGGAGTGGCCACTGGCCGCTGCGAGCGCAATCCCGCGCCCGACCTTCATGGCGCCCTGCAGCCGCTGAACATCAAACACATGGCCGCTATCCTGGAACCAACTCAGGCCGGCGAACTGATGCGGGCGATCCACGACTATTCTGGCCAGCCTGTCACACGAGCTGCCCTGCTCCTGTCCGCCCTGCTCTTCCAGCGCCCGGGCAACATGCGGGCCATGCAATGGAACGAGGTCAATCTCGACGGTCGCGTCTGGACCATCCCCGCGGCGAAGATGAAACGCACGGTCTACGGCAAACTCAATGGCCGACCGCATGTCGTTCCCCTGCCCCCTCAGGCCGTCAAACAGCTGCGTGAGCTGTTCCCGCTCACCGGGCACTCGCCATATGTGTTCCCCAGTCTGGTCGGCTCGCAGCGTCCCATGAGCGAAAACACGCTGCGCGTGGCGCTGAGGCGCATGGGCTACAGCAATGACGACATGACGCCGCACGGCTTTCGCGCCATGGCCAGGACCATCATGGTCGAAAAGCTGAACATGCACCCCGATGTAATCGAAGCCCAGCTTGCCCACGGAAAATCCGGTCCGCTGGGTGCAGCCTACGACCGTGCCGAGTTCATGGAGCAGCGCCGAAAAATGATGGATGAGTGGGCCAACTACCTGGAACGGCTGCGCACAGGTGTCAATGCCCCCGCCAAACAAAAGCCGCCAAGACGCGCTGTATAAAGGTAAGCGCCCAATTGACCCCGTCTTTTAAAGGCAAGACTGATCGGAGATGCTACGTGTCCACGTACAACAAGGTGGGCACCTATGGCCGGCCGTTCAGCAAGTAGACCGGCGCAGAACTCGCCAGAGTGTTCACGCCGAGTGTGAGTTGGTATTCACGATCCTCCGTTGCCGTTCTTCGCCCTTGCCGGTCGACGGTAAAGAGATCGTTCATTCGTCAGTCCAAGAGCCAGAAGTGCCAGCAGCACCAGAATCGAGACAACGAACGCATAGGCCCGGTAGCTGCCTTCGGTGGGCAACACGGGCACGACGGACGGCCAGAAGTTGATCGCCGTGTGAAGCAGCAGTGCCGCCACCACGCTGCCGGCGGTGTGGTTGACCAGCCATGTGAACACGACGGACATCGCCACCACGCTCAGCATGAACAGCGCCAGCGGGATGTGCGCTTGCGCGGTGCCGTCGATGAAGAACAACGGCAAGTGCCACACACCCCATACCGGCCCCAGCACCAGGCTGGCGGCCCGCCATCCCAGCCGGTCTTGCAGAACAGGCAGTGCAAAGCCGCGCCAGCCGAACTCTTCGCCCATGGGCCCACCCAGCAGCAGAACCAACGGCAGGTTCACGACGGTCATCAGCAGGTGCCCGGAGGCGGGCGAAGTGCCGATGGTGCCACCCAGCGCGATGTGCAGTCCCGCCGCCAGGAGCATGACGGCCAGGGGAACAAGCACAGCGAAGGTCCACCAACCCCAGCCGATGCGCCACTCCAGGCACCGCGAAAGCCAGGCGCGCAGGCCCCCGTTCGGGCGGGTGCTCGCCACCACCACGATCGCAGCCAGGCTGGGCCCGAAGCTGCCGGCAAACATCAGCAGCGTTGCAAGCCAGGGCAGCTGCGGCCTGATGGCCGGCGACAGCGCCCAGCACGCCCAGGACCAGGCAAACGTCAGCGCGAAGAAGCCCAGCAGTGGCGCGCGCTGCAGCCGCGCCCTCAGCGTCATGGCAGGAACTCGTGGCGCAGCGTCTTGACGTGCCCGACGAAGTAGACCTTGCGGCCTTCGGGCCGCACCCAGGCGGCTTCACCGGTCATTGGGATTTGCATGCCGCCTTGCGGCCGATAGTTCGACAAGGCGCAGTCCCAGGGCAGCATCACCATGACCCCGTCCTTCCCCGCTCCCGCGCCCCGCGCCTCGGCGCGCACCGAGGCGATCAGGCCCGCGTCGTTGAACCGGAACAGCAGGGTCAAGCTGATCGGGCCATCGACGAGGGTGGCACGGGCGCAAGCGTCGTCCACCGCTTCCCACCGAATGCCCTGGCTGGGCAGCAAGGCGGTGGGGTACCACGGGCTTTCCGCAAAGTAGCGCATGAACTCGCCGCGTGCGATCTCGCCTTCGCCCTGCGAGTCGGCCACGGTGAACAAGCCCAGCACCTTCGCGATCAGCCTGCCGTGGCCAGCGATGTAGCTGTCCTCCACGTGCGCGGGCAGGCCGGGGAACATGACCACCCGAGCGTCCCACAGGAAGCCTGGCCTGCGGGTGACCACGCGCTGCCACGATGTGAACGGCTTCCACTGCTCGGCGGTGGCCGACATGTTCATGGTGCCGGTCATCTCGAGGGTGGCCGCGGCGATGATCGGCTGCCCGTCGGTCAGCACCTGGCGGAAGTAGCGTTGCACCGGTGCGGGCAGTCCCTCCAGCTCCTGCATGTCGAAGCGTGCGGGTGACGGCAGCCGGTCTCGGGCACCGAGGCGACCCGATTCGAGCTGGGTGGTGTGCGTGCGGATCATCTCGTCCCATCGGGCGCCGCCGACGGCACGCATGCCGAGCGCAATGCCCACCAATGCAACCAGAACGATCCCCATCCACAGCAGCACGGTCATGGCGGTTCCTTTGTTTCTAACCTGGTCGCTCACACCAGCACGGCGTCGACCGGCCGCCGCAGCGAGCGCGGCATGGCCGGGCCGCGACCGAATCGAACGACCAGGTCTGGGCGCTGGCCGCTCAGGCCCAGTGCGGCGGCGAAGGGCGGCCGCAATGCAGCCACTTCAACCGGCTGGTTCAGGAAGGCGTTGCGGATGCCCAGGGCGGTGGCCTGGAGCGCGAAGCGCTCATAGCAGCGCCCGACTTCGACCCAGTGCGCCTTGTCGGCAGTCTGGCCGACAAAGACCGCGATGCCGGCGGAATTGCGCACCTGCCCGGCGACTTTGTCGTTCTCGCCCTTCGCGGTGAGGAGCCAGCGAAACGCCGCATCACCGATCCATGAAGGGATGTTGGGGTTGCCCGACGATGCAGCGTAGAGCCCGTCGCGCGTGCGAACGGCATCCGCGCCGTTGAAGCGGATCCAGTCCTTCAGTTCCTTGACAAAGGCAGCGTCGGCCAACTGCGCCGTGTTGCCTTGCATCACGTAATCCAGCGTCTGCTCCATCGCCAAGCGCTCCGTCAACAGCAACAGCCGCACGGTGTCGGAACTGCCGGCGCGCTGCAGCAGCGCCAGTTCTTCGCTGGACAAAGGTTTGCCGTCGTAGTCACCGCGTGTGCACTGACGGGCGGGGATGGCCGTGAACAAGGGCGTGGTCTGCGCTCGCGTGGGCTCAAGCGTCACGCGAACAGCATCGCCGATGGCGTCGAACCGCGCTTCGCCCTGGAGGCCGTGGGCGAGCGCCGCCTGGACCAGGTTCTCCGTGGCGCAGCCCAGCGTGACGAAGAGGTGGTGGTCGTCCGGATCCACCGCCGGGCAGCGGCGCGCCAGGTCGGGCAGGATGCTGATCGACCGGCCATCGGTGTCGAGCGCAAACCGCCAGCACTGCGTGTTGTGGCTGGACGGGGCCAGGGTGGCGCAGCGGACCAGTTCCCGACCAAGGGCCGCTCCACGGAGATTCGTCAAAGGAACCGGCTGCCAGGTTCGCTCGGCGACCGCCTCGTAGCCGTCGGTCGCAGGCTCTTTCGAGCACCCTGACAACGCCAGCGGCCCCGTCACCAGCAACGGCGTCGAGGCGGCAAACTGCCTGCGTGTGACCATGGTTTTCCATTCCCTGAGTGGCAGATGCGCTGTCACGGGCGCCGTGACACACATCCAACTCACTCAGCTTAGGCAACCAGGATCGCAGCGGTCTGTTCGGTTGCAAACACACAACGAACTTCAGACGAATGGTTGACGACGAGGTTTTCAACAGAACAGGCTGGTTGCCGTCATTCGCTACGGATGCCAGCGCTCGGGCATTTGGTATTCCACCTGTGCTCGGAGGACATCCCGTTGGCCTGCGAGCCTGACCTTTCCAAGTTGAATATTAGTAATTGCTGAATTACATTAGCGTCATGCCAAGCAAACAACCCACGCAGACCCGCCAGGCCGAACTGATGGCTGCGGCGTTGGCGCTGGCGGCCCACCGCAGCCCGGCCACCGTGACGACCACCGAGCTGGCGCAAGCGGTGGGCATCACACAGGGCGCGGTGTTTCGCCACTTTGAAAGCAAAGAAGCCATCTGGCTGGCGGTGATGGACCAGGTGAGTGAGACCTTGCTGGCACGGCTGCGCGAAGCCGCCGCCGCACACGCCCAGCCGCTCCCGGCACTGCAGGCGGTGTTCATGGCGCATGTGGACTTTGTGGTGGAACACCCCGGCGTGCCGCGCCTGATTTTTCAGGAACTGCAACAGCCGCAAGACACCGCTCTGAAAGCGCGCGTGCGCCGCCTGATGCACGAATACCGCTTGCTGCTGACGCGCTTGCTGCAACAGGCGCAAGACCTGCAGGCGCTGCAACCCGGCACCAACCTGCAGGCGGCGGCGGTGCTGTTCATGGGCTCGGTGCAGGGACTGGTGATGCAGTCGCTGCTCAGCGATCAGGTGGGCGCCATGCGGGCGCAGGCGCCGGCGGTATTTCAACTTTTGCAACAGTCCGTGGCCACCACCTGCCACACCCCCAGTCACCAGGACACCCCATGACGATGAAACCCCAAAACACCCGCCGCCTGATGCTGGGTGGCCTGGCCCTGGCGCTGGTGGCTGCGCTGGCTTATGTGGCGCTGCGAACCGGGCCGCTGGCGCCCATCAAGGTGCAGGTGACCGAGGTGAAGAAAGGCAGCGTGGCGCCCGAGATTTTTGGCATTGGCCAGGTGGAAGCCCAGCGCAGCTGGATGGTGGGGCCCACGGTGGCCGGGCGGGTGCGCTCGGTACAGGTGGACGTGGGCGACACGGTGCAGCCCGGCCAGCCGCTGGCTGAAATGGACCCGGTGGACCTGGACCAGCGCCTGGCTGCGCTGGACGCTGGCGCTGCACGGGCGCAAAGCGCCCGGCAAGCGGCGGCGGCGCAACTGACCGACGCACAGGCCCGGCGCGCCCTGGCCACCAACAACCTGCAGCGCAACCAGGACCTGGCACGGCAAAACTTCATCAGCACCGGGGCACTGGAAGCCCGGGTGCAAGAGGTGGCTTCGGCCGATGCGAGCGTGCAGGCGGCACAGGCCAACCTGAACGGCAGCGCTCAAGACACCACACGTCTGCAGGCCGAGCGCGCAGCGCTGGCGCAGCAGCGCGGCAACCTGCGGCTGGTGGCCCCGGCCCAGGCGCTGGTGGCCAGCCGCGAGGCCGAGGCCGGCAGCACGGTGGTGGCGGGCCAGGCGGTGCTGCGCCTGGTGGACCCGGCCAGCCTCTGGGTGAAGCTGCGGGTGGACCAGGGCCGAAGCGCTGGGCTGGCCCCGGGGCTGGTGGCGCGTATCGCGCTGCGCTCGCGCCCGGGCGAAATGGCGGCGGGCCGGGTGGCGCGGGTCGAACTGCTGGCCGACAGCGTGACCGAAGAGCGGCTGACGATGGTGGCGTTTGACACCCTGCCTGCGGGCCTGTCGGTGGGCGAGATGGCCGAGGTGACGCTGACGCTGCCCGCCACGGCCGAGAGCCTGCTGCTGCCCAACGCAGCGGTGGTGCAACACGAGGGCAAGACCGGCGTGTGGCGGCTAGACGATGGCACGCTGGCCTTTGTGCCGGTGACGCTGGGCGCTCAGGGGCTGGATGGCTCGGTGCAGGTGAGCGGGCCAAAGGACGTCGACCTCAATGCAGGCGACACGGTGGTGCTGTACAGCCAGAGCGCACTGAAGCCCGACGCCCGCATTGCGGTGGTGGAGCAACTGGTGCCCACAGGAGGCGCCAAGTGATCAGCCTGGCGGGACGCGACATCCTGCACGGCTGGAGCAAGTACGTGCTGACTGGGCTGGGCCTGGGGCTGCTGATCGGCGTGACGCTGACCATGGCCGGCGTGTACCGCGGCATGGTGGACGACGCGCATGCACTGCTGGCCAACAGCCGCGCCGACCTGTGGGTGGTGCAAAAAGACACGCAAGGGCCCTACGCAGAGTCGTCGAGCATCAAGGACGATGTGGTGAAGAGCGTGCGCGGCATGCCCGGTGTGGGGGCAGCGGCCAACGTGACCTACTTCACCATGCAAGTGGCACACAAGGGCCGCGAGAACCGCGTGATGGTGGTCGGCATGGAGCCAGGCATGCCCGGCGCGCCGGGCTACCTGGTGGCGGGGCGGCACCACACCCGCAACCACTTTGAGGCGGTGGCTGACGTGAAAACCGGCTTTGCGCTGGGCGACAGGGTGCGCATACGCCGGCACGACTACACCGTGGTGGGGCTGACGCGGCGCATGGTGTCGTCGGGTGGCGACCCGATGCTCTTTGTGCCGATGAAAGACGCGCAGGAAACGCAGTTTTTGAAAGACAACGACGCCATCGTGAACGACCGCGCGCGCACCGCCGCCAACCCGGCCTTCAACCGACCGGGCAACCCTGGCCTGCTGGAAGCGGTGCAAGCCCTGCAAACCAGCAGCCGCAGCGTGAACGCGGTGCTGGTGCAGTTGGCACCGGGCTACACCCCCGAACAGGTGGCCGAACCGATACGGCGCTGGAAACACCTGAGCGTGTACACGCGCGACGGCATGGAAGACATTTTGGTGGTGAAGCTGATCGCCAATTCGGCCAAGCAGATCGGCATGTTTCTGGTGATTCTGGCCATCGTGAGCGCGGCCATTGTGGCGTTCATCATCTACACCATGACCATGGGCAAGCTGCGCGAAATTGCGGTGCTCAAGCTCATCGGCACACGAGACCGCACCATCGCCGGCATGATCTTGCAGCAGGCACTGGGCCTGGGCCTGATCGGCTTTGCGGTGGGCAAGGTGGCGGCCACGTTCTGGGCGCCGGCCTTTCCGAAGTTTGTGTTGCTGCTGCCGGGCGACGCGGTGACTGGCCTGGTGGCCACGCTGGTCATTTGTGCCCTGGCGAGCACCCTGGCGATACGGGTGGCGCTGAAGGTGGACCCCGGCGCGGCGATTGGATGAACCCCATGAACACACCTACCCGAGGCGGCATCCTCATTGAGGGCCTGCGCAAGGTCTATGGCCACGGCGACACCGCCGTGGAGGCGCTCAAACACGTGAACATGCAGGTGGCCCCCGGCGAGGTGGTGGGCCTGGTGGGGCCTTCGGGCTCAGGCAAGAGCACGCTGCTCAAATGCCTGGGCGCGATCATCGAGCCCACCAGCGGCAGGATGACGCTGGGCAACGACGTGATTTACGACAACGGCTGGAAGGTGAAAGACCTGCGCGAGCTGCGGCGCGACCGCATCGGTTTTGTGTTCCAGGCGCCCTACCTCATTCCGTTTCTGGACGTGACCGACAACGTGGCCCTGCTGCCCATGCTGGCTGGCATGTCCAATGCCCGGGCGCGCGAACGCGCACTGGAACTGCTGACCGCGCTGGACGTGCAGCACCGCGCCCACGCAGAGCCTTCGCAGCTGTCGGGCGGCGAGCAACAGCGCGTGTCGATTGCGCGCGCGCTGGCCAACAAGCCACCCGTGATACTGGCCGACGAACCCACGGCACCGCTGGACAGCGAGCGCGCACTGGGCGTGATGCGCATCCTGAACCAGATGGCGCAGCAGGCTCAAACGGCCATCATTGTGGTGACGCACGACGAAAAGATCATCCCCACCTTCAAGCGGATTTACCACATCCGCGATGGGCAGACGTTGGAAGAAGCGGGCGAAGGACGCAGCCTCTGAGCCAGGGTGTTGATGGTCAGGGCTGGGCAACGGACATCGGCTCTGCGACGGGTCCCCAACCCACCCCCACCCCCAGCCAACTGCCGCAAAGGGAGGCGAGCCGAAACTGCACGCTCATGAGACCGGCCGAGCCTGACACAACCCACACAGGCTGATATCCCTTGGCCATCTCCCGCCTTGTCGGTTTGGATCTTCTCGAATGCAACCGATGCCTGGGCGGGTCTTTGGGCGATATGAGGGCTCAACGCTGGCCTGGGGAAACAAGGGCCCCGACCGCTGTCGAGCACCCGGCCATGCCGAGACGGGAGATCTTCCTGGCTGAGCCGGACCACCAGAGGCCAGGATCCAGCGACCAGCCCGGGGAAAAAGGTTCATCCGGTATTGGGTTGTGTGCACCCGCTTGGGGTGCTTGGCGCGGACAGACACGTCGCCACAACTGCCGAAAATGGCAGTTCATTGTCAGCCGTTGGCTGTTCGGCGCTGCCAATAGCGCCTGGTGGCGGCCTACAAAAATCGTTCGAAGCGTTGAATTCATTCGCTTTTTTTGTACCCAAGCGCTTGGCACGCATCTTGTAGACGTTTCACTGCTGTCAGCCCGTTGATGCGGGCCAACAGACGGCCCACAACGACTGCATAGAGGACGACAAAGCTCATGGACATGATTGGTCTGTATCCCACCTGGTTCGAACCCGGCGTGGGCAGCGGCTGGATCGTCGGCTTCATTGCCACGATCCACGTGCTGTTTTCCCACACCTCGGTCGGCGCGGCGATCTTTTTCGCCTGGCTCGCCAACCACGCGCACCGCCACCACAAACCCGAGCTGCTGGAGTTCATCCGCCGCTACGGCCTGTTCCTGCTGGTGTTCAGCTACGTGCTGGGCTCCATCACCGGGCCGGGCATCTGGTTCTCCACCACGGTGGCCAGCCCGCGCGGCATCTCGGCGCTGATCCACAGCTTCGTCTGGATGTGGGCCACCGAGTGGGTGTTCTTCGTGATCGAGGTGGTGGGCGTCTACATGCTGGTGTATCTCGCCGGCAAGGTCGACGTGAAGACCCACACCCGCATCGCCGTCATCTTTGGCCTCACCTCCTACACCACCATGCTGGTGATCGTGGGCATCCTGAGCTTCATGATGTGGCCGGGCAAGGCCGAATGGGCCGAGACCGGCGGCGTGCTCAACGCCTTCTACGGTCCCAACACCTTCGCCCAGCTGGGCATGCGCACCGCCTTCATGTTCACCATGACGGCGGTGGTCGGCGGCATCGTGGCGGGGCAGTTCAAGGACCTCGCGCTCAAGAAGGCCATCGCCGGCAAGCTGGCCTGGCTGGGCATTGTGGCCACACTGACGGGCGCGGCCATGTTTCAGTGGTACCTGTCCACGCTGCCCGAGACGGCCGAGGTGGTGCTGCAAAACCGACTACCGGCGCACTTCCCCATGGCACTCATGACGGTGGTGGCCGGCACGCTGGCCTACTTCGTGCTCACGCTGGTGCAGCCGCGCGCGCTGGTCTCCGGCGTGGCCGGGGTGATGACGGTGGCGATCCTGGTCTTCGGCCTCTGGCCCGAAGAGGTGGCGCGCGAATCGATCCGCAAGCCCTGGGTGGCCGGTCAATACGTGTATTCCAACCAGGTGATCGGCCGCGACGTGCCGGGTATGGGCGTGAAGTCCGAGATCCCGACCATCGAAGCCCACGGCTTTCTGAAGACCCTGGTGTTTGTGCCCGAGGCGCTGCGCGCCATCGACGACGGCAACCGCGTTGAAGCCGGGCGCCTGCTGGCGCTCAACACCTGCTCGAACTGCCACTCGCTCAGCAGCACCGGCATCCGCCCGCTGCGCCACTACTTCCCCGGCAGCCACACCGAGGCCGACGTGGCCGAGTACCTGCAGGCCGCGCTCTCGGGCGGCAACACGCTGTACATGCCGCAGATCCCGTTCAACGACGAGGAAGCCCGCGCCTTGGCGAGCTTCATCCTCACGCTGTCACCGGCCGCTGCGGTGAACACCGCGCAGGCCGCCACCACCGTGGCCAAGGAGTAAGACCATGACCCCTGAAATGCTCTACGCGCTGCGCGACCCCGCCGGCGTGCCCTCGCACCCGCTGGTCTTCCTGGTGCTGGGTGTGCTCACCTTCGCACTGCACATTGCCGCTGTGCAGGTCATGCTCGGCGCCGCCACGCTCACGCTGCGTGGCGCCTTCAGCCCCAGCCTGCACTGGCGCCGCCTGGCCCAGGCCATGCTCGTCACCGCCAAGATCGCGGTCTCGGTCGCCATCGTCATCGGCGTGGCGCCGCTGCTCTTTGTGCAGGTGGTGTACGACCCGTTCTGGTACACGTCCAACGTGCTCTCGGCCTGGTGGGTGATCGGCTTCATCGTGCTGCTGATCCTGGGCTACATCGCGATGTACGCCTTCTACTGGAAGAACCATGACATCGTGGCCGACGGCGGCCGGGGCGGCATCTGGATGGTCTTGTCCATCGCGCTGCTGCTGGCGGTGGGCTTCATCGTGCACAGCCTCACCAACCAGATGCTCTTTCCCGAACACTGGATGGCCTGGTACGCGCCTAAGGACGTGGTCAACCCCGACGGCCATTCGCTGCACTACTGGCACCTGCCGCGTTTCCTGTTCTTCATCGCGCTGTCGGCCCCGGTGACGGGCGCGTGGCTTTACGGCTACCGCCGCTACCTGCAAGGCGCGAAGGAAACCGATGCTGCCTACCTCGGCTGGCTGCGCGGCCTGGCGCAGAACCTAATGCTTATCGGCGGCGTGGTGTCGGTGCTGATCGGCGCGCTGTGGATGGCCACGCTGCCCGAAAAGATGGCCTGGTTCGCCAGTTCGGTCTGGCTGCTGATGGCGGTGGTCGCGCTGGCTGCCGTGGTCGCCCTGCCGCTGGTGCTGCGCGATCGAATCGACCGCGGTGTCTGGGGCTACGCCATCTTCGGCGCCGGCGCGGTGGGCCTTATCGTGGTGGGCGCCGCGCGCGAGATGCTGCGCTTCGTGACCCTGCTGGGCACGCACGGCTACAACGCCATGGACTACAAGATCAACATGGACTGGTACAGCACCGGCCTGTTCTTCACCACCTTCGGCGTGGTCGGCGGCGTGACACTGGCCTACCTGCTCACCGTGGCCTGGCAGGCCGGGCAGAGCAAAGGCCTGTACACCCCGAGCGCCACCGTCACCCGCATCGGCCAGTGGTCTGTCGGCCTGCTGATCGGCTGGACCGTGCTGTATTTCGCCGTCGGCTTCTTTGTCTGGGCGCGCTGAACATGAAACACATCTCCACTTCTTCTGCCGCGCGGACCGACGCCGCCGCCCTGCGCAAGGTGCTGGGCTGGACCTTGGTGGTGGCCTTCGGCGCCACCGTGGCCGCCTCGCTGGCGGTCAAGGCCGTGGCGCAGACGGCGCCCAAGGCGGCGACGTCTGCTCCCGCCGCCGCGTCGGCTCCCACGCCACCCGCGGTGACACCCGCCACCAACCCGGCGCCGGTGCTGGCGTCCACCATGGCGCACAGCTGCGCCGCCTGCCACGGCACCCACGGCCAGCTCGGTGACGAGTTCTTCATGCCGCTGGCCGGCATGCCGGTGCAGCAGTTCGTGCGCACCATGACCGACTTCCGCGTGGGCAGGCGCCCGGCCACGCTCATGGGCCATGTGGCCAAGGGCTTCACCGACGCCGAGCTGCAGGGCATGGGCGAATTCTTCGCCGCCCAGCCGCCCCTGACCACCACCGTGGCCACCCCCGTGGCCTCGAAAGGAGCCCAGTGATGGAGCAGCCGCAATGCAACGCCTCCCGCCGCGCGTGGCTGACCCAGGCCCTGGGTCTGCTGTCGGTGGCCGCCGCGCCTTCGCTGGCCTTTGCCCAGAACGCCGCCCATATCGTCATCGTCGGTGGTGGCGTGGGCGGTGCCACCGCGGCCAAGTACCTCAAGCTGTTCAACCCGGCGCTCAAGGTCACGCTGATCGAGAAGAACCCAGTCTACGTGCGCCCCTACGGTTCGTCCGAAGTGCTCAACCGGCACGCGACGATGGACGAACTCAACGTGAGCTACGACGTG
This sequence comes from Polaromonas sp., assembly GCA_013823505.1. Next base: position 22,946 of record PNMH01000034.1, on the reverse strand, counting down.
CTGAAGTCGAAGTACGGCATCCAGGTGCTGATCGACACCGTGACCGGTTTCGACCCGGTCGCGCGCAGCGTGAGCACCGCGGCCAGGCAGAAGATCGCCTACGACAAGCTCATCGTCTCGCCCGGCATCCAGCTGGTGTACGGCGCCTACGTCGGCTACAGCGAGGCCGTCGCCCGCACGGCAGTGCCCTCGGGCTGGATCCCCGGTGAGCAGACCGCGCTGCTCGCGAAGCAGCTGCAGGGCATGCGGCGCGGCGGCACCTTCGTGCTGGCCGCACCGCCCAACCCCTACCGCTGCCCGCCCGGCCCGTACGAGCGCGCCGCGCTCATGACCGAGTGGTTCGCGAAACACAACCCGAGCGCCAAGGTCATCATCGTCGACCCGAAGGACAGTTTCGTGACCGACGAGACCATGATGCTGGGCTGGAACCGGCTCTACAACTTCAACCTGCCCGCCGACTACGCCAAGAAGATGCAAGGCCAGGTAGAGGTGAAGCAGCACGCGGGCACCAGCATGCTCAGCTGGGTGCGCGGCAAGGACGGCGGGCGCACGCTCAAGATCGACGCCAAACAGATGCGCATCGAGACCGAGGCCGAAACCATCCAGGCCGACGTGATCAACGTCATCCCGCCCATGAAAGCCGGCCAGGTTGCCATGACCCTGGGGCTGGCAGACGCCAGCGGCTTCTGCCCGGTGGAGCGCCGCACCTTTGCCTCCACGCTGCAGCCCCACGTGTACGTGATCGGCGACGCCAGCATTGCGGATGCCATGCCCAAGAGCGGCTTCTCGGCCAACACCCAGGCCAAGGTGGTGGCGCGCGCCATCGTCGAAGAACTCGCCGGGCGCAAGGCCCCCGAGCCGCTGTGGGAGAACACCTGCTACGCGCTCGCCGGCAAGGACTACGGCCTGTTCGTGGCCGACGTGTTCAAGATCGTCGACGGCAAGATCGCGCGCATCAATGGCCAGGGCCGCTACCTGCCGCTGAACGCTACGCCGGCACAGATCAAGCTCGGCGCGCGCTACCAGCAGGCCTGGCTGCGCACCTTCACCGCCGATTGCTTTGCCTGAAGGAACGCACATGCAATACGATCCTTATCTGCAAGAACTGACTGCGGCCACCGACGGCTGGTTCGCGCGCGGCCTGACCGCGCTGGCCGTCACCGCCACCGGCCTGCTCATGGGCTTCGCAGCGGCCCCGGCGCAGGCCGCCGACCACGCCGCCGCGCCCGCCGCCAAAGCCTGGACGCCCGCCACCCTGCGTGGCGCGCTCGCGGCGTTGCCCGCGGGCAACGCCGAGCGTGGCCGTGTGGTCAACCAGCAGCTGTTCTGCGCTTCGTGTCACGGCGACACCGGCGTGGCGCCGACGCAGAACTGGCCGCACCTGGCGGGCCAGATGGCGGCCTACACCGCCAAGATGCTGCTGGACTACCAGAGCCGCCTGCGCAGTGAAAACCGGGGCGCTGCGCTGATGCACGACATCGCGGTGATGATGACGCCGCAGCAGATCGCCGACGTATCGGCCTTCTACGCCGCCCAGCCCGCGCCGCAGGGCGACGGCACACCTCGACCCATCGCCGGTGGCAAAGGTCTGACGGCCGAACAGCTGGTGAAAAAGGGCGACCCGGCCCGCCTGCTAACGCCCTGCGCCAGCTGCCACGGCGTCAAGGGCCAGGGCGGCAAGCTCGAAGCCTCGGCCTTGGCCGGGCAGAACCCGCTGTACGTCACCCGCACCCTGCTGCACTACCAGAGCGGCGTGCGCGCCAACGACGCGGCCAAGGGCATGAGCGCCTTCGCCAAGAAGCTCACGCGCAGCGAAATCGACGCGCTGGCCGCCTACTACGCCGACCTGCCCACCGCAACGTCTCCGTCCAAAAAGTAAACTACCGCATGAACTTCTGGGATCAAAACTTTTCAGTCGACGGCTTCAAGTACGGCACCGCCCCCAATGCATTTCTGGTGAAGCAGGCCCACCGCCTGAAGCCGGGCTGCGATGTGCTGGTGCCCGGTGACGGCGAGGGCCGCAACGGCGTCTGGCTGGCGCAGCAGGGCCACCGCGTGACCGCCATGGACGGTTCGGCCGTCGGCTTGGAAAAGGCACAGGCCCTTGCGGCTGAACGTGGCGTGGCCCTGCAAACCGTGCTCGGCGACCTGACCGACTGGGCGCCCGCTCCCGCCAGCGTGGACGCCGTGGTGCTGACCTTCGTGCACCTGCCCATCGCCATCCGCGCGGCTGCGCACCGGCGGCTGGCCGCTGGACTCAGGCCCGGTGGCCTGCTCATTCTGGAGAGCTTTCACCCGCAGCAGTTGCAACACCGCAGCGGCGGCCCCAAAGACGCGGCCATGCTCTACACACCCGAGTTGCTGAGCGAGGACTTTGCAGGACTCGAAGAGCTGCTGTCGTGGCAGGGAGAGGTGACGCTGGACGAAGGCCCGGGACACCAGGGCCTGGCGCATGTGACGCGGCTCGTCGCTCGCGCCAAGCCCTGAAGCAGCCGGAGCTTCCCGCCGTGGCTAAGCTCAGTTCAGGGCTTTGAGTTTGCGGTAGAGCGAGCGCTCGCTGATACCCAGGGCCGCCGCCAGCTCCGCGCGGCTTCCGGTGTGCGAGGCCACCCGCTCGCGCAGCGCGGCCAGCGCCAGCGCTTGCAGCGATGGCGCGGTCGGCTCAGGCGCACCTGGGCCGACGGAGGTGGCAGTGACGGGTGCGGTAGATGCGGCAGCCGGTGCCGACACAGGTGCCGGCCCCGCGCTGCGCCGACCCGAATTCAGCGCCTGCGCCACATGCTCCGCTTCGATCCGCTCGCCGTCACACATCAGGGTGGTGCGCTCCAGCAGGTTGCGCAGTTCGCGCACGTTGCCCGGAAATGGCTGCTCGGCCAGCAGGGCCAGGGCTTTGGGTGCCACGCTCAGTGCGCGCTTGGGCGCCACCCGGGCCAGCAAGGCCTGGGTCAGCAGCGCGATGTCGTCGCGCCGCTCACGCAGCGGTGGCAGCGCAATGGGAAATGTGCTCAGGCGGTGGTACAGATCTTCCCGAAAGCGTCCCTCGCCGACCAAGCGCTCCAAGTCGCGGTGGGTGGCAGACACCACACGGATGTCGGCATGGCGCAGTTCGGTGCTTCCCACGCGGCGGTAGGTGCCCGACTCCAGCAGGCGCAACAGCTTGACCTGCATGGGCAGAGGAATGTCACCCACTTCGTCCAGAAACAGGGTGCCGCCGCTGGCGGCCTCCACCAGGCCGGCCTTGCTGGTGTTGGCGCCGGTGAAGGCACCGCGCTCGTGGCCAAAAAGTTCGGACTCAAACAGGGTCTCCGGCAGGCTGGAACAGTCCACGACCACCAGGGGTTTGTTGGCGCGTGGACTGGCATCGTGCACGGCCTGCGCCACCAGTTCCTTGCCCGTGCCCGACTCGCCCAGCAGCAACACCGTGGCCATGGACGGCGCCACGCGGGCCACCAGCGACAGCATGTGATGAAACACCGGGCTGCGCCCGATCAGGCCACGCGCCACCGAGCGGCTGTGTGCCACCTTCAAAGACGCCATTTTTTCGACAAAAAAAGCTTGTTCACCCGTCGCATCGCGCAGCGGGGTGAGTTCAATGTCCACGTATTCCTCGCCCTTGGGCGTGTGGTGCAGGTGCAGCACGCGCTCGCGCTGGCCGGAGGCGCGGGCCTGGGCCAGCGGGCACGACTCGCCTGCCTGATCACAAGGCACCTGAAAGCGGTGCGACACCTCGTAGCAGGTGCGTCCGATCACACTGCGATCGGGGCTGAAGGCCCGGCGGTAGGCGGCGTTGGCCGCGAGGATGCGGTACTGCGCATCGAACAGGATGTGGGGTTCGCTCAGTCCTTCAAGAAAGTCGGTCAGTTCGGGCAACAGCTTCATGGAGACTCCTCTGGCATAGAGGAGCAGTGTAGGGTGCACTGCCACAAGCTGCCATTTATGGCACAAATCACCGGGTCTGGCAGGGGGCTTGCCGGTCCATGCAGCGTGGGCGCGTTGATTTCAAACGGCTTTTTGCGGCCTGGGGTGTGGCACGTTTCTTGGAGGGGTGAACGCAGTGGGTTCACCAAGGCCCACCATGTTTTCAACTGGAGGATTCCATGGCTCACCCGCTCACCGCCCCCGCCTTCCCCGCATCGAGTCCCGACGCGGGCACGCACGACGCCGAACGCCGCCAATGGCTGCTGGCAACCACCGCCATGGGCTGCGCCGCCACCGCCGCGGTGGCGGTGCCGTTTGTGGCCAGCTTTGCACCCAGCGAGCGCGCCAAGGCGCAGGGTGCCAGCGTGCAGATCGACATTGCCGACATCGCCCCCGGTGAGGTCAAGGTGGTTGAATGGCGCGGCCAGCCGGTGTGGGTGATGCGCCGCACGCCCGAGATGCTGGCGCAGCTGGACGGCATGACCGACCTGGCAGACCCCGATTCGCAGAAAAAGCAGCAACCCCCTTACGCCACCAACACGCACCGCTCCATCAAGCCCGAGGTGCTGGTGACCGTGGGTATTTGCACCCACCTGGGCTGCTCGCCCGTGACCCTGAACGAAGGCACCACCAACCCCAGCGTGCCTGCCGACTGGAAGGGGGGTTTCTTTTGCCCCTGCCACGGCTCCACCTTTGACTTGGCGGGGCGCGTGTTCAAGAACAAACCCGCCCCCACCAACCTGCTGGTGCCACCTCACCATTACCTGACTGAGACCACCTTGCTGATTGGCGAGGATGGCAGCGCAGCGGGTTAACACCCGGGTTCACCGATGCACTTTCACATCTTGCACGATGCCCACAGCGGAGAGCTGAGCTATTTGCTGGCCGACCTGGAGACCCGGGAAGCGGTGCTGGTGGACCCCCATGGCCGCGACCTGCCGGTGCTGCAAGCCTTGCTGAACGAGCGCGACCTGCGGCTGCGCTGGGTGCTGCGCACCCACCACCACGACGCCAGCGGTGTCGAGCGGAATTTGCTGGCCCGGTTGGGCGCACCGCTGGTGCAGGGCGACGGGGCACCAGGCACACAGCGGGCCGTCCATGGCGACGCGCTGTGCTTGGGTCCCGAGCACCTGCGCGTGCTGGCCACGCCCGGTCACACGCTGGGCTGCCTGAGCTTCGCCTGGCGCGACCGCCTGTTTTGCGGTGGCTTGCTGGCGGTGGACGCCTGTCCACACCAGCCTTACCCCGCAGCACCCGAAGCGTTGTGGGACAGCGTGAAACAAGGCGTGTTCTTGCTGCCCTTGGAGACCCTGCTTTTTGCCAGCCACGAACGCCGCGCCCGGGCGGTGAGCACGGTGCTGGAGCAGCGCCTGTGGCACCCGCTGTTTGCGGGCCTTTCGCGCGACGACTTTCTGGCCCGCGCCGAGGCTTTGCGCCCTACCCCAACCCTGGCTTTACAAGGAGCCTGACACCATGCAAGCTGCCCCTCACATCACCGTTGTTGGCGCGGGCTTTGGCGCCCTGTCTACCGTGCGCGAAATTCGCGAGCGCGACCCCTACGCCCACATCACCCTGGTGGCGCCACGTGCCGAACTGCACTACCTGCCCGGCATCATCTGGATACCGTCAGGCCTGCGCACGCGCGAGCAGCTGGTGGTGCCACTGGACCGTTTTTTTGCCCGCATGAACGTTCAACACAAGACCGCTGAAGTCACGGGTTTGCGCGATGGCGGGCGGGTGGTGCTCACCACGGCCGGCGAGCTGCGCAACGACGCGCTGGTGATCGCCAGCGGCGGGCGCTTCATCAAAAAGCTGCCGGGTATTGAACACGCCATCACGCCCTGCGAAGGCATCGCCGCGGCAGAGCGCATCCGCGAGCGCTTGCGCGCCTTGTCCGGCGGCACCATAGCCGTGGGCTTTGCTGGCAACCCGAACGAACCCAGCGCGGTGCGCGGCGGGCCGATGTTTGAATTCCTGTTTGGGCTGGACGAACAGCTCAAGCGCGAAGGCCGGCGCAACCAATTCGACATCGTGTTTTTCAACCCCTCCAAGGAGCCAGGCAGCCGCCTGGGGCCCAAGGCGGTGCAACACCTGCTGGCCGAAATGGCGCGCCGCGGCATTGCGACCCGGCTGGGCCACAAGCTGGTGCGCTTTGACGCCGACCGCGTGGTGACCGAAGGCGGCTCGTTCCCGGCCGATCTCATTTTGTTCATGCCCGGCATGACCGGCAACGCCTGGTTTGACCAGACCGAGCTGGCGCGGTCCCCCGGGGGTCTGCTCAAGGCCGACGCCCAATGCCGCGTGGAGGGCACACAACACGTGTATGTGGTGGGCGATTCGGGCAGCTTCCCCGGCCCCGACTGGATGCCCAAACAAGCCCACATGGCCGACCTGCAGGCCGCTGCCGCCGCAGACAACCTGCTCAAAGGCCTGCGCGGTGAAGCGGCCACCGCCACCTTCAAGGTGGAACTCCTTTGCATCATCGACGCCATCGACCGCGGCACCCTGGTGTTTCGCAACGCGCGGCGCCAGATCATCCTGCCCTCCAGCCGCCTGTTTCACTGGGCCAAACGCTTCTTTGAGGGTGCCTACCTGAGGAAATACCGATGAACACACCACGCACCGCGCCCACCGACACAACGCCTTACGAGGCGCTGGGCGGCGCCCCCGCCGTGCGGCGCCTGGTGGAGCGCTTCTACCAGCTCATGGACGAGCTGCCCGAGGCCTACACCGTGCGCCGCATGCACCCCGAAAGCCTGGCCGGCAGTGCCGACAGCCTGTTTGACTTTCTCTCCGGCTGGTTGGGTGGCCCACCCTTGTACAGCCAGAAAAAAGGCCACCCGCGCCTGCGCATGCGCCACCGCGCCTACGCGATCGGCACCGTTGAACGCGACGAATGGATGCTGTGCATGACCCAGGCCTTGACCGAACAGGTGGCCGATGCGGCGCTGCGCGAAGCATTGATCGACACCTTTGCCCACATGGCCAACCACCTCGTCAACACGGACGACAGCGCCAGCGCCTGCCGCCATGCCAACCCCGTCAACTGAAACCCAATCGAGCCCCCTCATGCCAATCAGAAAAATTCGCCGCCTTGTGACACCAACCGCCCTGCTGCTGGCTGCGTTGCTCAGCTGGCCCGCGCTGGCGCTAGCAGCCCCACCGCAGGCCGGCCAACCATTTCCCGAATTGGCGCTGAAAGACCAGCACGACCAGATATGGACGGTGGGCGCTGACACGAAACTGGTGCTGTTTGCGGCAGGCCGCAAAGCGGCCAACCTGATGCAGACTGCACTGGCCGATCAGCCGGCGGGGTTCCTGGCGTCGCGCCAGGCCGTCTACCTGGCCGACATGAGCCGTATGCCCGGTTTCGTGACCCGCACCTTTGCCCTGCCCGCGCTGCGTGAGATGCCGTTTGTGGTGGGTGTGGTGCTGGACGAGGCGCTGCTGGCCGACTGGCCCCGGCAAGACGGCGCGGTGGCACTGATTGCGCTGCAAGGCGGCCGCGTGAGCGCGGTGAACCACGCCACCACCGACGCGCAGTTGCGTGCAGCCCTCGGCTTGCTTCCTTGAAGGCTTGAGCCAGCCCCCTGTTCTTTTCACCAACCCACCCCCGAGCACATCCATGAAAGCCTTTCAAGACCACTACCCCGACAACGTGTCGCACTGCTACGGCTGTGGCAGCAACAACCACCATGGTCACCAGATCAAGACCTACTGGGAAGGGGATGAAACCGTGACCCGCTTCAAGCCCGAACCGTTCCACACCTCGGTACCGGGCTACGCCTATGGCGGGCTGATTGCCTCGCTGATCGACTGCCACAGCACCGGCACGGCGGCAGCCGCCATGTACCGCAGCGAAGGCCGCGACATGGACACGCTGCCCCCGTTTCGCTTCGTCACTGGTTCCCTGCACGTGGACTTTTTGAAGCCCACGCCGCTGGAGACCACGCTGGAGATTCGCGGCCAGGTGAAAGAAATCAAAGGCCGCAAAGTGGTGGTGGAAACCACGGTCCTGGCGGACGGCGTGGTCACGGCTAGGGGCCGCGTGGTGGCGGTGCAAATGCCCGACAGCTTCGGTCAGGCCTGAAAACACCAACGGCGCCCCGCGGGGCGCCGTTGGCTGGGTTCACACCCGATCAGAAAGCCAGCGTGTTCACACCCGGCTTGAGCAGGTGGGCCGCCACGTCAGCAGGCTTGGCCGGCTGAACGCCCTCGATCAGATCCGACGCCTTCAAGCCGGTGTTGGGCAGGTAAAGCGCACACACCTCCACCTTGGCGCCGGCCTTGATGACGCCTTGCAGCATTTGCTGCGTGGTCACATCGCGCGGCTTGAGTTTGGGGCCTTGCTTGCCCGTCACAGCCATGTCGCCAGCGGCGTCACACAGCAGCACGCGCACACCGGCTTTTTGTTCCAGGGCCTGGCCAGCCAGCACCAGGCCTGCGCCTTGTGCCATGGCGTTGCCGCTGTGGATGTTGACGAACAGTTCCTGGGTCTGGGCCTGGGCCACGCCGGACAACAGCAGGGCGGCAGCGCCCAGGGCGATCAGCTTCTTCATGTGCAAATTCCTTGAAATGATGGTGAGCCGTGAATTCGGAGCACCAGCGCTGAACTCAACCAGCACGCAACCCATTTTTCACATACTCAGCAGGGTATCCATGAGAAATCGCAAGCGCCGGCAAAATTTCTGGGTTCGGATGGGCATGCCCTGCCCTCCTGCGCTTGAAAACAACGGCCTGTGCGCCCCATCAGCGTTGCGTTGGTTCCGGTATGAGCGCGGTGACCGCCTGGTGGTGCGTGAGAAACACGCGCCCTGTGAGGTGGCTCAGAAAATCGCTGCGCTGCAGCCGGTCCATGACCGGGCCTTTGACCTCGCTCAAGTGCAGTTGCACGCCCGCATCTTTCAGGCGTTGCGTGATCATTTCCAGGCTTTCGAGGGCACTGGCGTCGATGGCATTGATGGCCGTGCACTGCAGCACCACATGGGCAATGGCGGGGTGGGCGGCCACCTCGGCGGCAATGTGGTCTTCCAGGTAGCGGGCGTTGGCAAAGTACAGGCTTTCGTCCACACGCAAACTCAGGATGCGGTGGTGCGTTTGCACCGCGTGGCGCAAAACGTTGCGGTAGTGCTCGGTGCCCGGCACCCGGCCCACGGTGGCGATGTGCGGACGGCTCGTGCGCCACAGATACAGCAGCAGCGAGGCACCCACTCCCGCCGTCAGGCCCGCTTCAACGCCCCACAACAGCGTGAGCGAAAACGTGAGCGCCAGCGCGGTGAAGTCGGCGCGGGCGTAGCGCCAGGTGCGCTTGAATGCGCCAAAGTCCACCAGGGTGAGCACGGCCACCACAATGGTGGCGGCGAGCGTGGCCTGCGGCAAATAGTGCAGCGCAGGCGTGAGCCACAGCGCGGCCATCAGCAGCCCCAGCGCGGTGAAGATGCCCGCAGCCGGCGTGCGCGCACCGGCATCAAAATTGACCACCGAGCGCGAGAAACCACCGGTCACCGGAAAGCCCCCGGTAAGACCCGCCGCCATGTTGCTTGCCCCCAGGGCGCGCAGTTCGGCGTCGGGGTCGATGCGTTCGCGGCGCTTGGCGGCCAGTGACTGGCCCACCGACACCGACTCCACAAAACCCACCAGACTGATGAGCAAGGCCGCCGTGGCGAGCTGCTCCAGCTGGGGCCACAGGCTGGCGTCCAGCACCGGCAGGCTCAGGGGTGGCAGCCCGCCGGGCACGGCACCCACCACGCGCAAGCCGGCCTCATCCAGACGCAGCCCCCAGGCCAGCAGCGTGGTGGCGGCCAGCGCCAGCACGGGTGCCGCCTTGGTGATCACATCCGAGGCCAGCGCACCCAGGCCCCAGGCGCGCAACCGCGCTTTGAGCGAGCGGCGCACCCAAAGCAGAAAAGCCAGCGCACCCAGCCCGATGGCCAGCGTGGGCCCGTGCACCTGAGCGGCGTGGTGCCACAGGCTGGGCAACAGCTCGGGCAAGGTCTGCCCGGTCAACGGCACACCCATGAGGTGCTTAAGCTGGGTGGCGGCAATCAGCAAGCCCGAGGCGGACACGAAGCCCGAAATGACCGGGTGGCTCAAAAAATTGGCCACAAACCCCAGCCGCAGCGCGCCCATGGCAAACAGCATGGCGCCGCTGAGCAGAGCCAGCAAGGCGGCTGCGGTGGCGTAGCCCAGGCTGCCAGCAGCCGCCACCGAACCCAGCGCAACGGCGGTCATGAGCGATGTGACCGCGGCCGGCCCCACCGCCAGTGTGCTGCTGGTGCCAAACACGGCGTACACCACCAGGGGCGCCATGCTGGCATACAGCCCGGCTTCGGGTGGCAGGCCAGCGAGCAAGGCATAGGCCAGGCTCTGCGGGATCAGCATGAGGGTGACCACCGAAGCGGCCACCGCGTCGGCGCTGAAATGCGCGCCGCTGTACTGGCGCCCCCATTGAAGAATGGGGAACCACTGGGCCAGAGGAAATTTCATGGGTGGCGCAGGCGGGCGTGTGTGGCAGGGGGCAAGAGACCGCTCAAACGGCGTTGATGGGTATCTTGAGGTAGGTTACGCCATTGTCTTCGGGTGGAGGCATTTGGCCCGCCCGCATGTTGATCTGCACCGAAGGCAGGATCAGCACCGGCATGGCCAGGGTAGCGTCACGCTGCTGGCGCATCTGCACAAAGTCTGACTCACACACGCCCTGGTGCACATGCACATTGGCGGCTTTCTGCGCGCCCACGGTGGTCAGGCATTGGGGTTCGCGGTCGCTGGGCGGGTAGTCGTGGCACAGGTAGAGCTCGGTGTCGTCGGGCAGGCTCAACACCTTTTGAATGGACTGGTACAGCGTGCTGGCGCTGCCGCCCGGAAAGTCGCAGCGCGCGGTGCCGTAATCGGGCATGAACAGGGTGTCACCCACAAAGGCGACGGTGCGGATCGGGTCCACGCTATGGTCGCGCACCACGTAGGTCATGCAGGCGGGTGTGTGCCCGGGTGTGTGCAGGGCGCGGGCCTGCAAGTGGCCGATGGAGAAGCTTTCGCCATCCACCAGCAGGCGGTCAAACTGGCTGCCGTCGCGGGCAAATTCGGTGCCGGCGTTGAACAGTTTGCCAAAGACATGTTGGACGGTGGTGATGTGCGAACCAATGGCAATGAGCCCACCCAGGCGCTGCTGCAAATAGGGCGCTGCGGAGAGGTGGTCGGCATGCACGTGGGTTTCAAGCAGCCACTGCACGCTCAGGTCCAGCTCGCCCACGCGGTCGATCAGGCGGTCGGCGCTGGCGGTGTCGGTGCGACCCGATTTGGGGTCGTAGTCCAACACGCTGTCGATGAGGGCGCACTGCCCTGTGGACGCGTCCCACACGATGTGGCTGAAGGTGGAGGTGGCCGGGTCGAAATGCGACTCGATGTGCATGCGGGGGGTGTTCATGGTGTTCATGGGGCGGGGCACTGACCTTGTGGGCCAGACCCCGCCGCTGTTGCAGGTTGATGGGCTGTCGACAAACCGAAGGCGCGTGGCCTTGCGGCCACGCACGTGCGTGTCAGAGCGACTTGGTGGAGAAGTACCAGTCGGTCGTCTTGTAGCCTTCGGCCATGCGCGCTTTGATCGCGTCGGGGCTCTTGGGCGGCGGCACGATCACGTCGCAGCCAGGTGTCCAGCCTTCGGGTGTGGCAATTTTGTTGGCGTCGCTGGTCTGCATGGCTTGCAGCAGGCGCACAAACTCGTCGATGCTGCGGCCGTTGCTCATCGGGTAATACACCATGGCGCGCAGGATGCCGTTGGGGTCGATGAAGAAGGTGGCGCGCACGGCCTGCGTGTCGGCGGCACCGGGGTGCACCATGCCGTAGGCACGGGCCACGTCCATCTTGATGTCTTCGATGATCGGGAAGCTGATCTCGACACCGAACTTCTCCTGGATGTTCTGCGTCCAGGCCAGGTGCGAATACAAGCTGTCGATGGACAGGCCGATCAGTTCGCAGTTCATGCTGCGGAAGGTCTCGGCGTGTTTCTGAAAGCCAATGAACTCGGTGGTGCAGACCGGCGTGAAATCGGCTGGGTGCGAGAACAGGATCAGCCACTTGCCTTTGTAGTCGGCCAGGCTGCGGTCACCGTGGGTGGTTTTAGCGTTGAAAGCGGGGGCGGCTTCGTTGAGGCGGGGGAAACTGAAGACTTGTTCCATGATGAACTCCTTTTGGGTTGACTATCAAAATAACCGATCAAGAGTTTTTCTCAATCGATGGGTGAAGTATGGATACCCGAGGGGGTTATGCGCTTGCGAAAAGTCAAGCGACCGGTTGGATTTGCTCATCGGGTCGATAGGCGCGCGCCATGGCCACGCACGGGGCAAGCAAGCGAGGCATGCCTTCGAAGCACCAACCGAGCAGCACCGCGCCCAACCCGGCGCCAGGCGCCTGCTGCTCCAGCCGGGCGAATGAAGCATTCATGTTTTGAGCACCCAGCGCAGCACCATGGCCACCGCCGACAGCACAGCGATGCTGGCCACCCAGATACCGGCCATCCAGAGCAGGCGGCGCCACAGGGGCTGCAGCGGCTCGTGAGGGCTCGCTGGGGTGATGGCGGGCCAACGGAAAACAGGGGGTTTCATGCGTGGTACCCGTCAGCGTTGACCTTGCCGCGAAATACCCAGTACGACCATGCCGTGTAACCCAGGATCATGGGCAGCACGATGGCTGTACCCCAGAGCATGAAGATCTGGCCGCTGCGGTCGGTGGCCGCTTCCCAGATGGTCACGGCGCCAGGCACGACATCAGGAAACACGCTGATGCCCAGGCCCACGAAGCACAGCAGAAAGATGCCCAACGTGAGGAGAAAGGGGGCGACTTCGCGGCCCGCTTTTAGGCTGCGCACGAAAGCCACACTGGCCAGTGCCACAAGGACCGGCACCGGGGCCACCCACAGGATGTTGGGCCAGTTCAACCAGCGGCTGAAGTAGTCGGCGCTCAGAAACAGGGTGCCAATGCTCACCGCCCCGATGGCCGCCAGCGTGGCGCCACCGAGCCACCAGGCCATGGAACGGGCCTGGCGCTGGAGTGCGCCTTCGGTCTTCATCACCAGCCAGGTGGCGCCCAGCAAGGCATAGGCGGCCACCACGCTCACGCCAGTGAGCAGCGAAAAGGGCGTGAGCCAGTCCCACCAGCCACCGGCATAGGCCCGTTCACTGATGGTCACACCCTGCAGCAGCGCGCCCAGGATGACGCCTTGCGAGAACGCGGCCAGCAAGGAGCCGCCCGTGAACGCGAGGTCCCAGAAGCCCCGGTGGGCCGGATCGCGCCAGCGAAATTCAAACGCCACACCGCGGAACACCAGGGCCAGCAGCATGGCGATGATGGGCGCATACAGCGCAGAGAAGATCAGGCCGTAGGCCAGCGGAAAGGCCGCCAGCAGCCCGCCGCCACCCATCACCAGCCAGGTCTCGTTGCCGTCCCACACCGGTGCGATGCTGTTCATCGCGGTGTCGCGGTCGTGGCCGACCTCGAAGGTGTTGAACAGGATGCCGATGCCCAGGTCGAAACCGTCGAGCACCACGTAGATGAAGACGGCCACCATGATGATGAGGGCCCAGATAAGGGTCAGGTCGATATTCATGGGGTTTCCCTTATTCGATGGCCAGGGCGTCGGGCCGAAGAGCCACAGCGGGTGTGGTGCCGGCGGCGCGCGCGGGGATGTTGGGCGGTGCTGACTCGTGGACCACCGGCGGCTTGGCCATCAGCTTGAGGATGTAGAGCACACCGGCACCGAAGACTGCGAAGTACACGACCACGAAGGCCACCAGGGAGGCCGCCACGGCGGGTGCCGCCAGGGGTGAGGCCGACTCGGCGGTGCGCATGAGGCCCTGGATGGTCCAGGGCTGGCGGCCCACCTCGGTGGTGATCCAGCCGGCAAGCACGGCGATCAGGCCCGAAGGACCCATCACAAGCGCGGAACGGTGCAGGAATCTTGATTCGTACAAGCGACCCCGGGCACGCGCCCACAGGCTCCACATGCCCAGCCCAGCCATGAGAAAGCCCAGGCCGACCATGATGCGAAACGCCCAGAACACCATGCCCACCGGCGGGTGGTCGGCCGCCGGCACGGTGTCCAGGCCGGCCATCGGCGCGTTGAGATCGTGCTTGAGGATCAGCGACGACAGCTTGGGGATTTGTACCGCGTAATCAACGCGGCCCTCGGCGCTGTTGGGGATGCCGAACAGGATCAGCGGTGCGCCTTCCGGGTGGCTCTGGTAGTGGCCTTCCATGGCCATCACCTTCACCGGCTGGTGTTCCAGCGTGTTCAGCCCATGCAGGTCGCCCAGCACGATCTGCAGCGGCGCGACGATGGCAGCCATCCACATGGCCATCGAGAACATGAGGCGCGCGCGCGGGTTGGCGCGGTCTTTCAGCAGGTGCCAGGCACCGACCGCGCCCACCAGAAAAGCAGTGGTCAGGTAGGCGGCCGAGAGCGTGTGCACCAACCGGTAGGGAAAGCTGGGGTTGAAGATGATGGCCAGCCAGCTGCCGGCCGAAATGAACTGCCCGTGGGCGTTGATCGCGTAGCCCGTGGGGGTCTGCATCCAGCTGTTGACCGAGAGGATCCAGAATGCAGACACGAACGTGCCCAGGGCGACCATCAGCGTGGCGGTGAAGTGCAGCTTCTTGCCCACGCGGTTCATGCCGAACAGCATCACGCCGAGGAAGCCGGCTTCGAGGAAGAAGGCGGTCAGCACCTCGTAGGCCATCAGCGGACCGATGATCGGGCCGGCCTTGTCGGAGAACACCGCCCAGTTGGTGCCGAACTGGTAGGACATGACGATGCCCGAAACCACCCCCATGGCAAAGAACAGCGCGAAGATCTTGATCCAGTAACGGAACAGGTTCATGTAGTCTTCGCGGCCCGTCTTGAGCCACAGACCCTCAAGCACCGCGAGGTAGCTGGCCAAGCCGATCGTGATCGCTGGAAACAGGAAGTGAAAGCTCACGGTGAACGCAAACTGGATTCGCGCCAACAAGAGCGCGTCGGGGAGGTCAAACATGGTGGGTTCCTTGTGCCGTGTGCAGGCACTTCACCCATCAAGACCCATGCCACCGGGTCGTATTCAGAAAAGGTGAATCAATTCATACGTCTGCATGAGTCAGGTCCGCTGACCGAACGCCGTGCCAGACAGTTTTTACGCCAGAACTGGCTGATTTCTGCCACCTTGTCAGTGACTTGGCAGAAGTCGACCGGGCTTTTGGGCATCTGTACTGCCTGATATTCAAGGGAACATCACCCTGCCGGATTTTTCCCCAGCGCCCCTGAGTCGTCACCTATAGACACATTTGAAGACCTTGGCGTAGGCGACGGCGAGGTCCTGCTTTGAAAGCCTCTGCAAGCCGAGAATCCAGTCGGGACGTCGACACCAAAGAATTGCCGCAACCTTCTTTATTTCGGTACTGTTGTCAGGAGGTTTGGCGCCTCACCTTCATGCCTCGTCCAGCGTTGAATGCCGCAAAAATCGTTTGCTCACAGCTGGGCTTTGCTGGGGCGATGATAGTTTTCGGGAAGCGTTGCTGGCTAGTCGATCAGCTATTTACCGACGCACATCCTCGCGAATCAGTCCGCTGCGAAACCGTTGCACATTTCAGGTGATCAGAAGGCCACCATTCTGAATCGCTGCAAACTTGTCACTCGCTGGTGAGTACCCGTTCAAGGCTGCTTGCAGCCGGTCAGGATTATCGTGCGAATGGCTGCGGGCGCCGAAACCTGCCTTTGGGCAGCTCTGCGGTTGGTTGTCCATGGCCCCCGGCACCGGGCCCAACACCCGGTAGGCTCGCACCCCACAGCGCCAGTGCCCCAGTGGGGCGGCGCGTCGGCGCGACTTGACGCGACTGACGAAATAGCTATCATCTGCCTCACCATCGGACACTTACCATGCCCCTACCGTCAGAAGATGGTCGCTCGCCCCGCGCGGCACAGTTGTTGATGAGGACCTTCTCAGATGGCCACATTTTCGCTCCTGAACGGCTTTCCCAACTGTAACGAACCTCTGCCCGTCGGTGACGTATTGGAGACGTACGCCTTCCACCAGTTTGTCGAGCTTCGCATCGACGAAGATGGCGAGCGGCGCGAGATCGGGATCCCGGTCGATGTCGCCAACCCCGGCTATCTCAAGGCGTTGCGGGCCGCGGGGCTCGACGGGCCGACCCTGATGGCCGAGATCAGGCGCGACGTCTCGCCCTTCGTCGGCGCCTGGCCTGATCCGGTGGACAGCAGCCCCGACTTGCCCGAGCGGGTGGAGATCGCCGATGTGGCTCGCGTTCTGTCGGCGGGCGAGGTGGCGGTGGGCAGTAAGCGCTATGCGCTGGCGGGCCTAGGCGACGTCGCCGACGACCTCAAGGCCGGGCGGTCGGTGCGGGGCACCTTCGTGGACAACATGGGACGGCCCGCCGAGCTCGAACTCGTGCCTTTGGTCAATTCCAAGTGCGATCTGCCCCAGCGCATCCGCTTCACCCCACAGGACCTCGCCGCCCTGACCCCCGCCCGAGGCGTGGTGGTCGAGGGGCTGGGCACGCTCAAGCTCGACCTCAGCGACGATGACCGCCAGGCGGCGCTACGCGACGGCTATGTCACGGCGCGCGCGCAGCTGCCCGACAGCACCGACGACGTGGACATCCTGGTCGAGGTGTCGGGGCCCCTGGTCCGGCGCAGCGCGTCGGTCGCCGCCGATGCCGACGGCCGGGTGACCGCCGGGATGGTCCTGTCGCGCGAGCGGGTGGGCGCCACCGAGGCGCGCCAGACCTTGAACCGGCGCATCCTCCTCCACGTCCCCATCGAGCAGGTCTGGCAGCTGAAGGGCTACGCGCGGGGGATGCTGGTCAACACCTTCTCGCTCGCGCCCCAGGAGCAAATGACGCTCGAGGTGTTCAGCTGGGACCGCCGCAAGACCGCGTCGGAGAGCACGAGCAGCTTCGAGCAGGAAAGCACCTCCGAGAGCATCGCGACCCAGAAGGTCACCCGCGACGCGCTGCGCGAGGCCAAGGAGACGAACGGCTGGACCTTCGGCGCCAACCTCTCCGTCGCGGTGCCCCAGATCGGCCTGTCGATGGGGACGAATTTCAGCCTGTCGAGCCAGTCCGAGACGACGCGGCGCAACACCGTCCAGTCGGTGAACGAGGCGACGGAGAAGGCCGCGAGCCGGATCAAGTCCTCGGTCCAGACCAAGGTGAGCGAGGCGGCGGAGTTCGGGCGCGAGGACCGATCTACCCGGCGCATCACCAACCCCAACACGGGCCGGATCCTGAATTTCGACGCGTTCGAGGTGCTGGCGGGCTTTGACGTCACGACACGCTACCGCTTCGACCGGGCGGTGCTCTGCGTGCTCTACCCGTGCGTCGATTTCCTGGCGAGCCTCGCCGACCCCGACACGAAGGTGCGCTGCCATGCGCTGCTCGCGCTCGAGGGGATGATCTACGACCTCGTGCCTGCGCGGGTGAAGGGGGGCTTCGACGCCGCACGGACCTTTCTCGCCTGGAACCGGATCTGCCAGTATTCCTGCGATGCGGCCTGCGTGTGCGAGACGCCGAAGGCCGAGGGAAGCACGGCGCCCGCAGCCTCCGGCAACCCCTACGAGACGGATGTGATCGCGGCACTGGGGCAGGTGCGCGATGTGATCGCCCGGCTCAACGCCGCCTCGGGCGTGCCGCTGAGCCAGCGGGTGGGTATCCCGGCGGTGACCCCGGGCTATCTTGACGCCGATGCCCAGACCCAGGCGGACCTGCGCCGGGACTGGCAGGCCTATCTCTTCCGCCAGGTGGTGATGGAGCGGGTCGCCTCGCCCTTCTGGTACATCTGCAACGATTTCGTCCGGCAGTCGGAGAACAGCCTGGACTGGGCCGGGCAGCTCGTGCGCGGCTCGAACCCGCAGGTGTCCAACGTCCTGAACGGCGCGGTCGCCTACGGCTCGCTCGGTGCCCAGGTGACCGCGTTCCTGGCCGAGCAAGTGGTGAAGTTCCGCGCCAACCTGCCCTTCATGATCCCCTATGCGGGCTTCGACAGCCTCGGGTTCGAGCCTGCGTTCCAGCGCCTGACCTCGGCCTACGAGCAGTGGAAGGAGACCGAGGAGGCCCGCCGCCAGCCCCCGCCCCCTGCCACGGGCGGCGAGGCGCCCAAGGCCGAGGGGCAAGCCCCGCGCCCCCGGCGGTCCGAGGCGGCGGAGTTCAGCCCCGAGGCGCTGGCGAAGGCGTCAGTGGATGTGGATGCGCTCGCGGCCTATCTCACGCTCAACAAGGCGCTCTTCCGCTCGGCGATCTGGAACGCGCTCAACCCGACGGACCGGATGCGGTTCCTCGGCATCTTCGGCAGCAACATTACCTTCGCCACGCCCCGGGTGCTCGATTTCGTCGGCGACGAGATCGCGGTGGAGATGAACGTGGCCGAAATCCCCGGCGGGGTGGAGTTCCTGGAGGCGATCCGCAAGACCGAGAACGCCGCCGCCACGGCCGAGATGACCCTGCCCGTGCCGGGCGTCACACTGCAGGCGCGCCTCGACGGCTGCGACCTGCTGGAGCCCTACCTGCAGCAGAGCCGTGCTACGGACCTGCGCCGCCAGACCGCCCTGGCCGAGCAGGCCGAGCTCGAGTCCAAGCGATTTGTCGAGCGGCTCGGGGCGAAGCTTTTCGACGACCCCGTGGACCGGCGCCCGCAGATCGAGATCGCGCAGTCCCAGCCCTCGCCACCCTGAGGCGGGGGCGGCCGGCATGGGTATCGGGGGAGATCCCAGCGGCACGGTCGGGGCGGCGGGCGTGCTCTGGCGGCCTGCGGCCCACCAGCCCGCGCCGGGCGCGCCGGAGCTGCGGATCGACGTCGCGTTCCAGGGACTTTCCGACGCAGTGCTGGTCCCCCCCGACTATGCAGGGGTCAAGCAGCTCGTCTGGCGGCTCTATGTCGGCTGCGGCGAGGCGACGGTGCGGCTTTTCTGGGAAAGGCTGCGGCGGCGCGAGAAGGAGACGACCAAGGATCTCGGCCGGATCTTCCGCGCGCTCGACCGCGACCAGGGCCAGCCCGACGAATCCGACGCGATGCTCGCACGGGTGCGCCAGGCCCAGGCCCACTGCCGCCGCACTTGGGCCGAGCTCGTCGCGGTCGAGACGACGGTCCTCGGCCGGTACGAGGCCGCCCTGCTCGCCTATGCCGCCGCGCGCTTTGCCGACCGGACCGCCGATCTCACGCGCTGGTGGACCGCCGACTATGTGGTGGTCACCACCGCCGATCCGGCCCGGAAGCCCGATCCGACGGGCGAGATCGATCCGGCCGCCCTGTCGCTCGCCCCCGCGGATCCCGCCCTGCGGGAGGCGGTGCTGGCCGACACGGTGAGGCTCGCCGCCCGCTGGAAGCAGTACAGCGCCATCGTGCGGTTCACTTTGCCCGCCATCCAGAACCTGCGCCCGACGAAGGCCAACATCGCGCTCGCCAACCGCTATGCGCGCGAGATGCGGGTACGGCGGGTTCTCTTCGAGCAGCTGGCGGCCGAGGTGGAACAGCGCCACCCCGTGGCGCTTCTGGCCTATCGCAGGCTCGCGAAGCGCGCGGCGACGGCGCCGGGGCAGGCGGGGGTGCCCGAAGGCTACGGCCCGGAGACCACCGTCCCCACCCTCCAGATGCGCGACGGCGAGCCCACGCCCGTCCGCGCGGCCGAGGAGGAGGTGATCGCCGCCATGCACCGCGCCATCGCCGGGGCGAAGGACGCACTGGCGCGGTTCGAGGCGCTGCGGGTGTTCCGCGATGTCAGCCTTGCCCCCGCGCCGCCCGAGGACCGGGCGCTGCCCGCCTCGGGCGCCGAGAGGGTCGGGCAGATCATCGCCCAGGCCGACGCGGGCCACGGCGCGGTCTGGGCGCAGCAGCCGCTGCATGTGCAGTTCGACGCGGACCTCGCCCGCCTGCTCGACGCGGCCCCGCCGCCCCCGGCCCCGGACCGGCCCGGGGCCAGTACCACGCCCCGCACGCGCGCGTTTCTCGACACGCTGTCCGCGGACCAGATCCGCATCCTGCAACGCGCGGGCGTGCCCGGGACCGTGGCCAATCGCGCGCGCAAGGAGGTGTTCGGCCACATGGAGGCCGTCATCAAAGCCCGCAAGGCGCGCATCGAGACCATCGCCGCCGTCACCGCCGCCGCGGGCCTCCTGCTCGCCCTGCCCACCGACGGCGCATCGATCTATGTCGCGGCGGCCATCGACCTCGAGCTTGCGGCGATCGAGGCGGGGATCGACATCCGCGACTATCTCGACCAGGCGGCACTCGGGTCCATCGCCATCGCGGCCGAGGAGCGGATGTACTGGATCGCGCCCGAGCTTGCCGACCTCGCGGGCCGCATCGCCGAGCTCGGGCTGCGCACGCTCGGGGACGTGGTGCTCGACGGCGCCACCGCCCATGTGATCGACGCGATCAGCGTGGTCGCCCTGATCGCCCAGGTGAGCCGCTGATGGCGGAGGGGCCGATCAAGGGGCTGATCGCGGCGCTGACCGACCCGCCGGGCGCGGCTGCGCGACCGGTCGCCGACGCGGTCGGGTCGCTGCTGTCGCGGCGCAAGACGCTCGCGCCCGAGGAGGGGCGCAAGCTGCTCGACGACCTCGTGGCGGTGTTCGAGGCCTATGCCACGCGAAACCGGGGCCGCCTGCACCTTGCGGGCAAGGCTGCGCTGGTCGAGGAGGAGGCGGACCTGTTGCGGGCCGCCTCTGGCGGGTCGAAGGGTGCCGCGCCTCCTGGCACGCCCCCAAAGGCGAAGGGCTCCGAGCCGAGCGCCTCGGAGCTCGCGGCGCTTGCGCGCAAGGCGCAGTTCGCGCGTTTCTCGGCCCTCGTGCGCGATGCGTCGGTGCCCGAGGCGACCAAGGTGGCGCTGCGCGACGTCCTCGCGCGCTACTACAATTCTGGGCTTCTGCCCGAACACCGGGTGGCGCTCGGCTTCTTCTTTTCCAACAAGCCGTTCCGCCGCTGGGGCAAGCCCGACCACCTGCCCATCTTCCGCGCCGTGGGCGAGGTGAAGGCGCGGATGTGGACCCTGCTCGGCCAGCAGGGGGTGCGGGGTGCGCCCGGTTTTCTCGAGGATGTCGCGCGGCGCGCGGCGGCGCGGGGGACGCAGGCGGCCTTCGACATCGTCCGCGCCTCGGCCAATGGTGCTGCGAGGGCGCGGGCGGGCACGCTCTGGCAGCGGATCGAGGGGCGGATCGCCGCCACCCCGGCGGGCCAGCTTCCCGACGCGGCGACCCGC
Organism: Polaromonas sp.; assembly: GCA_013823505.1. The sequence goes on along the minus strand of PNMH01000034.1, from coordinate 1,794 downwards.
CAGGACATGGTGGAGCTGATCGGCCTTGCCATGGCCGAGCCCGGCGGGACGGAGGCGGTCCGCCGCCGGTTCCGCATCGCGCTCCGCCAGGATTTCGGCGCCATGCGCCAGCGCTGGCTCGACGCGCTCCTTTCGCCGCAGCAGGCTGCGCTCCGGGGCGAGGTCACCGCGCTGGGGATCGGTTTCAAGGCGGCGAACGACACCTCGCGCGGGCGGCGCATCTTCGTCGAGATCGCCCATGACGGCCCGCCGGTGCGCGTCGGCATCGACCTCGACCACGCGAACATCGGCTTCGCCGAGGCGCGGGACCGCTTCATCGACACCTTCCTCGGCAGCCGGTCGCTCTCGACCGACGCCCTGAGGCCGATCTTCGACCCCGACAACCTCCAGCCGCTCCTGCCGTTGGAGAACAGCCGGATGATCGAGGTGTTTCGCCAGCAGATCCGCGACCTGGAGGCAGGGGTGGTCGGGGGGCAGAAGGCGGTCGTCTCGCCGATCCTGCGCGCCGAGGACACGCTAACCAAGGTCCCCGAACCCGCGCTGACCCGGGCGGAGTTCACCGCCCACCTCCAGCAGGCCAAGGACGTGGACGCCCTGCGCCGTGCGGCGCGCCAGACCCGCGCCCAGATGGATGCCCTGCCCGCGGGTCCGGTCAGGCAGGAGCTGATCGACGATTTCGAGGGACTGGCCTTTGGCTACGACCTCTGAGTTGTACGGCGCTCGCTAGAAGAAGGTCTTTGGGTGGATGTCGATCTTTGCCCCTATCCCGCGTGGGGTGGAGACCACGTTGGCTCGCAGAGCTTGAGCTCAGCGACGGATACCGGCGGCCGCGCTGGAAGCTAGCGAACCCATTGCGTGGCGTCGGTTATGGATGTCCAAACTGACCCCCGCGTAAAGCATAAAGGGCACTTGGCTCAAGCCGGTGGCTGCACGCACGCAGGCATGGATTCGTCACGCTGGTGATTTCAGTGCTGTGGTTCAGAGGCTCCCAATAGCACTGTGGCCCGATGGCGAACCTGCATGGGCGGGCGATGCCCTGTGGTTGCAGGACCTGTGCGTTGCGCAGGCAGGCGCGCACCCGCCATGGGGAAGAACCCAGCTGCACGACCTGATTCGGATCGTGAACGAGATGGCTCGCTACGTGACGTAGCAGGTTGCAGTCGAAGGTGGCCGAACCAAACGTCGGCTTGGTGGCGCATACCGTTAGCAGGCCCGCCTGCAGCGACTGGCTCCTCACGCTGCAGATCAGTCGTTGCTTTTCAAGCGTGGCTGACGACGGTGGGTCGATCTGCGACGAAGACGACCTACCTCCGCCGGGATTCACTTTGCCGCGTTGACCTCCCCGCCCTCCCCAATTTGGCCAGCACGCCAGCCACGAGCATCAGATGCCGCCGGACATCCCCGTCCAGCGTATCGAGTATGTCGCGGTAGACCCGCGCCTGCTCCACGCTGGCCAAGTTCAAGAAGCGCGTGAGGGCGTGGATGTTGCGGCTGAGGTTGGAGACGTGGGCGTTCGAGGCGGTAAGCGCCGCGATGTGGTCTGACCGCCCTCCCCCGTTCATCAACACGGGCACGCCCGCTACCAGACCGGCCACGTAGTCGCCAGGACTCATCCCGGCCCGCTTTGCCGCCGCCAGCGTGGCTGCAGCCTCCTCCTGCCCCATGCGCAGGCAAAGCCGTGTCCGGTCGCTTGGCCTCTTCCATGGCTGCCTGACGGCCACCGCCCGTTTTTGCACCGCGGGCGTGTCCAGCGCCTGCACCAGGGCCTTTCTCAGCAGCTCTGAGGGCGGCACG
>PNMH01000033.1 GCA_013823505.1 Polaromonas sp. | reverse complement strand
CAGTACTTCACCGCCGTGCCCTTCGGCATGAACTTCCAGGGCATGAACGGCTGGCTGTACGACGGCGGCGGCATCGACCTCTGGAACGAGGTCTACGCGCCCTTCGGCATGGTGGCCATGCCCTGCGGAAACACCGGTGTGCAGATGACAGGCTGGTTCAAGAAAGAGATCAAGACCGTGGCCGACCTCAAGGGCCTGAAGATGCGCATCCCCGGCCTGGCCGGCAAGGTCTACGCCAACCTGGGCGTGGACGTGAAGGTGCTGCCGGGCGGCGAGATCTTCCCCGCGCTGGAGCGCGGCGTGATCGACGCGGCCGAGTTCGTGGGCCCCTTCCAGGACCGCCGCCTGGGCCTGCACAAGGCCGCCAAGTTCTACTACACCACCGGCTGGCACGAATCGTCCACCGTGTCGGAATTGCTGATCAACAAGGCCGCCTGGGACAAGCTGCCGAAAGACCTGCAGGCCATCGTGAGCAACGCCTCGGCCGCCTGCAACGTGATCAGCGAAGGCTGGTGCCAGAAGGCCAACTCCGAGGCCATGGAAGACCTGATCAAGAACCAGGGCGTGACGGCCAAGCCGCTGCCGGACGACGTCATCAAGGCGCTGCGCACCGAGACCGACAAGGTGCTGGCCGACGGCCTCAAGGACCCGCTGACGAAGAAAGTGCACGACTCCTACTTCGCCTTCAAGGCCAAGTACGACCGCTGGAGCGAGATCAGCGAAGAGGCCTACCACCTCAAGGTTCGCGGCTGATCAAGGAACGTCGTCATGCTCAAGGTTTTGCGGCCGCTGGCCACTGTCATCGAAGGTTTCATCGACCGCATCGGCGGGCTCACCGCCTGGATCGCGCTGGTCATGATCGGCCTGGTGGCCACCAACGTGGTTCTGCGCTACAGCTTCAGCTTCGGCTCGGTCTGGGCGCAGGAACTCGAATGGCACCTGCTGGCCGCCCTCATCCTGCTGGGCATGAGCCACGCGCTGCAGCGTGGCGAGAACGTGCGCGTGGACCTGTTCTACGCGCGCTACTCGCCCGCCGCCAAACGCGTGGTGGACGTGGTCTCGGCCTTGCTGCTGATCGCGGTGAGCCTGGGCTTCATCTGGCTGTCGCTGGGGTATGTGGAGCAGTCCCGTTCCATCAGCGAGGCCTCGGCCGACCCGGGCGGCATTCCGCTGCGCTGGCTGGTGAAGGCCCTGATCCCGCTGGGCTACGGCCTGCTGGTGTTGCAGCAGCTCGCGCACCTGGTGCGCCTGCTCGATGCGCCCGCCACCAACGGGGAGTCCAGCCATGTTTGAGATGTCGACCTACGCCATCTTCATGCTGGTCGGCTTCTTCGTGATGCTGATGATCGGCATCCCGGTGGCCATCAGCCTGGCGGTCACCGGCTTCGTGTTCGGCTGGCTCGGCTTTGGCGAGGTGCTGTTCAACCTGCTGCCCGCGCGCTTTTACGGCATCGTCAGCGGCTACCAGTGGATGGCGATTCCGCTCTTCGTTTTCATGGGAGTGATGCTTGAGAAATCGCGCTTGGCCGACGACCTGCTGGACGTCATGGGCCACATCGCCGGCGGTCTCAAGGGCGGCATGGCCATCGGCATCGTATTGTTCGGTGTGCTCATGGGCGCGACCACCGGCATCGTGGGCGCGACCATCATCACGCTGGGCCTGCTGACGCTGCCCACCCTGATCCGGCGGGGCTACGACAAGAGCGTGGCCTGCGGCGTGATCTGCGCCTCGGGCACGCTGGGCCAGATCATCCCGCCCAGCCTGATCCTGATCTTGCTGTCGGACATCATGCAGCTCTCGGTGGGTACGCTGTTCGCCGCCGCTGTGGGGCCCGGCATGTTGCTGGCCGCGGTGTACATCGTCTACCTGGTGATCATGGGCTGGCTCAAGCCCGAGACCATGCCACCGATTCCGATGGCCGAGCGCGACGCGGTGTCGCGACGCCAGCTCTGGGTGCGCTTCTTCAAGGTGCTGGTGCCACCGGTCATGCTGGTGGTGGCGGTGCTGGGCTCCATCGTGGGCGGCATCGCAGCCCCCACCGAAGCGGCCAGCATGGGCGCGGTGGGCGCGGTGCTCATCACCGCCTTCTCGGGCCGCTTCACCTGGGCCACGCTCAAGGCCACGGCCCTGGACACCAGCAAGATCACCGCCATCATGATGTTCATCCTCATGACCGCGCAGGTGTTCGCGCTCTCGTTCCGCGGCCTGCACGGCGAGGACCTGATCGCCGGCATGTTTGAAGCCCTGCCGGGCGGCACCAACACCGCCATCTGGTTCATGATGCTCATCATCTTTGTGCTCGGCTTCTTTGTGGAATGGATCGAGATCAGCTACATCGCCGTGCCGCTGTTCCTGCCGATCCTGATGAACATGGGTGTGGACCCGGTGTGGCTGGCGATGCTGATCACGGTGAACCTGCAGTCGAGCTTCCTCACGCCACCGTTTGGCTGGGCGCTCTTCTACCTGAAGGGCGTGGCGCCGCCGGAAGTGAACATCAAGGACATCTACAAGGGTGTGGTCCCGTTCATCCTGCTGCAGCTGTTCACCCTCGGCCTGGTGTTCCTGTTCCCGCAGATCGCGCTGTGGTTGCCCAAGGCCATCGGCTGGTAGACCCATGGAGTTCTTCAGTCAATACAGCACCGCCTGGTTGCTGGGTCTGGCCACGGCCCTGCTCGCCACCGGCCTGGTGGCGGGCGTGCTCGCCGGCCTGCTTGGCGTGGGCGGCGGCATTGTCATCGTGCCAGTGCTCTACCACCTGTTCACGCTGCTGGGTGTCGACGAGTCGGTGCGCATGCACGCGGCGGTGGGCACCTCGCTGGCGACCATCATCCCGACCTCCATCCTCTCCAGCCGCGCCCACGAAAAACGCGGCAGCCTGGACAGGTCGCTGATCAAGCGCCTCATGCCCTCGGTGGTCTTGGGCGTGATCGTGGGCTCGGTGGCCAGCCGCTTCCTGAGCGGCGCCTCGCTCACCGCCGTGTTCGCCTCCATCGCCTTGCTGGTGGCCATCAACATGGCCTTCAAGCGCGACGGGGTTGCCGTGGCTGACGGCCTGCCCGGCACGGCCGGCACCGCGTTGCTGGGCAGCGGCATCGGCGGCATGTCCACCCTCATGGGCATCGGCGGCGGCACGCTCAGCGTGCCCATCCTCAATGCCCTGCGCGTGCCCATGCACACGGCGGTGGGCACCGGCGCCATGCTGGGCATGTTGATCAGCGTTCCCGGCGCATTGGCCTTCATCCTCAACGGGCTGGACGTGCCTTTGCGACCGCCGCTGAGCCTGGGCTATGTGAACATGCTGGGGTTCGCGCTCATCGTGCCGGCGACGCTGGCCACCACGGGCTGGGGTGCGAAACTCGCGCATTCAGTCGATGCGCGGCGCTTGCGCCAGGTGTTCGCGCTGTTCCTGGCGCTCACCGCTGCGCGCATGTTCTACGGCCTGCTGACCTGACCCCACACAACAAGGAGACCTTCGATGATTCACACCCTCACCGCCCTGGGCGGCATGTTTGTCGCGCCCCACCACCTGGCCGCACAGGCCGGGCGCGATGTGCTGCGCGACGGCGGCAACGCCGTGGAAGCCATGGTGGCCGCGGCCGCAGCCATCGCGGTGGTCTACCCGCACATGAACGCCATCGGCGGTGACGGTTTCTGGCTCATCCACGAACCGGGCCAGAAGCCCGTGGCCATCTCGGCCTGCGGCCCCGCCGCGGCGTTGGCCGACCTCGACTGGTACGCCGGTCACAGCACCATCCCCTCGCGAGGCCCCAAGGCCGCGCTCACGGTGGCCGGCACCATCGGCGGTTGGGCCAAGGCGCGTGAAGTGGCAGCACCGTGGGGCCCGGCCCTGCCCTTGTCACGCCTGCTGGCCGATGGCATCCGCCACGCGCGCAACGGCATTGCCGTCACCGAAAGCCAGGCGGCGCTCACCCGCGAGAAGTTCGACGGCCTGAAAGACGCACCGGGTTTTGCGCAGACCCACCTGGTCAACGGTCAGCCCCCAGCCGTGGGCCATATCCTCAAGCAGCCCACGCTGGGGCGCACGCTGGAGCAACTGGCCGAGCGTGGCCTGGACGACTTCTACCGTGGCGAACTCGCCGCACGCATCGGCGCCGAGCTCGAACGCGTGGGCAGCCCACTGCGCACGAGCGACCTGGCCGCCTACCAGGCGCAGATCGTCGACCCGCTCTCGGTGCGGCTGAACGACAGCACGGTCTACAACCTGCCGCCACCCACGCAAGGCCTCTCGGCGCTCATGATCCTCGGCCTGTTCGAGCGCCTGGGTGTGACCGAGGGCGAAGGCTTCGCGCACGTTCACGGCCTCGTGGAAGCCACCAAGCGGGCCTTCCGCGTGCGCGAGCGCGTGGTGACCGATCCGCAGCGCCTGCCGGCCGATCCGCAAAGCTTCCTGACGTCCGCCGCCCTCACCGAACTGGCGGCCGAGATCGACCGCGAGCAAGCCCTGCCCTGGCCCGACGTGGCCAAGCCCGGCGACACCATCTGGATGGGCTGCATCGACGCGCAGGGCCGCGCAGTGAGCTTCATCCAGAGCGTGTATTGGGAGTTCGGCTCGGGTGTGGTGCTGCAGGACACCGGCATCGTCTGGCAGAACCGCGGCACGAGTTTTTCGCTCGACCCGAAAGCGCTCAACGTGCTCAAGCCCGGCATGCGCCCCTTCCACACGCTCAACCCGTCGCTGGCCCTGTTTGACGACGGCCGCGTCATGCCCTACGGCACCATGGGGGGCGAAGGCCAGCCCCAGACGCAAGCAGCCGTGTTCACGCGCTACGCGCGCTTTGGTCAGGGGCTGCAGCAGGCCGTGACCGCGCCGCGCTGGCTGCTCGGGCGCACCTGGGGCGGCGAGACCACCTCGCTCAAACTGGAGAGCCGGTTCGACCCGGCACTGATTGCAGCACTCAAGGCCGCGGGCCATGAGGTGGAGGTGTTCAGCGAGCCCTTCAGCGACACAATGGGCCACGCGGGTGCGCTGGTGCGCCACCCCAATGGGGTGATCGAGGGCGCGGCCGACCCGCGCAGCGACGGGGTGGTTGCCGGCGTCTGATGCCCCGCATGTGAAACGCCCACAAAAAAGCCCCGCTGTCGCCAGCGGGGCTTTTCTTTGGGGGTGCAACCAGGTCAGGCAGCGCGGCGGCGACGCAAGCCCAACACGGCCAGGCCGAGACCCAGCAGGGCCAGCGTGCCGGGCTCGGGCACCTTGGAGCTCAACACCACGTTGTCGAGGATCAGGCCGACGTTGTCACCGCCCGTGTTGCCAATGACCAGGCGCGCGCTCACGTTGCTGCCCGGGGTGTAGGCCACGGTGTAGGTGCCGAAAGGGTTGCTGCGGCCGAGCGTGACCACGTCAGCGGCCAGGAATGCGCCGAGGTTGCCGGCCAGGGCAAAGCCGAAGTTCACCGTGTTGCGCTCGTCGCGCACCTGGTTGCCCGAGAGGTCGAGCGAGAAGAGGTAGGTCGTGCCGGCCAGCAGGTTGTAGATCGACTTGCTCGACATCAAACCGGCGTCGTTCGAGCTGCCGTCGAGGTCGACGCAGCCGCCGATGTTGCCCGCGCAGTGGATGCCGTAGCCCACGCCGCTGCGGATGTAGTCCACAGAACCGTTGGTGACGGTCCAGTTCGTGAAGCCATTGAAGCTCAGGGCATTGGCGTTGCCTTGGGCATCGAAGTTGTCGCTGAAGAGCACGCCGGCCTGAGCAGCAGGAGCAGCGGCCAGGAAGGCGGCGACGGCGAATGGGGCGGCGAAACGGGACAGGAAACGGGTCATGGGAAGCCTGGGGTTGGTCTGGGTGTGAACTACGTCACACTCTGAAAACGCTCACCGTTGTTGGAAAGTTTGCTGCAATTAACGGAGCAAAACTCGCGCCAGCCGGGCAAGCTGTTGATCTGAAAGGAATGCCTCCCTGCCGCTGCCACAAAGTGTCATTTTTCCCGACACTTTTTGGGTTTCACCGCGCTCGGGCGCCAGCGAGCACCTCGGCCCAGCCGCTTTGGGCCAGCAACTCGTCTCGCCAGACCCGGTAGCCCTCGTCGCTGGGGTGCAGACCGTCCACCGCATTGAGTTCGGGCGTCTGCGCGAACGGATCGTCGGCCTTTTCCTTGAACAGGTTGACCACCACCGCACCGTGGCGCGAAGCAGCCTCGCGCACGAAGCCGTGCAGCCGGCGGGCGCGGTCGGTCATGAGCCACGAAGCGGGTGGAAAGAAGAACGGCGCGTTGCCCACGTTGCCCGCGGGCATGAGCACCACGCGGTCGGCGCGCTGGCGGGCGAGCATGGTGGCGCGGTCGATGTCGGCGCGCACATCCTCGTCAGAGCGCAGGCGGATCACGTCGTTGCCACCGGCCTGCACCAGCACCAGGTCGTACCGCTGCGTCCCCTCCAGCTGCCGCAACACGCCGGCGAAGGTGGCGCCATCGCGGGCGCGGTTGTCGATGCGCAGGCGCGGGTAAGCACGGCCGAGCAAACCCGCGAGGCTGGCCTCGGGCGAACTCGCCCCGGTGCCCACGCCGGTGCTGTCGCCCACGATGAGCAAACTCACGGTGGCCTCGGCCGGGTTTTGCTGGAACGGGGTGCTCTGGCGCGCCAGGTCGGCCGCCTGGCCAATGCGCCACGCGGCGCAACCGGTGGTGAACAGCAAAGCGACGGCGGCGGCGGTGGCCACCACGGGCAGGACGGACCAGTTGCGTGATGTCATTGGCCCAGTCTAGGCGCTGGCCGCCTGACCTGCTGGGCGCCGCCAAAAACCCACCCGCGAGCGCTGGGTCAACGCGCGAGCTGCTGCCCCCAGCCCTGCAACGGACCCAGTGGTTTGCGCTGCACCTCCACCTCTCGAATGGTGGGTTGCCCTCCCATGAGTTTGTAGACCAGGGTGTCGTCGACGAACACGAGCAGCACCTCCACGCTCCAGCCGGTGGTGACGGTTTCGCGCCGGAAATCCAGCGAATCGAACCAGAAGTTGCCCACGCGCCGGCGCGCCAGCTTTTTGACGGAGATGGCGTAGCCGCTGCAGCGCTGGCCGGCCTGCAGGCAGGCGTTCACGCCAGGGTCCACATGGTCCGGGCGGCTCTGCACCACGGCGGCAAAACGCTGCAGCACATCGGCAAAGTGCAGCACCGCGATGCCGGGGCCCAGGTGCGGATCCAGGTCCTGGCGATGCACGTCTTCACGACTCGCCTGAAAAGCCTCCAGCGTGGCCAGGGCGCGCGCGGCGTCGTCGTAGCTGGTCCAGCGCGAAGCCACGTCTGTGCGGGAGGTCGGCAACAACGATGCGCATCCGCCTGAGACACCCAGGAGCAGGGCCAGGAGGAAGCGCGGCAGTACGAGGCGGGATGGGGTCATGTCGGTGCGCCGCCTCGCCCGGCATGGGCGCGGCGGCTGAACCCACTCTAGCCCTGGCGCACGGCGCCGCAATGATCCAGATCAATCAGGGGCGAAGCCCCGGACCTCAGCGAATCCGCTGCACCGCCAGGCTGGACACCGCTGGCGCCTGGTTGCCCCAGGACTGGCGCACGAAGGTGGCGACCGCAGCCACCTCGTCGTCGGTGAGCAGCGTGCGGTAGGGCGGCATGCCGTAGGGGCGCGGGTGGCCGGCGGTGGCGGGCGCAAAACCGCCGCCCAGGATGGCCTGCACCGCGTTGTGCGGCGCGGCCAGCGTGACCGCACGGTTGCCGGCCAAGCGTGGGTACACCCCGGCAGCGCCCTCGCCGTTGTCGCCATGGCACTGCGCGCATTGCTGGGCGTACAGCTTCTCGCCGCGCGCCATCTGCTGCGGGTCGGCGGCTTCCACGTCAACGGCCTGGGGGGTTTGCTGCGGCAGGGCTTGCAGGTACACCGCCATGGCGCGCAGGTCGGCGTCGTTCAGGTGTTGCGTGCCGTGCAACACCACGTCTGCCATCGGCCCCATCACCGAAGCGTTCTCGGCCACGCCGGTCTTGAGCAGGCCCACCACCTGCGCGGTGTCCCAGGTGGCCACGCCGCCTTCGGCCGACGAACGCAGCGAAGGCGCGTACCAGTCCTGCGCGGGCATGAGACCGCCACGAAACGCCTGCGCTTCGCTGCTGCCACCCAGCGGGTCGCGCTCGGCATGGCAGGCCGAGCAGTGCGCCAGCCCGCGTGTGAGGTAAGCGCCGCGGTTCCACTCGGCGCTTTGCGCGGGCTCGGGTTCGAACACACCCGGCTTGAAGTAGAGCGCGCGCCACACGGCCAGCGCGGCCTGGGTGTTGTACGGAAAGCGCAATTCGTGCGGCCGGTTGGCCTGCTCCACGGCGGGCTGGCTGTGCAGGAAGGCGAACAGCGCATCGCTGTCCTCGCGCGTGACCAGCGTGGTGTGGGTGTAGGGGAAAGCGGGGTAGAGCAGGCGGCCGTCCTGCGACTGGCCGTGGTGCAGGGCGCGCCAGAACTCGGCCGCGCTCCAGCGCCCGATGCCGGTGATTTTGTGCGGCGTGAGGTTGGTGGAGAGCACGGCACCAAACGGCGTGGGCACGGCACGGCCGCCCGCATACGCCGCGCCGCCGCGTTCGGTGTGGCAGGCCATGCAGTTGCCGGCGCGGGCCAGGTAGGCGCCGCGCTCCACGAGTTGGGGTGTCGTGGTCGGTGGCGTTCCCCCGGTGTCCAGCGGCGCGCCGCGCAGCTCCACCAGCACCACGAGCACCAGCGCGCTCACGCCCAGCAGCAGCCCCCCGAAAACCACCCGCCAGGGTGTGAAATGACGACCCATGGTCAACCCCCGCTGCCGCAGCGCAAGGGCAGCGGCTCGGCCGTGGCGGGCGCGGGGTGGGTGTTGGCCGGCAGCGGCTGGCTGGCCAGCCAGCTGGCCACCGCGCTCACGTCACCACCGCTGAGGCGCTGGGCCACGTGGCCCATGCAGTCGGGCGCACTCGCGCGGCGCAGGCCGGTCTGCCAGGCGCCGAGCTGCCCGATCAAGTAATCGCGCGGCAACCCCAGCAGGCCCGGGATGGCCGGGCTCACGCCGGTGAGGGCCTGGCCATGGCAGGCCACGCAGGCGGGCACGTCGCGCGCCTTGTCGCCGCGCAGCGCCAGGGTCTCACCGCGCTGCAGCACGGCCGCTGGCGCATCGCTGCGCAGCGGCGCGGGGTACGGCAGATCGAGGCTGGCGAAATGCGCCGCGATCTCGCGCAGGTAGTCGTCGCTCAAGGAATCCAGCAGCGAGGCCATGCCCACGTTGTTGCGCCGCCCGGCGCGAAAGTGCACCAGCTGGTTGTAGAGGTAACCGGCGGGCTTGCCGGCGATGCGCGGGAAATAGCCCGCGTTGGTGGCGCGGCCCTGCTCGCCATGGCACAGGGTGCAAGCCAGCAGGCGCTGGGCCATGGTGTCGGGCACGGTGTGGGGCGCGCTGTTGGGGGCGCTGTTGGGGGCGGGGCCGGCGGCCTGCGCAGCCCAGGCGGGCAGGAGCAACGCCGCCAGCGTGGCGGTGCGGCGGAAAAACGCAAAGATGGACATGGGACAGTGGGTGCGCCCATCGAAGGGGCGCGGGCTGGCGGTGGTCACGGCAGGCACCACGGCTGGGAATGGAGCTTTGAAATTACCATAGGCTCCACCCACCGCCACCTCGGCGCGTCAGTACCCCCACCCCATGATCCCCAACGCTCCCGAGATCGACCCCGCACGCTGCCCGCTGTGCAGCGAGCCCAACCGCTGCGCGATGGAGCTCGAACGCGAGACTGGCGAGAAACAGGGCCCGTGCTGGTGTGTGGGCGCCACCTTCAGCCCCGAGCTGCTGCAGCGCGTGCCCGTCGCTTCCGCCGGACAGGCCTGCATCTGCGCGCGCTGCGCCTCCGCCGCGGCGGTGGCCCATGGCTGAGACGGTCGACCACTCCCTGCCCGCGCTGCGCGCCCGTTACGGCGAACGCTACCGCTGGCTGCTGCTGCTCTCGGTGATGGTGGGCACGATGGCGTCGATCATGTCGTCGACCATCATCAACGTGGCCATCCCCGACATGAGCCAGCACTTCACGCTCGGCCAGGAACGCGCCCAGTGGGCCACCTCGGGTTTCATGGCCGCCATGACGGTCTCCATGCTCACCACGCCCTGGCTGCTGGCGCGCTACGGCTACCGCAGCACCTACGCGGGCTGCATGTGGCTGCTGCTGGTGGGCGGCGTGGCTGGGGGCTTTGCCAATTCGTTTCCGCTGGTGCTGGCCGCCCGCGTGGCCGAGGGTCTGGCCGCCGGTGTGGTGCAGCCCATTCCGGCCATCATCATCCTGCGTGCCTTCGAGCCCCATGAGCAAGGCCGCGCCAGCGGCATCTTCGGCATGGGCGTGGTGCTTGCGCCGGCGCTGGGCCCCAGCATCGGCGGGCTCCTGGTCGACGGTTTCGGCTGGCGCTCGATCTTCTTCATGGTGGTGCCGTTCTGCCTGGCCTCGCTGTGGCTGGCGCGGCGCTATGTGCCCACCACCTCACCAGGCGGGCTGGCCGCCAACCGGCAGGGCGCGGGCCTGGACTGGCGCGGCCTGCTGCTGGCCGCAGCGGGCACGCTGTGCCTGCTCAATGGTCTGGTGGAACTGCAGGGCGGCACGGCGCTGAGCGCCAGCGTGTTGCTGGGCGGCGCGGCGCTGCTGCTGGTGGCCTTTGTGGTGCTGCAGCGGCGCACATTGAAGGCGCGCCAGCGCCACCCCGACCAGGGCATCGACCCGCTGATGAACCTCTCGCTGTTCAAGGACCGGCGCTTTGCCATGGGCAGCATCGTGGCCTTCATTTACGGCATCGCGCTGTTCGGCTCCACCTACCTGCTGCCGGTCTACATGCAGATGGGGCTGGGGCTCTCACCCTCGTATGTGGGCACCATCCTGCTGCCCGCCGGCCTGGTGCTGGCGGTGAGCATCGCGGTGGTGGGCCGGCTGGCCGACAAACAGCCCACCCACCGGCTGGTGAGCATCGGCCTGGTGCTGTTGTCCGCGTCGTTCGCGCTCATGGTCACCATCGACCTGGCTCGCCCGGCGCAGATCATTCCGCTGCTCATCGTCTGGGCCATCCTCGGGCGCATCGGCCTGGGCTTCATCCTGCCCTCGCTCAACATCGGCGCCATGCGCGGGCTGGGCCACAGCCACATTCCGCAGGGCTCCAGTGTGATCAACTTCCTGCGCATGCTGGGCGGAGCGGCGGGGGTGAGCCTGTGCGGCATCGTGCTCGAGTGGCGGGTGGCGGCCCACGGGGCGCTGCTGGACACCGGCCCCGCCAGCCCGGCGCGCATGGCGGCGTTTGACGAAACCTTCCTGATGCTGGCGGCGATCTGTGCGCTGGCGCTGGTGGCGGCGCTGAAACTGCGCGACCGCTGAAAAGCGGTCGCGGTCGGGGAGGGGTCGAAGCGGCCGCTCAGTGCAGCAGCATCATGGGCTTGCTGGGCAGCTCGTCCGACGAGTAGTCGGGGTGGTTGTCCACAAAAAAGCGCAGCTTCTGGTCCAGGCGGCCGATGCGGGTGTTGGCCACGCTCTCGCAGTGGTGCTTGGAGATCAGGCCAAACAGCTTGCTGCGCAGGAACCAGAGGTCCTTGGGACTTTGGCAGGAGAGCAGCGCGGCATGGATGCGCACACGGGTCGGGTCCTGGATGTCGGCCATCGCGGCGTGGAATTCGTCCACCAGAAAGTCCAGTTCGAGGACCTGGGTGTCGTGGTACGGCACCTTTTTGCTTTTGCCCATCCAGGCCAGCCAGGAAAACATGCGGTGCTCCGTTCGAGATGTTCGGGGGTGGTGGGGGACGTCCCCGGGTACACCTCAAGCATCGTCATGTGGGAGGCGTTCTTGAGCGATGACAGGGCTGAAAACGGCCGCTCGCGATGAGCGGTCGGGCATGTCAGCCGATGGTGCTGCAACGGGCGTGGAGCCCGCCACGACGCTCACCCGAAAGCACTCACCACCCGCAACACCTCGTCGCCGTAGGCCTCCCGTTTTTTGACGCCCAGGCCGGCAATGCCGTCCAGATCGGCCAACGAGCGGGGCTGGCGGGCGGCAATCGCGCGCAGGGTGGCGTCGTGAAAGATCACGAACGCGGGCAGGTTGTGTTCCTTGGCCACCCCGGCGCGCCAGGCCTTGAGCGCGTCCAGGGCGTCGCGCGCGGCCAGGGTGAGCGGCTGGCCGTCGTCCGCCACGGCAGCGCGGGCGTTGCGCGGGCGGCTGGTGCGCCCGGGGCCTGCGGCCTTTTCGGTCAGCAGCTTGAGCCACACAGCGCTCTGGCCTTTCAGGATCTCGCGCGCCGCATCCTGCAGGTGCAGGGTGTTGTAGTGCGCTGCGTCCACCTGCACGGCCTCGCGGGCGATCAGCTGGCGCAGCAGCGCACGCCACTGCGTCTCGGACAAATCAGCGCCGATGCCGAAGGTGGAGAGTTTGTCGTGCCCATGCTGCGTCACCTTCTCGGTGACCTTGCCGCGCAGGATGTCCATGATGTGACCGGCGCCGAAGGCCGTGCCGCTGGACTGCTGCACGCGGTAGATGCACGAAAGCAGCTTGCGCGCAGACTCGGTGGCGTCAAAGAGCTGCGGCGGATGCAGGCAGTTGTCGCAGTTGCCGCAGGGTTCGCTTTGTTCTCCGAAATAGGAGAGCAGGCGCACGCGGCGGCAGTCGCTCGCCTCGGCGAGGGTCAGCAGCGCGTCGAGTTTGCCGCGCATCACCTGCTTGAATTCTTCGGCCGCCGGGCTCTCGTCGATCATGCGGCGCTGGTTCACCACGTCCTGCAGACCATAGGCCATCCAGGCGTTGGCGGGTTCACCATCGCGCCCGGCGCGCCCGGTTTCCTGGTAATAGCCCTCGATGTTCTTGGGCATGTCCAGGTGGGCCACAAAACGCACGTCGGGCTTGTCAATGCCCATGCCGAACGCAATGGTGGCCACCATGATCAGGCCCTCTTCGCGCAGGAAGCGGTCCTGGTGCTTCTGCCGCACGGCGGCGTCCAGGCCGGCGTGGTACGGCAAGGCGTTGAGGCCCGCGTCGCACAGCAGCTTGGCCACCTCTTCCACCCGGCGGCGCGACTGGCAGTACACGATGCCGGAGTCGTGCTCGTCGCCGCTGGTGTGTTCGTCGCGGATGAAGCGCAGCAGCTGCGCGGAGGCGTCTTTTTTCTCCACCAGCTGGTAGCGGATGTTGGGCCGGTCGAAGCTGCTGATGAAAGTGCGCGCGTCCTGCAGCTGCAGGCGCTCGACGATGTCGGCGCGCGTGAGGTCGTCGGCGGTGGCGGTGAGGGCCACGCGCGGCACGCCGGCAAAGCGCTCGTGCAGCACGACCAGGCCCCGGTATTCGGGCCGGAAGTCGTGGCCCCACTGGCTCACGCAGTGGGCTTCGTCGATGGCAAACAGCGCGAGCTTGCCGCGCTCCTTGAGCGAGTCGAGCAAAGCCAGAAAGCGCGGCGTGGTCAGGCGTTCGGGTGCTGCGTAGAGCAGGGTCAACTCGCCGCGCAGCATCTCTTTTTCCACGCGCTGCGCGTCTTCGCTGGAGAGGCTGGAATTCAGGAAAGCCGCGGCCACGCCGGCTTCCAACAGCGCACCCACCTGGTCGTGCATGAGCGCGATCAGCGGCGACACCACCACGGTGAGGCCCTGGCCGCTGCGCTCGCGCACGATGGCCGGCACCTGGTAACACAGCGACTTGCCGCCACCCGTGGGCATGAGCACCAGCGCGTCTCCACCGCCACCCACGTGGGCCACGATCTCGGCCTGCGGGCCACGGAAGGCATCGAACCCGAAGACCTCTTGCAGAACGCCGACGCTGGCCTCCAGGATTTCGCTCCCGGGCGCGATGTCGATCACATCTGCTCCCACGGCAACCCATCGTGGCGCCAGCCGTTCAGGCTGGAGCGTTTGAAGTCTTCGTTGAGCTCACCCTCGAAGCCGTGGACCACGTGCGCCACTTCGCTGAAGCCGGCGGCTTCCAGCGCCTTGCCGGCGTCCAGCGTGCGCTTGCCGCTGCGGCAGATCAGCAGCACCGGGCGTTGTCTGTCGCCCGCCTCGCGCTCCACCGCCTGCGCAAAACGCGCCGGGTCGGGCGTGAGGTCGGGGTATTCGTACCAGGGAATGTTCTCCACGCCAGGTGGGCGGCCCACGTAGAGCGACTCGATTTCCATGCGCACGTCCACAAACAGCGGTGGTGCTTCGCCGCGGGCTTCGCGCTGCTCGCGTTCGGCCTGCAGCCAGGCCCAGGCCTGCTGGGGCGTGAGGTGTTTCATGGGGGCTATTGTCGGGGAAAGCCTGAGGCCGCCCGTCCAGGCGCGGTCCCCGGGTCGGGTCACTTCTTACAATCCGGGCATGACTTCCCCTGCCTACACCCGCGCCCAGGCGCTGCCCGAGATCCTGAAACACCGCATCGCCATCCTCGACGGCGCGATGGGCACCATGATCCAGCGGTTCAAGCTGGGCGAGGCGCAGTACCGGGGCGAGCGCTTCAAGGACTTCCACAAGGATGTGAAGGGCAACAACGAGCTGCTCAGCCTCACCCGCCCCGACGTGATCCAGGACATCCACGAAGGGTATCTCGCCGCCGGTGCCGACCTGATCGAGACCAACACCTTTGGAGCGACCACGATCGCGCAGGACGACTACGAGATGGGGCATCTGGCGCGCGAGATGAACCTGGCCTCGGCGCGCATCGCTCGCGCGGCCTGCGACAAATTCAGCACGCCCGACAAACCGCGTTTTGTGGCCGGCGCGCTCGGCCCCACCCCCAAGACCGCCAGCATCAGCCCCGACGTGAACGACGCCGGTGCGCGCAATGTGACGTTTGAGCAGCTGCGCGCGGCCTACCTGGAGCAGATCGAGGCGCTGGTCGAAGGCGGTGCCGATGTGCTCTTGGTGGAGACCATCTTCGACACGCTCAACGCCAAAGCCGCGCTGTTCGCCATCGACGAGTTCTTCGAGAACAGCGGCGAGCGCCTGCCGGTCATCATCAGCGGCACCGTGACCGACGCCTCCGGCCGCATCCTGAGCGGCCAGACGGTCAGCGCCTTCTGGGCCAGCGTGCGCCACCTGCAGCCGCTGGCCGTGGGCCTCAACTGCGCGCTGGGTGCCGCGCTGATGCGCCCCTACATCCAGGAGCTGGCCAAGGTCGCGGGCGACACCTTCATCAGCTGCTACCCCAACGCCGGCCTGCCCAACCCCATGAGCGACACCGGCTTTGACGAAACGCCCGAGGACACCAGCCGCCTGCTGCGCGAGTTCGCGGCCGAAGGCCTGGTCAACATCGTGGGTGGTTGCTGCGGCACCACACCGGAGCACATCGCGGCCATCCACCAGAGCGTGGAGCCGCTGGCCCCGCGCAGCCTCAGGCGCGAGGTCTTCTACAAGGAAGCCGCGTGATCGGCGCAGCAACTTCAGGAAAAACCTGAGGGTTGTTCAGTTGGTGGAACTTGTGTTTCGCCACCACAATCGCGCTTCCCTTCAAGGGGAGTAGTCGACCTGCCACCCGGCGCGCAGCCGGGCTTCGGCCGGTGGGATTTTCGTCAATACGCGGCCTGACGGTCGCCGGAAATCTCCAACCGCACACCGTGCGGCCATGGCAAGACCTTGGGGTGTTCCTTCAACACCAAACCTGAGGTTTCTCATGGAAAGCATTGCCCCGTTGTGGCTGTGGGTCGTCTTTGTCGCGATCGTCATCGCTGCCCTCTTCATCGATTTCGTCGTGCTCAGCAAGCAGGGCTCTCATGTGGTGGGCGTGAAGGAGGCGTTGCGTTGGTCGCTCGTCTGGGTGGCCTTGAGCTTCATGTTCAATGCGCTGTTCTGGTGGGCCGTGAAGGACACCACCGGCTCGTCCGAGATCGCCAATGAGAAGGCGCTGGAGTTTCTCACCGGCTATCTGATCGAGAAGAGCCTGGCAGTCGACAACATCTTTGTCTTCCTGCTCATCTTCACCTACTTTGCCGTGCCTGCGGCCTACCAGAAGCGAGTGCTGATGATCGGTATCGTGGGCGCCATCGTGCTGCGCACGGTGATGATCCTGGTGGGCGGCTGGTTGCTGGCGCAGTTCCACTGGATCCTCTATCTGTTCGGTGCCTTCCTGGTGCTCACCGGCCTGAAGATGTGGTGGGCTGCCGGCCAGGAACCCAGCCTGGACGACAACCCTGCGCTCAAGCTGCTGCGCAAGATCCTGCCGGTGAGCAAGTCGTTCGACGGTGAGAAGTTCTGGACGGTGGAGAACGGCAAGCGCATCGCCACGCCGCTGCTCATGGTGATCTGCCTGGTGGGCCTGACCGACGTGATCTTCGCGGTGGATTCCATCCCCGCGATCTTCGCCATCACCAAGGACCCGTTCATCGTGCTGACCAGCAACGTGTTCGCCATCCTGGGCCTGCGCGCCATGTTCTTCCTGCTGCAAGCCGCTGCCAGCCGCTTCCACCTGCTGAACTACGGTCTGGCCGTGATCCTGGTCTTCATCGGCACCAAGATGCTGTTGATCGACGTGTTCAAGATTCCCGTCGCCATTTCGCTCGGCGTGGTGCTCTCCATCCTGGCCATCACCATGATCTGGAGCAGCAAGACTGCACCGAACACCTAAGGCGGCTCGGGAATCAAGCGGTCAATCTCCTGCTGCATCGACAGCACGAGTTGACCGTAGAGCTGCAGCTTGGTGTCGTTCTCGCGCAACCGCTGGCTCAGGCGCTGGGCCACGGCGCTGAGCAGCTTGGCGGCGGTGGCTGGTTCTTCGGCCATCAGGGTCTGCAGGGCGGTGCGTGTGAGCACGGCGCAGCGCACCTCGGTGCTCGCGGTGCAGGTGGCCGAGCGGGCTTCACCGTCCATGAGCGACATCTCGCCCATGAGGTGGCCCGGGCCGAGCACGTTGACCGTGAGCGGCTCGGTGCGGCTGACCGTGACGGCTTCGACCGTGATCTCGCCTTCAATCACCAGCGCCATGAAGCCGTCCTCACCGCCGCTGTGGCCCTGGCGGATGATGGTTTCCCCCTCGGGGCAGCGACGCAACTCCATGTAGGCCACCACCGTCAGCGCCTCGGCGGGGCTGAGCTGGATGAGTGCCGTGGTGGAGCGCAGCAGGTCCGCGGCGCGTTGAGCGGTGGTGGAGACACCGACCCGCTGGTGCCGGCGTTTGCGCAGTCGGGCGGCGGCGTAGCGCTCGCCAAACAGTTTGTCGAACAGGGCCATGGGAAATACCGGTGGGCTGCAGGGGTCTTGGCTCGCATTGTCGCCTTTCGGCCGCTGTGCACCGCTTTGGCACATTCATTGCGTGCAGCGGACGCATGCAGATCGAAGCGCCCGCCCCTCACACCCGCGCCTGGGGCGACCCACTGGCCTTGCTGCTGGCCTCCACCGGCGAAGGCGTGTTCGGCATCGATCTGGACGGCTTGTGCGTGTTCATCAACCACGCCGGCGCCCGCATGATCGGCTTTGAGCCCGACGAGCTGCTGGGCTGCAACATGCACGACCTCACCCACCACTCGCACGCCGACGGTGCGCACTACCCGGTGGAGGACTGCCCGATCTTCAAGGCGTTTCTGGAAGGCCTGCCCTGCCGCATCGACACCGAGGTGTTCTGGCGCCGCGACGGCTCCAGCTTTCCGGTGGAGTACTCCAGCCACCCCATCATCGACGGCGGCGAGGTGCGCGGCGCGGTCGTGACATTCGTCGACATCACCGAGCGCAAGCGCGCGGCCGACGCCCTGCAGCGCGCCAAGGACGAGCTGGAAGAGCGCGTGGGTGAGCGCACGCTCGCGCTGGCCACGGCACTCAAGCAGGTTCGCGAGCTGGCTGCGCGCTCCGAAGCCGTGCGCGAAGAAGAGCGCACGCGCATCGCGCGCGAGGTGCACGACGAGCTCGGCAGCCTGCTGGTGGCGCTCAAGATGGACGTGAACTGGCTGGACAAGCGCCTCTCGGAGCAGGAGCAGCGCACGCTGGAAGCCGCCGGCGACATGCGCACGCGCATGCGCTGCAAGTGCCAGAACATGAGCCGGTTGATCGAGAACGCGGTGGACAACGTGGGCCGCATCATCACCGACCTGCGCCCCAGCATCCTGGACCACCAGGGCCTGTGGGCCGCGCTTGAATGGCAGGCACAGGAGTTCGTGCAGTCGGCCGAAATGTCCCTGAACTGGTGCATGGACGTGGACGACGTGCCGGACCCGCTCGAGCCGCTGGCCATGGGCGTGTTCCGCATCTTTCAGGAAATGCTGAGCAACGTCGGGCGGCACGCGCACGCACGTCGTCTGGACGTGCGCATCGTCGTGCAGGCGGGGGTGCTCACCCTCGCGGTGCAGGACGATGGGGTGGGTGCGCCGGCCCAGGCGTTTGAAGCCGCCGACGCCTACGGGGTGATGGGCATGCGCGAACGTGCCCGCCATTTCGGCGGCGATATCCAGATCACCAGTGCACCAGGACGGGGCACGCTCATGCGCCTGTCGATCGAACTGCCTCACCAGATCTCTCGGGGAGCCCTTGCATGACCACCGTTTTTGATGTGCTGGCCGAAACCATCCGCGTGCTGATCGGCGACGACCACCGCATCGTGCGCGAAGGCCTCAAGCAGATCCTGGCCGACGCACCCGACGTGCAGGTGGTGGCCGAGGCGCAAACCGGCAACGAGGTGTTGGCACAGGTGCGGGCACTCGGTGGCAACGCCGGCCTGGACCTGGTGTTGCTGGATATCGCCATGCCCGGGCTCGACGGGCTGGACGTGCTGCAAACCCTCAAGCGCGAGCACCCGCTGCTGCCGGTGCTCATGCTCAGCACCTACCCGGAGAAGCAGTACGCGGTGCGCTGCATCCGCCTGGGAGCCTGCGGTTATTTGAACAAGAGCGCCGACCCCGACGACATGCTCTACGCCGTGCGCAAGGCGGCCGGCGGCGGCGTTTTCCTCACGCAGGCCACGGCCGAAGCGCTGGCCGCTGCGGTGGGCAACGCCACCGCGCAGGCCGGGCCCGAAACCCTGTCGCACCGCGAGCACCAGGTTTACCGCCTGCTCACACAGGGGCAGACCGTGAGCGAAATTGGTGCGCGGCTCGGCCTGGCGCCCAACACGGTGAGCACCTACCGGGCCCGGGTGCTGGAGAAAACCGGCACCAAGAACGACGTGGAGCTCGCGCTCTACGCCGAGCGGCACCGCGCCAAGCCATGAAGCGCCGCTTTTGACCACCGCCGTGTAGGGCCAGCCCTACATGGGGTCGGCACAAGTCCCGCGAATTCGCAATCGGCACGATGAAAGGCCGGCGCCCGGCCGCATCTGGCCCGGTGCTTGCAATGACCCACTCGTCCATCAACTCACGAGGTGCGCGCCATGTCCGAATTCTTCGATCCCTACAACGCCGATCGTCCGCTCATGCTCAAGTGCAGCTGCGGACGCGACCACACGATCGCTGATCACCACGCCGAGGTGGCGGCCGACGGCGCGGCCGTGGAGTTGCGCCGGCGCAGCGAGACCGCCGAGTTCGAGGCCTACAGCAACGAGTTCATTGAGGCGACGCTGGTCAAGGCGCTATTCCCGCACGACGAGGTGCGCCGCCGCTTCCTGCGCGCGGTGGGCAAGGGCACGGCCATGGCCGCCATTGCCAGCGTGTTGCCGGTGGCCAGCCTGCAGGCCATGGCACAAGAAAAAGGCGCGCTGGAGAAGACCAACCTGAAGATCGGCTTCATCCCGATCACCTGCGCCACGCCGCTCATCATGGCCGCGCCGCTGGGCTTCTACCAGAAGCAAGGCCTCAGTGTCGAAGTGACCAAGACCGCCGGCTGGGCCCTGGTGCGCGACAAGATGATCAACAAGGAGTACGACGCCTCGCACTTCCTCTCGCCCATGCCGCTGGCCATCAGCCTGGGCCTGGGCAGCAACGCCGTGCCGATGAACGTGGCGACCATCCAGAACATCAACGGCCAGGCGATCACGCTGGCTCTGAAGCACAAGAACAACCGCGACCCGAAGAACTGGAAGGGCTTCAAGTTCGGCATCCCGTTCGACTACTCGATCCACAACTTCCTGCTGCGTTACTACCTGGCCGAAAACGGCATGAACCCCGACACCGACGTGCAGCTGCGCGTGATCCCGCCGGCCGAGATGGTGGCCAACCTGCGTGCCGGCAACATCGACGGCTTCCTGGGCCCGGATCCTTTCAACCAGCGCGCCGTGTTCGACGAGGTGGGCTTCATTCACCTGCTCACCCGCGACCTCTGGAACGGTCACCCCTGCTGCGCCTTCGGCACCAGCACCGAGTTCATCCAGAAGAACCCCAACACGTTTGCGGCGCTGTACCGCGCGGTGCTCACCTCGGCAGCCATGGCGCGCGACCCGAAGAACCGCGAACTGATCGCCAAGGTGATCGCGCCCAGCCAGTACCTCAACCAGCCCGAGGCCGTGCTCACGCAGGTGCTCACCGGCCGCTTCGCCGACGGCCTGGGCAGCATCCAGAACGTGCCCGAGCGCGCCGACTTCGACCCGATGCCTTGGCAGAGCATGGCCGTGTGGATGCTCACGCAGATGCAGCGCTGGGGCTACATCAAGGGTGACGTCGACTACAAGGCCGTGGCCGAGAAGGTGTTCCTCATCACCGACGCGCGCAAGTACATGAAGGACCTGGGTCAGCCCTTCACCGCCGGATCGGGCTACCGCAAGCACACCATCATGGGCAAGGAGTTCGATGCTGCGAAGCCGGCTGAATACCTGAACAGCTTCGCCATCAAGAAGACCGCCTGACCATGAAAGCCACCAGCCTCAACCTGCGCGCGGCCCTGGTCTCGTTGATCATCTTCGGGGTGTTCATCGGCATCTGGCAGCTGTCCACCTCGGGGCCGGCCATCGGTGGTGCCTCCACCGGCATGACGGCCGAGCAGATCGAGTACGCCAAGATGATGGGCAAGGATCCCGGTGCCGCCAAGAGCTCCGGCTTCCCGCCGCCCATCGAAGTGGCCAAGGCGACCTGGGGGCATTTGTCCGACCCGTTCTACGACAAGGGACCGAACGACAAGGGCATCGGCATCCAGCTCGCGCATTCGCTGGGCCGCGTGGGCCTGGGTTTCCTGCTGGCGATGGCGGTGGCGATTCCGCTGGGTTTCCTCATCGGCATGTCACCGCTGATGCGCAAGGCGTTCGACCCCTTCGTGCAGGTGCTCAAGCCCATCAGCCCGCTGGCGTGGATGCCGCTGGCGCTCTACACGCTCAAAGATTCCGACGTGAGCGGCATCTTCGTCATCTTCATCTGCTCGGTGTGGCCGATGCTGATCAACACCGCGTTCGGCGTGTCCGCCGTCAAGCGCGAATGGCTCAACGTGGCCAGCACGCTGGAAGTGAACCCGATCCGCAAGGCCTTCCAGGTGATCCTGCCGGCCGCGGCACCCACCATCCTCACCGGCATGCGCATCAGCATGGGCATCGCCTGGCTGGTGATCGTGGCCGCCGAGATGCTGGTGGGTGGCACCGGTGTGGGCTACTTCGTGTGGAACGAGTGGAACAACCTCTCGCTCACCAACGTGATCTTTGCTGTGCTGCTGATCGGTGTGGTCGGCATGTTGCTCGACCTCATGTTCGCCCAGCTGCAGAAGGCGGTGACCTATGTGGAGTGACACCAGCGTGCGCGAAAGCGCCGCCCTGCCCCAAGCCCCCGCCACCACCCTTGCACCGGCCCCCACGAAAGCGCACAAGATGACCGGTTTCCTCCAGGTTGAAAAACTCGCCAAGGCCTTCCAGGCCGACAAGCCGGTGTTTGCCGACGTGTCGTTCGCCATCGACAAGGGCGAGTTCGTCTGCATCATCGGCCACAGCGGCTGCGGCAAGACCACCATCCTCAACGTGCTCGCGGGTCTGGACACTGCCACCTCCGGCCACTGCTTCATGGACGGCCGCGAGATCGCCGGCCCCAGCCTGGAACGCGGCGTGGTGTTCCAGAGCCACGCGCTCATGCCCTGGCTCACCGTGCGGCAAAACATCGCGTTCGCGGTCAAGTCGCGCTGGCCCGACTGGAGCCGCACGCAGATCAACGAACACGCAGAGAAGTTCGTGGCATTGGTGGGCCTGTCGCCCGCCATCGACAAGAAGCCCAGCCAGCTTTCCGGCGGCATGAAGCAGCGCGTGGGCATTGCGCGCGCGTTTGCCATCCAGCCCAAGATGCTGCTGCTCGACGAGCCCTTCGGCGCACTCGACGCGCTCACGCGCGGGACCATTCAGGACGAGCTGATGGGCATCGTGCGCGAGACGCAGCAAACCGTTTTCATGATCACGCACGACGTGGACGAAGCCATCCTGCTGGCCGACCGCATCCTGCTCATGACCAACGGCCAGGAGTCACCCAGCGGCTACAAGCCCGGTGGCATGGCCGAGGTGGTGGTGAACCCGCTGCCGCGCAGCCGTACCCGCGCGCAACTCCATCACCTCGACGGTTACTACGACCTCCGAAACCACATTGTTGATTTCCTGGTGAGCCGCGCCAAAGCGCACTGACCCCCTTTTCCCTTTCTCTTTTTCATCACAAGCAACGAGGCATCCATGAACCGACTCGACGTCACCGAAAAGATCATCTCCACCAAAGTCGCCAAAGGCATCAGCTGGGCCGACGTGGCCAAAAAAGTCGGCCAGTCCAAGGAATGGACCACCGCGCTGTGCCTGGGCCAGATGACGGCCTCCGCCGCCGAGGCCAAGGTGGTGGGCAAGATCTTCGGCCTGACCACCGAAGAGCAGAAGTGGCTGCAGGTCGTGCCTTACAAAGGCTCGCTGCCCACGCCCGTGCCCACCGACCCGCTGATCTACCGCTGGTACGAAATCGTCAGCGTCTACGGCACCACCATCAAGGAACTGATCCACGAAGAATTCGGCGACGGCATCATGAGCGCGATCGACTTCAGCATGGACATCCAGCGCCAGGCCGACCCCAAAGGCGACCGCGTGAACGTGGTGCTCTCGGGCAAATTCCTCCCGTACAAACAGTACTGATGGAGCCGCGCCCGCCGCTGCCGCCGTTCACGGCCGAGACCGCTGCGCAGAAGGTGCGCATGGCCGAGGACGCGTGGAATTCACGCGACCCCGACCGGGTGGTCAAGGTCTACACCGAGGACACGCGCTGGCGCAACCGCGCGGAGTTCCCGGTGGGCCGCGAGCAGGTGCACGCCTTCCTGGTGCGCAAGTGGGCGAAGGAGCTTGAATACCGCCTCATCAAGGAGCTCTGGGCGTTCTCCGACCACCGCATCGCCGTGCGCTTCGTCTACGAATGGCACGACGACTCGGGTCAGTGGTTCCGTTCACACGGCAATGAGAACTGGCAGTTCACGCCCGAGGGCTACATGGAACAGCGCCACGCCAGCATCAACGACCGGCCGATCGCGGCGAGCGAACGCTTGTTCCATTGGCCGCTGGGCGCGCGGCCCCAGGACCACGCGGGCCTGACCGCACTCGGGCTCTGAAGCACGGGGCGCCGTTCAGGCGCGCAGGTGGGCAGTCAACGCGCCCAGTTGCTGCTTGAGCCAGTCGCGCAGGGCGCGCGCCGCGGGTGTGATCTGGCGCCGACCGGGCAGCACCAGGTTCAGTGGCGCCGGTTCGCCAAGCCAGGCCGGATTCACGCGCACCAACTGACCCGCTGCGAGTTCGGCCGACACATCGAGCCACGACTTGTGGGCTACGCCCAGCCCCGCCAGCGCCCAGCGCTTGACCACTTCACCATCGTTGGCCGAGCGGCTGCCACGCACCGGCACGTTCACCCACTGGCCGTCGATCTGCAAGCGCCACACCTTGGGCACTTCGCCACCCAGCATGTAGCGCAAGGCTTCGTGTTCCATCAGATCCTGCGCACGCTTGGGCATGCCGTGGCGCGCCAGGTAAGCTGGCGAGGCGACCAGCACGCGGTGGTTCTCCGGCAGCAAGGGCAGAGCGACATGCACCGAGTCGGCCGGCACGCCGTAGCGGATCGCGATGTCCACCGGCACGCGCATCAGATCGGCGTTGTGATCGGCCAGGTGCAGGCGCAGCGCCAGCTGCGGGTGCCGCTGCTGAAACGTCTCCAGCCAGGGAAGGAGCACGTGGCGGCCGAGGTCGGACGGCATGGAGATCTGCAACTCGCCACGCAGGGCCTGGCGGTGCGGCTGTGCAGCGGCGCGCGCCTCGCCCATGGCGTGCAGCGCCTGGCGCACATGGGGCATCAGGCGTTCGCCCTCGGCTGAGAGGCGCAGGCTGCGTGTGCTGCGCACGAACACGGCCACGCCCCACTCCGCTTCCAGCCGCTTGAGCGCGGCGCTCGCCGCGGCGGGCGACCAGTCCAGCGCCTTCGCAGCCGCCGTGAGGCTGCCGAGGTCGGCAATGTGGGTGATGAGTTCCAGCTCGGCCAGGCGTGTCATCGTTCGATTTTCATTGAAACTGATTCGCCGGGTCGGGCCTTCACCCGAGGTGCCCGCCCGAGCACACTGGGCGCCATTCATTGACCATCCGGAAGACACCCATGAAAGCCATTGCCTACCAACACGCCCTGACCATCACCGATCCGCTGTCGCTGCAGGATGTGGACCTGCCCGAACCCACGCCCGGCGCGCGCGACCTGCTGGTGGAGGTCAAGGCCATCGCCGTCAACCCGGTGGACACCAAAATGCGCCTGCGTTCGGTGCCCGCCGAAGGCCAGTGGGCCGTGTTGGGTTGGGACGCGGTGGGCACGGTGCGCGCGGTGGGCGCGCAGGTCACGATGTTCAAGCCCGGCGACCGCGTCTGGTACGCCGGCGCCATCAACCGCCCTGGTGCCAACGCCCAGATGCACCTGGTCGACGAACGCATCGCCGCGCTCGCGCCGAGCTCGCTGTCGGACGCCGACGCCGCCGCGCTGCCGCTGACCGCCATCACCGCTTGGGAAATGCTGTTCGACCGCTTGCGCGTCTCGCGCGACACCGCGCCGACGGGCGACGCCCTGCTGGTGATCGGCGCCGCCGGTGGCGTGGGGTCGATCCTGGTGCAGCTGGCGCGCCAGCTCACGGGCCTGACCGTGATCGGCACCGCCTCGCGGCCCGAAACCGTGGAATGGGTGAAGGCGCTGGGTGCGCACCAAGTGATCGACCACAGCCAACCCCTCGCCGATGCGCTGAAGCAGGCCGGGCTGCCCGCGCCGCGCTATGTGGTGAGCCTCACCCACACCGAACAACATTTCGCGCAGATCGTCGAGCTGATCGCGCCGCAAGGCCAGCTGGGCCTGATCGACGACCCGGTGCCCGGCAGCATCGACATCCTCGCGCTCAAGCGCAAGGCCCTGTCGCTGCATTGGGAACTCATGTTCACGCGCTCGCTGTTCGAAACACCCGACATGGTCGAGCAGCACCATCTGCTGACCGAAGTGGCGCGCAGGGTGGACGCGGGTGAACTGCGCACCACCGTGGGCGAACACCTGGGCACGATCAACGCCGCCAACCTGCGGCGCGCCCACGCGCTGCTGGAGAGCGGCAAGGCGCGCGGCAAGATCGTGCTGGAAGGGTTCTGACCGGCGCATGCGGTGGCGGCACGCGATGTGCTTTGATACCGCATGCCCACCACCCCCTTGATACGCCTCACCCACTCCTGGCTCGACGACGGCCATGCGCTCGTGGCGGGGTCGCTGTTTGTCGCGCTGGGCATGACCATGTTTGCCCACGCGGGCTTGCTCACGGGCGGCGTGGCGGGGGTGGCGTTTCTGGTGAGCTACGCCACCGGTCTCAACCTGGCGCTGTGCTTTTTCGTGTTCAGCCTGCCGTTTTTCTGGCTCTCGTGGACACGTCTGGGGGTGGAGTTCACCCTGAAGAGCCTGGCGGCGGTGACGCTGGTGTCGCTGTGCACCGCGCTGGCGCCGCGCGTGGTGCGGTTTGAACTGCTCAACCCCTGGGTGGCCTCGGTGCTCGGGGGCTTCCTCATCGGCTTTGGCCTGCTGGCCCTGCTGCGCCACCAGGCCAGCGTGGGCGGCGTGAACATCGTGGCGCAGTGGCTGCAGCAAACCCGCGGCTTGCGGGCCGGCACCATCCAGATGTCGGTGGACGTGCTGGTGGTGCTCACCGCGTTTGCGGTGGTGCCGCCCGAGCGCGTGCTGCAGTCGGTGGTGGGCGCCGTGGCCATCGGCGCCATCCTCACCTTGAACCACCGGCCTGGGCGTTATCTCGGGGTGTGAGTCGACGAATCCCGGCGAATCAGCGCACGGGCGGCTTGGAAACCACGATCACGCCGGGCAGTCCTTCGAAGTGGGCGTCGCAGGTGAGCAAGTCGGCACCTTGCTGTACCGCCGTGGCGTACACGATGGCATCGGCCGTGGCCAGCTTGTGTTGGCGGTGCAGATCGGCGGCCAGCAGCGCAGTGGCCGTGTCCAGCGGTGTCACCTGGCACTTCATCGTGTAGGCGATCACCTGATCGGCCAGCGATTCACCGAGTTCGCGCCACAACCATTTCGACAGCTCCAGCTGCACGATGGTCGGTACAACACACAGGTCTTTGTCAGGAATTTCCTTGGCGAGCCTTTTGCCGACCGGCGAGGCGATCAGCCATTCGATCCACGCCGAGGTGTCGACGACCCGCAAAGGCGTCGCCATCAGTAGCGGTCCTTGCGATCCCGGTAACCCGCCGCGTTCGCGCCTTTGGCGATGCCGGCCAGTTCTTTGAGTTCCGGGACCGGCATCACCAGCACACCCTTGTCCTTGGGAATGAACACAAACTCCTGGCCCGCCTCCCAGTGCAGTTCGTCTCGAACAGCCTTGGGAATGGAGATCTGGAATTTGCTGGACAGGGTGGCGGTGACAGACATATCTGGCTCCTGATCGATCGATCAATGAATGGTAAGAATATACCAAACGTCGTCAACATTCAGTTGGTCTACCCCGGCAGCGGAATCCACTCCTGGTTGTCGTCGGGCGGCAGCGCAAAACGCCCCGCCGCCCAATCGGCCTTGGCCTGTTCGATGCGTTCCTTGCGCGAGGACACGAAGTTCCAGAACACGTAGCGCTCGCCCAGCGGCTCGCCACCAAACACCATCAGCGTGCTTTTGGTTCGGGCGGTGATCACGGCGTCGGTGTCGTTGCCGAACACCAGCAGCTGGCCGGGCTCGTAAGTCTCACCCGCGTGTTCGATTTCGCCGCGCGCCACGTACACCGCTTGCTCGCTGTAACCGCCGGGCAGGGCCAGGCTCGCGCCGGCCTGCCATTCGGTGTGCAGGTAGAACAGCGGCGAATGCGTCTTCACCGGGCTCGCCATGCCGTAGGCCTCGCCCGCGATCACCCGCATCCACACGCCGTCCCGCTCCTGCACCGGCAGGTCGGCGGAGGGGTAGTGGGTGAAGGCGGGGTCGGTTTCTTCATCGGCTTCGGGCAGGGCCACCCAGAGCTGCATGAGTTCGAGCCCGCCGCCCTTGAACGAGTCGGGGTGCGTGAAGCGCTCCGAATGCGAGATGCCGCGCCCGGCGGTCATCCAGTTCACGTCGCCGGGGTTGATGAGCTGGTGCACGCCCAGGCTGTCGCGGTGGTGGATCTGGCCACTGAGCAAATAACTCACGGTCGACAGGCCGATGTGCGGGTGCGGGCGCACGTCGGCGGCGTGCGTGTCTTCGGGCGCGATGGTCACCGGGCCGGCGTGGTCGACAAAAATCCAGGGGCCGACCATGCGGCGCTTGGCGTAAGGCAGCACACGCCGAACCTTGAGGCCGTGGCCCAGGTCGGCGGCGCGCGCGGTGATGACCATTTCCAGCATCGTGTTCTCCTGTTCAGGCTTCGGCCGTGATGCGGCCCATCTTGCCGCTCTGAAAATCGGTGAAGGCCTGGTGGATCTCGGCCTCCGTGTTCATCACGAACGGACCATAGCCCACCACCGGCTCGTCGATCGGCTCACCACTCAGCCAGAGCACGGTGCTGTCTTCCAGCACCTCCAGCGTCACGCCCTCGCCGTCGCGCGAGAACACGGGCAGGTTGGCCGCCACCACTTCCTTTCCGTCGGACAGGCGCAGGCGCCCGCGCAGCACCAGCGGTGCCGTGGTGTGGCCCGCCGCTGCCGGCAGGGTCACGGTGTGGCCGGCCTTCAGGCGCAGGTCCCACACCTGCATGGGCGTGAAGGTGTGGGCCGGGCCTTTTGCACCGAGCAGTTCGCCCGCGATGATGCGCGCGGTGCCGGCTCCGTCGGGCAAAGCGACCTCGGGAATCTGCTCGCGCGTGATGCCCTGGTAACCCGGCGCCGCCATCTTGTCGCGCGCCGGCAGGTTCACCCACAGCTGCACCATCTCGAAGGCGCCGCCGGACTGGGCGAAGCGCTCGCCGTGGTATTCCTCGTGCACGATGCCGCTGGCCGCGGTCATCCACTGCACCTCACCGGGGCCGATGGTGCCGCCACCGCCGCTGGAGTCGCGGTGCGAGACCTCGCCGTCGTACACGATGGTCACGGTCTCGAAGCCGCGGTGCGGATGCTGGCCCACGCCGCGTTGCTTCGTGGTGGGCTCGAAACGCGTGGGACCGCCGTAGTCGAGCATGAGGAAGGGCGAGAAGCGCTCGGGCCGATCGTTGTACGAAAACATGCTGCGCACCGGGAAGCCGTCGCCGACCCAATGGCCGCCGGCGCTGCGCTGGATGAAAGAAACGGTTTTCATGGGGGTGTTCTCCTGTTGAGGACCCACTGTACCGGGCCTGCCCCGAGCTGATAAGTCGGTAAGATCACAAATCATTTTTCAATTAGCTGAACAATCCGATGAGCCCGCAGAACCCCGACCTCAACGACACGCTGGTGTTCGTGCGCGTGGCGCAGGCCGGCGGCTTCAGCGCTGCGGCACGGCTCATGGGCATGCCCACGTCCACGCTGAGCGTGCGCGTCTCCCGGCTGGAGCAGCGCCTCGGTGTCACGCTGCTGCAGCGCACGACGCGCCGCCTGCACCTGACCGAAGCGGGCCAGACCTACCTGGCGCAGGCCGCGCGCGGGCTCGAAGACATCCTGCAGGCCGAGGCGCAACTCGATGCCGGCAAACACGAGGCCCACGGCCTGCTGCGCATCACGCTGCCCATCGACATGGGCGACGACCAGCTGCTGGGCATCCTCAGCGGCTACCGCGCGCGCCACCCGGGCGTGGCCGTGGAACTGGTGTTTTCCGACGCCCGGCTCGACCTCGTGGCGCAGGGGCTGGACCTCGCGCTGCGCGCCGGCGAGCTGGCCGACTCCAGCCTGGTGGCGCGCCAGATCGGCCAGGCGCGCTGGGCGCCGTTTGCCCACCCCGACTACCTCGCGCGCGCACCGGCGCTGCGCGCGCCCAAAGACCTCACGCAACACGCCACGCTGTGCTTCAGCCCGCTGGGGCGCGACAGCTGGACGCTCACACGCGGCAAGACCCGCTCACAGGTGCCGCTGCGCTGTGCCTTCGCCGCCAACGACATGCGGCTCATCCGCCAGCTCGCGCTGGACGGCCAGGGCGTGGCGCTGCTGCCCGACTACGTGTGCCGCCGCGACGTCGACCACGGGCACCTGGTGCCGCTGCTGCCGGGCTGGCACGCGCGCACCGACCCGATCCACCTCGTGTACCCGGGCCAGCGTTTCGTGCCGGCCAAGCTGCGGCATTTCATCGACGAGACCGTGCCCGCGTTGTCCGCCCTGTTCGAGCGCTGAGCGCTAAGCTTGACCCCCCATGCGCATCGAACACCTCCGCCAACGCCTGCAGTCCCTGGGCGCCAACCCGCGCCACACGCAGCGCGTGCTGCGCCTGTGGTCGCAGGCCCTGCCCCAAGACAGTGGAAGGCGCGAGCTGTCGCACTTTTTGCCGGCCACGCTGGTGGCTGCACTGCCCGAGGTGGCCCGCGAGCTCGCGGGCCTGGCGGTGCTGCAGTCCGAGCACCCGGGCGAAGACGGCTCGGCGCGCCTGCTGGTGGCGCTGGCCGATGGCCAGACGGTGGAGAGCGTGCTGCTGCCGCGCGACGGCCTGTGCGTGTCCACGCAGGTGGGTTGTGCGGTGGGCTGCGTGTTCTGCATGACGGGCCAGAGCGGCCTCATTCGCCAGGTGGGCAGCGCCGAGATCGTGGCGCAGGTGGCGCTGGCCCGCACGATGCGACCGGTGAAGAAGGTGGTGTTCATGGGCATGGGCGAGCCCGCGCACAACCTGGACAACGTGATGGACGCCATCGACCTGCTCGGCACCGTGGGCAACATCGGCCACAAGCAACTGGTGTTCTCCACCGTGGGCGATCCGCGCGTGTTTGAAGCCTTGCCGCTGGCCCGTGTGAAGCCCGCGCTGGCGCTCTCGCTGCACACCACCAAGGCCGAGCTGCGCGAACAACTGCTGCCCCGCGCCCCGCGCATGACGCCCGACGAACTGGTGGAGGCCGGCGAGCGCTACGCGCGCGCCACCGGCTATCCCATCCAGTACCAGTGGACGCTGCTGGCCGGCATCAACGACGGCGACGACGAGATCGAGGGCATCGTGCGTTTGCTCCACGGCAAACACGCCATCCTCAACATGATTCCCTACAACACCGTGGACGACCTGCCGTACCGGCGCCCGAGCTGGGAAGAGGCCGCGGACATCGCGCGGCGCCTGCACCGCCGCGGCATCCTCACCAAGCTGCGCCAGTCCGCCGGGCAGGACGTGGAAGGTGGGTGTGGGCAGTTGCGGGCGCGATCGGTGACACAGATCCACCCCGTCAGGATGACCGCGCGTCCGTCCCGCGCGCTCTGACGACTGCTCGACCGCTCAGGCGGGCTCTATCCGCAGCCGCCCTTGCTGGGCCGCCAGCGAACGGCCGAGCAGGCTGGTGGCGGCGTACACCGCCTCGATGGTGGGTGTGGGCTGACCGGTGATGCGCCCGAGTTCCACCACCGAACCGACCAGTGCCTCGAGCTCCAGCGCGCGGCCATGCTCGACGTCCTGCAGCATCGAGGTCTTGTGCGCACCCACGGCCTCCGCGCCGGCGATGCGCTGCTCCAGCGTGATCTTGAAGCGCACGCCCAGGGCCTCGGCCACGCCTTGTGCCTCGGTCATCATGCGGGTGGCCAGCGTGCGGGTGGCCGGGTAGCGGCAGATGTCTTCCAGAGTGGCGTGGGTGAGCGCGCTGATCGGGTTGAAGCTCAGGTTCCCCCACAGCTTCACCCAGATCTCGCTGCGGATGTCCTTGGCCACCGGCGCCTTGAAACCGGCGCGCATCATCACTTCAGAGAGTGCGCTGATGCGTTCGCTGCGCGAGCCGTCGAGCTCGCCCAGCGTGAACCGGTTGCCTTCGATCAGCTTCACCACGCCCGGTGCCACCAGCTCCGCCGCCGGGTAAACCACGCTGCCGATGATGCGTTCGGGTTCGATGTGCGCGGCCAACCGCCCGCCCGGATCGACACTGTCCAGCCCCATGCCTTCGTGGGCACCGGGCAACTTGTGGAAGTACCACCACGGGATGCCGTTGATCATGGTGACGACCATCGTGTTCGGGCCAAACAGCGCCCGCAGGTCGGGCAGCAGGTCGCCCACCTGGTGCGCCTTGACGGTCAGCAGCACCACATCTTGCGGGCCCGCCTCGGCCATGTGCTGCACCGCCTTGGCGGTGGCCGCGTGTTCCTCACGGCCGTCTTCCAGGATCAGCTTGAAGCCATTGGCACGGATCGCTTCCAGATTGCGATTGCGCGCAATGAAGGTCACCTCTTCGCCCGCGAGCGCCAGTTTGGCACCCAGATACCCGCCGATTGCACCGGCACCCACCACCGCGAATTTCATCCCATGACTCCGAACAAGGCCAAACGACCAGACAAGCTTATACCGCCCGGGCCTCGGTGAGGCGCGCCATGTTGCGGGCCGCACCCCACAGCGGCCACACGAGCAGCGCAATGGCCAGGAAGAAGAGCGAACCCACCAGCGGGTTGGACCAGAAGATCGACAGGCTGCCCTGGCTGAGCAGCATCGACTGGCGGAAACTGGTCTCGGCCATGTCGCCCAGCACCAGCGCCAGCACGAGCGGCGCCAGCGGGTACTTCAGCTTCTTGAAGAGGTAGCCCATCACGCCGAAGACCAGCATCATCACGACGTCGAACATCGAGTTGTTGACGGTGTAGGCGCCGATCGCGCAGATCACGATGATCACCGGCGCAATCACCGAAAACGGAATGCGCAGGATGGCCGCCCACCAGGGCACGGTGGTCAGCACGACGATGAGGCCGACGATGTTGCCCAGGTACATGCTGGCAATCAGCCCCCACACAAATTCCTTTTGCTCGACGAACAACATCGGGCCGGGCTGCAAGCCCCAGATCAGCAGGCCGCCCAGCAGCACGGCGGCGGTGGGCGAGCCGGGAATGCCCAGCGTCAACATCGGCAACAGCGCGGCGGTGCCGGCGGCGTGCGCGGCGGTCTCCGGCGCAATCACGCCTTCGACGTTGCCCTTGCCGAAGGTCTCTGGGTCTTTCGCGAAACGCCGCGCCATGCCGTAGCTCATGAACGAGGCCGGCGTGGCGCCGCCGGGCGTGATGCCCATCCAGCAGCCGATGGCGGTCGAGCGCAGGAAGGTCTTCCAGTACTTGAAGATCTCGCGCCAGGTCTCCCACACCACCTTGGGACTGATCTTCGCGCTCTTGCCCTTGAACGACAGACCCTCTTCCATGGTCAGCAAGATCTCGCCAATGCCGAACAAGCCGATCACCGCGATCAGAAAGTTGAAACCCTTGAGCAGTTCGGGCACGTCGTAGGTCATGCGCAACTGCCCGGTGACCATGTCCATGCCCACCGCCGCGAGCGCAAAGCCGAGCATCATCGACGCGATGGTCTTGGCCGCTGGCTCCTTGCTCATGCCGATGAAGCTGCAGAAGGTGAGCAACTGCACCGCGAAGAACTCGGCCGGGCCGAACTTCAAGGCAAACCGGGCCAGCAGCGGCGCCAGGAACGTGATCAGCGCGACGGCAAAGATCGCACCAACGAACGAGCTGGTGAAGGCCGCGGTGAGTGCCTGCGCGGCACGCTGCTTCTGCGCCATCGGAAAGCCGTCGAAGGTGGTGGCCACCGACCAGGGCTCGCCCGGGATGTTGAACAGGATCGAGGTGATCGCGCCGCCAAACAGCGCACCCCAGTAGATGCAGCTCAGCATGATGATTGCCGAGGTCGGGTTCATGCTGAAGGTCAGCGGCAGCAGGATGGCGATGCCGTTGGCGCCACCCAGACCGGGCAACACGCCGATGAGGATGCCCAGCGTGATGCCGATCAGCATGTAGCCCAGGTTGGGCAGTGTGAGCGCGACCGAGAAGCCGCCCGCGAGGCTGGAGAGTTCTTCCATGGGGTGACCCGCCTTACAAACCGAGCATGCGCTCGATGGGACCTTTGGGCAGCATCACGAGGAACCAGCGCTCGAACACCACGAAGAAAAACAGCGGCACGCCGATGGCGACTGGCAGCGTGACTGCCCACCGGTAACGGCCATAGCGAAACATGAAGTAGCCGATCAGCAGTGCCGAGGCGATGTAGATGCCGATGCCGAAGATCAGCGCCACATAGACCACCATGGGGACAAGCACGGCCATCACGAGACGCAGCTGTTCGTGCTCGGCAAAGACCGCCGTGTCGTGAGACCAGCGGCGCAGCTGGCTCAAGATGATCCAGCCGCTGGCACCCGCCAGCATCAGGCCGATGTAGAACGGAAAGTAGCCCGATTTCGGACCGTCGTCCCCCCACCCGCTGCCCACGCGCTGGCTGTCGACGATGACCAGCACAGCCACCGCGAACAGAAACCCGGCCATCAACAATTCAGGCCAGCGCGCGCTCAGTGTGTCGCTGGCAGGCGCGGCACCTGGCGCGCTGGAACCACCCGATTCAACCGTCATGATCCGACTCCCGCGCGCTGCCGTGGGCAGTGCGCTTTCCTGAACAAAACAATGAGGTCGCCCGAGGGCGACAGCGACAGCAGGAGCGCCGGATCGCGCGCTCCGCCGGGTCGTGCGATCCAGCAGATCACTGCGCCAGGAAGCCCGATTCCTTCATGAGCACGCGGTGCATCTGTTCGTTCTTGCCGAGCCAGTCCACGAACTCGGGACCGGTCAGCGCGGTGGTGTTGAAGGCACCCTTGTCCATGAAGTCTTTCCACTCGGGCAGGGCACGAACCTTCTTGAACAGATCGGTGTAGAACGCCACCTGCTCGGGCTTGACGCCGGGTGGCATGAAGATGCCGCGCAGCATCACGTAGTCGACCGGCAGACCCGCGCTGGCGCAAGTGGGCACGTCGGCCCAGGCCTGGGTGGCGGTCAACTTGGTCTTGTAGGGCATGGCGGCTTTGTCAAACACGCACAAGGCCCGCAGCTTGCCGGCGCGCCAGTGCGATTCGGCCTCGATCGGGTTGTTGACCGTGGAGTTGATGTGGTTGCCCACCAGCTGCACGGCCACGTCACCACCGCCCTTGAACGGGATGTAGGTCACCTTCTTGCCGGCGGCCTTTTCGATCATCGCGGTGATGATCTGGTCTTCCTGCTTGGAGCCGGTGCCGCCCATCTTCATGGTGTTGGGCGGGGCGGCCTTGATGGCGTCGAAGTACTCCTTGGCGGTCTTGTGGGGTGAGTCGGCATTGACCCAGAGCACGAACTGGTCGAGCGCCAGCATCTGCACCGGTGTCAGGTCGCGCCAGTTGAACGGCACACCGGTGGCCAGCGGCGTGGTGAACAGGTTGGACAGCGTGATGACGATCTTGTGCGGGTTGCCCTTGTCGCCCTTGACGTCGAGAAAGCCCTCGGCGCCAGCACCACCGGACTTGTTGACCACGATGATCGGCTGCTTCATCAGGTTGTTCTTGGCAACCACGCCCTGGATGAAGCGCGCCATCTGGTCGGCACCGCCGCCGGTGCCCGCCGGCACCACGAATTCAACCGGCTTCTCCGGTTCCCAGGCGGATGCGGGTGCGGCAGCCACAAGGCCCGCCAGGGTGGCGGCGAGAACGGCCCACGGACGTGGGCTGACACGGGTGAAGGTGGAAATCATGGAGTCTCCTCGGGGTGGGTCGGACCTGCACGGATCGCTCGGCACCCTGGAGTCTCAAAAATTCGCACCTTTTCGTAAAGTCAGATTTTCTTCAGTCTGAGATAAGGAAAAGCTGAAGTATCGAATGGGGACTCAGCCCAGCCCGAGTTTCTGGGCCAGTCCGATGCGCTGCAGCTTGCCCGTGGCGCCCTTGGGGATCTCGTCCATGAAGAGGATCTTTTTCGGCACCTTGTAGTCGGCCGCGCGCGCGCCGACGAAGGTCTGCAACTCGCGCTCGGTGGCCTGCTGGCCTTCGCGCAGCACCACCACCGCAGCGACCTCCTCGCCCAGTTTGGCGTGCGGCATGCCGAAACACACCACCTGCGCCACGCCCGGGTGGTCCATCAGGATCTCGTCGACCTCGCGCGGGCTGACCTTCTCGCCACCCCGGTTGATGATCTCCTTGAGCCGCCCGGTGATGCTGATGTAGCCGTCCTCGTCCATCACGCCCTGGTCGCCGGTGCGGAACCAGCCGTTCAGGAAACCTTCGGCGTTGGCCTTGGGGTTGTTCTCGTAGCCGGCGGTCACATTGGGGCCGCGGATCACGATCTCGCCGGTGTTCTCCAGCCCGGTGCCGCGCGGCAGCAGCGTGCCGTCCTCGGCCATGATGGCCACCTCGGGGCCGGCCGCCTTGCCCACCGTGCCCGGCTTGCGCAGCGCGGGCGGCAGGGGGTTGCTGGCCATCTGGTGGGTGGCCTCGGTCATGCCGTAGCTCTCGATCAGCGGCGCGTGAAAGGTGGCCTCCAGTTCCTTGATCACCTGGGGCGGCATCGACGAAGACGACGACCGCAGGAAGCGCAGGGGATGGCGGGCAATGACATCGGCGTTTTTCGACGCCCTTGAGACGATGGCCTGGTGCATGGTCGGCACCGCCGTGTACCAGGTGGGGTGGGCCTCGTCCATCCAGCTGAAGAACTTGAGCGCATTGAACCCGGGCGTGCAGAAGACCTGCGAGCCCGCCGCCAGCGGCGCCAGCACCCCGGCGATCAGCCCGTGGATGTGGAACAGCGGCATGATGTTCAGCCCGCAGTCGGCGGCGGTGAACTGCAGCGTGTTGCGGATGTGGGTGGCCGAGGCGGCCAGGTTGCGCTGGGACAGCGGCACGATCTTGGGCCGCGAGGTGGTGCCCGAGGTGTGCAGCACCATCGACACGTCGTCGGCTTGGGCGTAGCCCGGGTGGGCCGCGGGCGCTGCGCCCTGCCCGTCGCGCGGCACCAGGGTGAAGGCGCCGGCCGGCGCGCCGTCGGCCACCACGAGGTCGATCAGGCGCACGCCCAGCTTGGTGGCCACGTCGATGGCGGGCGAGGTGCTGGCCTGCTCGACGATCAGCGCCTTGGCGTTGAGGTCGGACAAGTAAAACTCGAACTCGTCGGCGCGGTAGGCCGGGTTCAGCGGTGCGCTGGTCACGCCGCTGGCGCAAGCCATGTAGCAGGCCGCCATTTCGGGCCCGTTGTTCAGCACGATGGCCACCCGGTCGTTGCGCCCGATGCCCAGCCGGTTGAGGGTGTCCAGGGTGCGCTGGATCAGGGCCCGCAGCTCGCCGTGGCTCAGCGCTGGCCGGCCCGGGGCCGACAGTGCCGGCGATGCATCAGCGCCCGCTGCGAGCAGATCTTTCAAGGTGGTTGTCATGCGAATCCTCGGTGTCGGGGGGAGTCAATCGGGGAGGTGTCGCAGACCGCAACAGCTGCAAGACCAAAAAAATACGGACGGGAAATCCGGCCAGCAGACCGGGCTTCGCATCCGAACAAAAAGTATGGCATTGCGAAGAAACCCCAAAACCTCGGGCTTTCCCTGACGCGGGCGGCCGCAATGCCCGACGCCGCCCACGAAGCCCGGCGCTCGTGCAAGATCGGCCCGCACGCGCCCGGTTGCGGGCGAGGCGAACCCAGGAGCAATCCATGAAATGGCTGCGTTTCAGGCATCACGGCACCGCTGCTTTCGGCACCCTGGACGGGGACCGTGTGCACCTCCACCACGGCGACATGTTCGACACGCCGGTGGCCACCGGCGAGTCTTTGCCGCTGGCCGAGCTGACCTGGCTGGCCCCCTGCGCGCCGGGCAAGGTCATCGGTTTGTGGAACAACTTCCGCGCCGCCGCCGAAAAAAACGGCTGGGCCGAACCGGCCGAGCCGCTGTACTTCCTGAAGTCGCCTGGCAGTGTCATCGGTCACCAGCAGCCGATCGCGGTGCCGGCGAGTTATGACGGCCGAGTGGCCTATGAAGGTGAACTGGCGGTGGTGATCGGTCGACAGGCCCGCGCGGTGTCGGTGGCCGATGCGTCGGCGCACATCTTCGGCTACTGCTGCGCCAACGATGTCACCGCGATGGAGCTGCTGAACCGCGACCCGACCTTTCCGCAATGGACACGCGCCAAAAGCTTCGACGGCTTCGGCGCGCTGGGCCCGTTCATCGACACGGCCTTCGACCCCGCCGGCGCACACTTGCGCACCCTGGTGGGTGGGCGCGAACGGCAGAACTACGCACTGGCCGACATGTTCTTCAGCCCGGCCGAACTGGTCTCGCGCATCTCGCACGACATGACGCTGGAGCCCGGCGACGTGATCCTTTGCGGCACGTCGCTCGGCGTGCTGCCGATGAAACCGGGCACCACGGTGGAGGTGGTCATCGAAGGCCTGGGGACGCTGAGCAACACCTACGGCTGAGCGCCGATGTGCTCGCTCAATGCAGCGTCAGCGGCCTTGAAGTCGTCTTGACCCGCACCACCGCCGCACGCGGCTCGTAAGGCGCCGGGGCGGTGCCGCAAATGTCGGCCGCAATGGCCCGGGCTTGCCGCGCGATGGGTTCGATGAAGCGGCTGGGTTGGCCGTTGATGGCGATGCAGTCGCCCATGGCGTGGATGAGTGGGTTGCTCGTCTTGAGATTCGCAGCGTCCACGGCGATGCCGTTGTCCCATTTCAGGTCGGCGCTTTGCGCCAGGCGCGGTGGCGTGGCCAGGCCGGCGGCGGCGATCACCTGGTCAGCCGCGAAGCGTTGGCCGCAGGTGGTGGTGATGCGGTAGCGGCCCGCCACCTGCTCCAGCTGCGCCACCTGCACACCACCCACGAAGCGGATGGCCAGGTCTTTCCACGCGTCGAGCAATTGACTGCCCGCACCCTCGGCGCTCCAGCGCGCGAGCGGCTCGGTCTGCACGTCCAGCAAGGTGATGCGGTGGCCGCCGAGTGCAAGGTCGTTGGCAAGCTCGCTGCCGATCAGGCCGGCACCCACGATGGCCACGTCTTTCGGTGTGTCACCCAAAGCGGCTCGCAGCTTCTGGTACGCCGCGAGGTGGTTGATGCGCCAGCACATCGCGGCGGGCAGCGTGGCCGGCAGCGCGGCTTTCGCGCCGTGGGCCAGCACCAGCCGGTCGTAGCGCAACACGCCGCGCGTGGTGCGCAACTGGTTCGTGTCTGCGCAGATGCGCACGGCGTGCGTGTGGCTGAGCAGGCGCACGTTCAGGCGGGCGGCTGCGGCGGCACCGCTTTCCTTGACCATGGCCTCCAGCGCGGTGCTGCGCGCCATGGCGATGGACAGCATGGGCTTGTCGTACACGTCGCCCGCGCAGGCCGTCACCAAGCTGATGGGCAGCGTGGCGTCGAGCGCGCGCAGCGCCTCGGCCATTTGCCAGCCGGCGCGCCCGGCGCCGACGATGAGCACACCCGCCGCACCGCGCGTGGCCACCGGCGTGCTGGATTGCAGGCCGGCGCGCAGTGTGTCCAGGCTGGGCGGTGTGTAGGGCGTGAAGTCGGCCTTGGTCACGCCGCACAGTGGGCAGGCCCAGTCGTCAGGAATGTCGGCGTAGCGGGTGCCGGGGGCCAGGCCACCGTCGGGGTCGCCCTCGGCTTCGTTGTAGATGTAGCCGCAGGCGTCGCAGATGTATTGCTGCCACGGCGCCAGGGCCTGCACCGCAGCGGCGATCGTGTTCAGCGAGGTGTTCATGCCGGCATCACCTCGGCGGAGAGCCGCGCGATTTCTTTGCGCAGGTGCTTGATGGCGGGTGTGACGATGGCCACAAAGTGCGATTCGCGCACGCGGCGCTGCACGGCCGAGCTCATGAGGTAACCGCGTGCGCCCTGGTGCAACAGGGCCGACTGCGCGGCGCGCAACGACAGTTCAGCGCCGTGGGCGCGTGCGTCGAGCACGTCGATGAAAAACTCCACCGAGGCGTTGTAGGGCGTCTCGGCCAGCTTCATCACACGAGCGGTGAGCGCGTCCAGCTCGGCCTGCAGCGCGTCCGGCCGGTCTTCCAGAAACTGGTTCACATGTCCCAGCTGCGCCTCGACCTCCCAGATGGAGTCGATGGCGCCCTGCGTCACGCCCACGGCCATGCCGCACTGGAGCATGACGAAGGCGGCGCGGATGCGGGCAATGAAGGGTTTGGCAGCGTCGGCGATCACATCGTCGGCGCCGATGAAATGGTCTTTGAGGCGCAGGGCGTAGGTGCCCGTGCCTTCCATGGCCGAGAAGCTCGGGCATTCGCGCAGCTCCACACCGGGCGCGTTGCAGCGCAGCAGAAACATGACCTCGCGGCCGATGTGTTCGTCGCCGTTCACCACCGCGGCGATGGCGCCGCAAGCGTGGTCGGGGCCGAGGTTGCTCACCCAGGGCAGCGAGCCGTTGACGATGTAGCCACCCTCGACCGGCGTGGCCTTGAGCAGCAGGCTTTCGATCTGCGCGTAGCTCTTCATGGGGTTGGACAGCGCCGTGCCGCCCAGCGTGTCGCCGCGCACATGCGCCATGAGCACGGCGCCATTGAGCGCGGGGTTGCCCGACTGCTGCATGTACAGGCCGCACACGGCCTGGCACCACATCATGAAGCCGGTGGCGCCGCACACGCGCGAGGCCTCGGCCATGGCGCGGATCGAGAGACCGAAATCCCCCGGGCCGGCGTCGCCTTCGAGGTGAGCGCTCATGGCGCCCAGCGCGGCGAGCTGCTGCAGCTCGGCGCGCGGGTAGTAGCCAGTGCGGTCGATGGACTCGACCACCGCCGCCAACGGACCCTGCGCCACCTCGCGCACCGCGGCCAGCAGCGCGTGGGCCGGTGTTTCGTGGGTCAACTCGGGGGGCAGGTCGTTGGGGTTCATTCAGGCTCCAGGGAAATGGGTGAGCCCTTTGACAGGCTCAGGGCGAACGGGAGAGGCTCAGGCCAGCGCGATCTCGAACGGGATCGGGTTGCGCATGCTGTTGGCCACCGGCGAGTAGAAGTTGGCGTGCTTCAC
This sequence comes from Polaromonas sp., assembly GCA_013823505.1. The sequence goes on along the minus strand of PNMH01000033.1, from coordinate 605 downwards.
GATCTCGTCGAGCACTTCGCGGGGCGCATCGCCCTCCACCACCACCTTCACGCGGATGGCCTGAAAGCCCATCTCGGACGGCAGCTTCTCCAGCGCGCCACCGGCGCCCCACGCAGCGGGGTTGCCGATGTCGCCTTCCATGAAGACCTCGAGCTTGCTGAGCTTCACGCCCTTCCAGGTGGCCACCGCCGTGATGCCCACCGCGAGACACCCGCCCAGGCCCGACAGCACGATCTCGCCGGGCGCCGGGGCCGTGTCTTCGCCGAAGAGGTGCAGCGGCTCGTCCACCACCACCGGGGCGTGGTTGCCCACGGTGGAGAGCGAGCGGTACTGCCCCTCCATGACGGTGTGGACCTTGTTGGTGCCACGGCTGGCGGGGTTGGCCTTGCCCTTGGCGGCAAAGGCCGCGAGGCCCTCGCTGTCGATGGGGCGCAGGTACGCCTTGACGGTGGTCACAGGCTCGAGCGTGTCGGTAGCGGACATGGTGTCTCCAGGGTTTCGGGGGTCAGGGAAAAATCAGGCGGCCAGGGCCAGCGCAGGCTTCTTGGTGGACTTGGCCACCGGCAGACCGGTCTCGATCGGCAGGCTCTCGTCGCGCGACCACT
>PNMH01000032.1 GCA_013823505.1 Polaromonas sp. | reverse complement strand
TTTGGTCACTCGCTGGAAAAAGACACCGGCGACGTGGTGAAAGCGGCTGGCGGCAAGGTGCTGGGCGCCGTGCGCCACCCGCTGTCCACCGGTGACTTCTCGTCCTTCCTGCTGCAGGCGCAAACCTCCGGCGCCAAGGTGGTCGGTCTGGCCAACGCTGGTGGCGACACAGTGAGCAGCGTGAAAGCCGCCGCCGAGTTCGGCCTGACCAAGAAGCAGAACCTGGCCGCGCTGCTGATGCTGTTGACCGACGTGCACGCCATCGGCCTGCCCACGGCACAAGGCCTGTACCTCACCGAAGCCTGGTACTGGGATCTGAACGCCGAGTCGCGCGCCTGGGCCGACAAGTACAGCAAGGTCATGAACGGCCGCAAGCCCAACTCCAACCACGCGTCGGTGTACTCCTCGACCATGCATTACCTCAACGCGGTGAAGGCCGCCGGCACCGACGACACCGCGGCCGTGATGGCCAAGATGAAGGAAACGCCGATCAACGACATGTTCGCCAAGGGCGGCAAGATCCGCGAAGACGGCCGCATGGTGCACGACATGTACCTGTTCCAGGTCAAGAAGCCTTCGGAATCCAAAGGCGCCTGGGACTACTACAACCTCAAGGGCACCATCAAGGGTGACGAAGCGTTCCAATCGCTGGCATTGAGCCAGTGCCCCGGCATCAAGAAGTGATCCTGGGCTGAATTGAACTGAGCCGACCGGGCGGGCCGTGATTCACGGCCCGCCCCTTTTCACCGGACTGCAATGACTGAAATATTTGGTGTGCCGATCGTGGCCTTCATGGGGCAACTCATGCTGGGGCTGGTCAATGGCTCGTTTTACGCAATCCTCTCGCTGGGCCTGGCCGTCATCTTCGGCATGCTCAACATCGTCAACTTCGCGCACGGTGCCCTCTACATGGTGGGCGCCTTCTTTGCGTGGATGTTGCTCAATTACGCGGGTGTGAACTACTGGTTCGCCCTGCTGCTCGCGCCCATTGCGGTGGGCGCCATCGGCGCCCTGATCGAGATGACCATGCTGCGCCGCCTGCAGCAGCTGGACCACCTCTACGGCTTGCTGCTCACCTTCGGTCTGGCCCTCATCTTTGAAGGCGCGTTCCGCGAGTTCTACGGATCGTCTGGCCTGCCCTACGAGCTGCCCGAGATCTTTCGCGGCGTGTTCGACCTGGGCTTCATGTTCCTGCCCAAGTACCGCGCCTGGGTGGTGTTCGTCTCCATCTTCCTGTGCCTGTTCACCTGGTACGTGATCGAGAAAACCAAGCTCGGTGCCTACCTGCGCGCCGGCACCGAAAACCCCAACATGGTCCGTGCCTTCGGCATCAACGTGCCGCTGATGGTGACCCTCACCTACGCGTTCGGCGTGGGCCTGGCGGGTCTGGCCGGTGTGATGGCCGCACCCATCTACCAGGTGAGCCCGCTGATGGGCTCCAACATCATCATCGTGGTGTTCGCCGTGGTCGTGATCGGTGGCATGGGCTCGATCCTCGGCTCCATCCTCACGGGTCTGGCGCTGGGCCTCATTGAAGGCCTCACCAAAGTGTTTTACGCCGAGCTCTCGTCCACCGTGGTGTTCATCATCATGGTCATCGTGCTCATGATCCGTCCGGCAGGTCTGTTCGGCCGGGAGAAATAATGTCCAAAGCCACCCGCAACGTTTTTGTGGTGCTGTTCCTGGCACTGCTGGTCGCCCCCTTCGTGGGCTACCCCATCTTCCTCATGAAGGTGCTGTGTTTCGCGTTGTTCGCTTCCGCGTTCAACCTGCTGATCGGCTTCACCGGCCTGCTGTCGTTCGGCCATGCCATGTTCTTCGGCTTTTCGGCTTACGTGGCCGGTCATGCCGCCAAGGTCTGGGGGCTCACGCCCGAGTTGGCCATCCTGGCCGGCACGGTGAGCGCGGCCTTCATCGGTCTCGTCACCGGCTGGCTGGCGGTGCGCCGCCAGGGCATCTACTTCGCGATGGTCACGCTGGCGCTGGCACAGATGATCTATTTCATCTGTGTGCAGGCACCCTTCACCTACGCGGAAGACGGCATCCAGAGCATTCCGCGCGGCAAGCTCTTTGGCGTGATCGACCTCACCAACGACACGGCGATGTACTACCTGGTGGCGGCCATTTTTGCGGCGGCGTTTGCGCTCATCTACCGCATCATCCATTCGCCTTTCGGCCAGGTGCTCAAGTCCGTGCGCGAGAACGAACCCCGCGCGCTTTCCCTGGGTTACAACGTCGACCGCTACAAGCTCATGGCGTTTGTGCTGTCGGGCACCATCGCCGGTCTGGCCGGGGCCACCAAGTCGATCGCCTTCGGCATCGCCACCCTCACCGACGTGGGCTGGCAGATGTCGGGCGAGGTGGTTCTGATGACGCTGCTCGGCGGCATGGGCACCATCCTGGGCCCCACCGTGGGTGCGGCCGTCATCGTGACCATGCAGAACTACCTCTCGGGCCTGGGCTCCATGGTGTCCATCATCATGGGCGTGACGTTTGTGGTGTGTGTGCTCATGTTCCGCCGCGGCATCGTGGGCGAGATCGAACACCGCTTCGGCGCCAAGAAGGGCTGAGTCGCTGCAACGCCCAACAAAAAACCGGCCTCGGCCGGTTTTTTGTTGGGCGCAAGAAAGACCTCAGGCGGTCATGGCCTGTGGGGTCGTCAGGTCGCGCGAGATGTGGGCCACCGACTGCTGGGGCGAACATTCCGACCACAGCGCGCGGGCACAGCCCTCGCATTGGCCGCACTGCGTGGCCACCCCCAGTTCGAGCTGGATGTCGTCAAAGCCCATGCCCGAGCGGGCACACTGGGCAATGGTCTTGTCGCTGATGCGGCGGCAGATGCAAACAATCATGGTGTGGTGGATCCGTGAATCTGAGCGAATGATAATGAATCGCATTCGGATCCGCAACACCGCTCGGCGGATGAGCTCCAGTCTGGACCGGCCCGGGCGGTAGACGCAAAAAAACCGGCCGAGGCCGGTTTTCGCGGGGGGGCTGGGCACCCAGATCGGATCAGGCGGAGAGGTAGCCGCGACCGGCTCCGCCCATGGACGGCGCAGAGATCTGGCGACCGTAGGTGGGTTGCTGGGCGTGTTGCGGCAGCAGGCTGGTCACGGCGCGCTGGCTTTGCGCGTTGGCGCGCAGCACGGCCTGGCGCAGGCGGGCGAAACGCTCGGCCGCCGACAGCAGGGCCTGCTGCTGATCGCTGCCGGGCTCACCCAGTGCGATGACGGGCGGGGCCTGCATCAGCACCTTCTGCATGGCGGCGCTGGCCAGCTCCACCGCGGGCGCATCCCCGCGCAACAGGGCGGCTTCCAGGGCATCAAGCTCCACTTGCAACGAGCCGATCCAGGGGTGGTAGTTGGTGGAGAGGGTGCTCATGGTGGGCCCAGGTGGGGAGTTGCGGGTCAGGTGCGCGGGCTGAGCATTTCGGCGGCGTTGGCCAGCATCTTGTCGGCGATGGCGCCGGCGTTGACCTGGAAACTGCCGTTGGCAATCGCCTCTTTCATCGCGGCGACCTTGTCGGCGTTGAACACCTCATTGCCGCCGGAGACGGCGCGGGCTTCGGTGGTTGACGCCGAGAGGGTCACGGTCACGCCGGCCTGGGGTTTGTTGGCCGCGCTGGCGGCCGAGGCGGCAGCGCCGGCTTCGGCAGCCGCGGGCGCCGTGGCCTTCTGGGGGCCGCCGGCCACAGAACCAATGTACGAATCCGGTGATGAATCGACTTTCATGTCACGCTCCAAACCCCGAAGTCGGGGCCATGTCCTGACTGTATCGGCCTCTGTTTCGCGAACTTTAGTGAATCTGACGTGGCATTCGTCACGAATTTTCAACCGCCTGTGCCGCCCAAGGCGTGTTCACAGCGCCAGTTCAACCGTCTGCGCGTCCCGCACCACACCCGTGACCACGCGCCCACCGGGCAGTTTCACGCGAGCGGATTCCCCCACCAGCCCGGCGGTGAGCGCCCGTCCGGTGGCCGAAATGCTGAAACCGCCGCCTTCACCACTCACCCGCACCTCGGCGCCGGGGGCGAACACCTGGGGCGCACGCACCATGTTCTCGCGCAGCGCCAGACCGGGCGTCAGGGGAAACGCGGCCAGCTGGCCTACCCAGCGCTCGGGCACGGCCAGCACGCTGGAGCGCTGCTCGGCCCAATCGATTTCGGCGATCTCGGCGTCTTCTTGAGCCAGGGTGTCGCCTGCGGACACCGCACGCTTGAGCACCCAAGCCGGCCCCCAGGCTTTCACCGTGACCGGCACGAACACATTCCAGCGCGTAGGGCCGTCCACGCAGCGCAGACCGATGCGGCTGCGGCCCCACAGGCGGGTGCCTTTGGGCAGGTGGGCCTCGACCTGGTTGCAGGGCGCGAGCTTGAGGCGCGCGTCCAGCGAGCCCATCACCACCTCGGCGCGCAGGGGCGAGGCGCCGTCTTTCGGCAGGGCTTCGGCCAGCGCGGGCGTGAGGAAGTCGTGCGCCATCTTCTCCAGCACGGCGGTGTCGTTCGCCAGCGCGTGCCCGCTGCACAGCGCCAGTGCCACCACGACCAGAAGGCGGGCGCTCAGGAGTGACAACAGGGGGGGCAGCGGTTTGGGCATGGCCTGCACTGTAGGCCGCAGCGGTTGGCGGGAAAGCCGGGAAAAGGCCGCCTTGGGGGGCTTTGTTCCGCCCATTGAAGACCCTCAAGATTTCCATAATTCGTCCAACGCCCCGGTGTCTGCGCCCTCTGAGGAAGGCCAGTCACCCGCCCCGCAACCCGTGCCCTGAGGTGAACATGCTTGAACAGATGACCGCCCGGCTGGACTTCCATTCCAACGCCCTGTTGCTACGCTCGCAGCGCCAGCAGGTCATTGCCAGCAACATCGCCAACGCCGACACGCCCGGCTATGTGGCGCGCGATTTCGACTTTGCGGCCGCGCTCAAGAACGTCTCGGGCGGCACGGCCCGCGCCGACGTGAGCCTGACCAGCGCCGGCCACATGCACCTCGGCACCACCAGCGCGCAAGACCCCAAGCTGGCCTACGCGGTGCAGACCCAGCCCAGCCAGGACGGCAACTCGGTCGACCTCGACCGCGAACGCGCCAGCTTCGTGGACAACAGCGTGCGCTACGAATCGACGCTGCGTTTCATCAATTCCAACGTGAAAACCATGCTCAGCGCCATCACCGGCCAATGAGCTGAAAGGAATCGATCATGTCGATGTTCTCCATCTTCGGCGTCTCGGGCAGTGCGGTCAGCGCGCAGTCCCAGCGCCTCAACGTGGTGGCCAGCAACCTGGCCAACGCGGACGCCGTGGCCGGGCCAGACGGCAAGGCCTACAAGGCGCGCCACATCCAGTTCCAGACCATGCCCATGGGCGGCTCCGGCAACGCGGGTGTGAAGGTCAAGGACATCACCGAGAGCCAGGACCCCGGCCGGCGCGTGCACAACCCCACGCACCCCAGCGCCGATGCCGAAGGTTATGTGAACCACTCCAACGTGAACCCGGTGGAAGAGATGGTCAACATGATCTCGGCCTCGCGCTCGTACCAGAACAACGTCGAGGTCATGAACACGGCCAAGTCGCTGCTGCTCAAGACACTCCAGATGGGCCAGTGAGCCCATCGCCCTGCCGCCCATCTCTCAGGACCTGACCCATGTTCATCCAGCCCATCGACACCACCAGCCTTGGCACCGCCGTGGGCAGCACCACCGGCACGGCGACCAAAAACAACATGGACCCGGCGGCCTCGCAGGACCGGTTCCTCAAGTTACTGGTCGCACAGCTCAACAACCAGGACCCGCTCAACCCGATGGACAACGCGCAGATGACGACCCAGATGGCGCAGATCAACACCGTCAGCGGCATCCAGGAACTCAACGCCACGCTCAAGGGCATGGCGGCGCAGTTCTCGTCCACCAGTGCGCTGCAAGCCACCTCGCTGATCGGCCGCGAGGCCTTGTTGCCCGGCGAGACACTGGCCTTCAAGAACGGTCAGGGCAAGGCGGCGTTCTCGCTCGAAGCCAAGGCCACCGACGTGAAGGTCGACATCATGGGCACCAACGGCGAAGTCATCAAGACCATCGAAATGGGTGCTCTCAGCGGCGGCCTGCACGGCTTCAACTGGGACGCCGAGGGCGTGGACCCGGCCACTGTCAAAGGCTTCAAGGTCCGTGCGTTCAGCGGCAACGAGCGCGTGGACACCGTGGCGCTGCAGCGCCTCTCCGTTGACTCGGTGAGCTTCGCCAGCGGCTCCATCCAGATGCTGCTGCAGGACGGCAGCACCCGCGCCTACAACGACGTGCTCGCGTTCATGTGAACCGCTGAGACCCGCTTTCCCCCACATCACTCTTTCTCCATCCCAAGGACACCACCATGGCATTCCAGCAAGGACTCTCCGGTCTGAACAGCGCCAGCCGCAACCTCGACGTGATCGGCCACAACATCGCCAACGCCAACACGGTCGGCATGAAGAGCTCGCGCGCCGAGTTCGCCGAGCTCTATGCCAGCTCGATCAACTCGGGCGGCGGCAACAAGGGCATCGGCGTCACCGTGGCCACGGTGTCCCAGATGTTCACGCAGGGCAACATCACCGTCACTGGCAACGACCTGGACCTGGCCATCAACGGCAACGGTTTCTTTGAAGTCACCCAGCCCAACGGCACCCTGGCCTACACCCGCGCCGGCATGTTCAAGCTCGACCGTGAGGGCAACATCGTCAACCAGCAAGGCGGCCAGCTCATGGGCTACCCCACCGACGCCGACGGCAACCGCCTGAGCTTCGACAGCCAGCCGCTGTCGCTGCCCACCGGGGCGCCGATCCCCGCGCGCCAGACCAGCTCGCTGGTGGCCCAGTTCAACCTCGACGCCCGCGCCCCGGTGGCCTCCAGCGTCACGCCGCCCACCCCGCTCACCACCTACGGCACCTCGGTGGTGGCCTACGACCCGCAAGGCGTGGAAGTGCCAGTGGCGCTGGCTTTCACCAAGACCGCCAACAACACCTGGGACGTGTACGCCAGCGTGAACGGCGGCACGCCGGCGCCGCTGACGCCTCCCGTGAGCCTGAACTTCAACGCAGACGGCACCATCAATCCGGCCTCGATCACGCCCTCGCCCACCATCACGCTGGCCTCGCCCAACGACCCCACGGTGACTTTCCCGGTCACGCTCGACCTCACCGCGGCCAGCCAGTTCGGCACCGACTTCGCGGTGTTCGACCTCGACCAGGACGGCTACTTCCCCGGCGAGTTCGTCGGCCTGAGCATCGACGAATCCGGCGTCGTCACGGGTCGCTATTCCAACGGCGAGACCCGTGCGGCCGGCCAGGTGGCGCTGATCAACTTCCGCAACTCGCAAGGCCTGTCGCCATCGAGCGGCGGCAACTGGTCGGCCACGTTCGCCTCCGGCGAACCCGTGCGCGGCGAGCCCGGTGCGGGCAACTTCGGCGGCATCCGATCGGGCGCGCTGGAAGACTCCAACGTCGACCTCACCGCCGAGCTGGTGAACATGATGACCGCGCAGCGCGCCTACCAGGCCAACGCCCAGACCATCAAGACGCAAGACCAGGTGTTGAGCACGCTGCTCAACATGCGCTGATCCCGCGCTTGAACTGAACGAAGGAGCCCCGCATGGACCGCATGATCTACACCGCGATGACCGGCGCCAACGCCGCGCAGCAACGGCAACAGGTGCTGGCCAACAACCTGGCCAACGTGTCCACGCCGGGCTTCCGCGCCGAACTCTCCACCTTTCGTGCCGTGCCGGTGCGCGGCGATGGCGCGAGCACCCGGGTGTTCGCGCTCGAAGCCACGGCCGGCCATTCGGACACGCCGGGCGCCATCACCTCCACCGGCCGCAACCTTGACGTGGCCGCGCGCGACAACGCCTACTTTGCGGTGCAAGGGCTCGACGGCACCGAGGCTTACACCCGCGCCGGCGCGCTCGAAGTCAACCAGGACGGCACGCTGGTCAATGCGCAGGGCCTGCCCATGCTCGGCGACGGCGGCCCCATCGTGATCCCCGAAGGCGCGCGCGTGGACATCGCGGGCGACGGCACGGTGAGCACCCGTGTGGGCAACCAGCCGTCGCAGAACGTGGGCAAGCTCAAGATGGTCGTGCCCGACGCGGACAACCGCCTCAAGCGGGGCGAAGACGGGCTGTTCCGCGGCCCGCAGGGCGACCCGCTGCCCGCCAGCGACGTGGCCCGCCTGCAGGACGGCGCGCTCGAAGGCTCCAACGTGAATCCCATGGAGGCCATGGTCGGAATGATCGCCGTGGCCCGCCAGTTCGAGGTGCAGATGCGCATGCTGCAGAACGGCGAAACCAACGACAAGACCGCCAGTCAACTTCTCAGCATGAACGGCTGACCCACTTTCCTTTGCGGAGCACACCATGATCAATTCGCTGATGATTTCCAAGACCGGCATGCAGGCACAGCAGATGCAGCTGGACGTGATTTCGAACAACCTGGCCAACGTGTCCACCAACGGCTTCAAACGCGCGACGGCCGTGTTCGAAGACCTGATGTACCAGAACCTGCGCCAGGTGGGTGCCAACACGGCCGAGCAGGCCGAGCTGCCCACCGGCCTGCAAGTGGGCCTGGGTGTGCGCACCGTGGCCACCTCCCGCAACTTCTCTCAAGGCAGCATGCAGCAGTCGGACAACCCGCTGGACATCGCGGTCAACGGCAACGGCTTCTTCCAGGTGGAGCTGCCCGACGGCACCACCGGCTACACCCGAGACGGCAGCTTCAAGCCCGATGCACAGGGCCGCATCGTCACCTCCAGCGGCTACCCGCTCACCGCCGGCATCACCGTGCCGGCCGAAGCGCAGAGCATCACGATTTCCAGCGACGGTGTGGTCACGGTGAAGCTGCCGGGCAACCCCGCGCCGCAGCAGGTGGGCAACATCGAACTGACCACCTTCATCAACCCGGCCGGCCTGGAGCCCATGGGTCAGAACCTCTACACCGAGAGCCTGGCCTCCGGCGCCCCGATCGCTGCCGCTCCCGGCACGGCCGGCACCGGCACCGTCATGCAGGGCTTCGTGGAAACCTCCAACGTCAACGTGGTGCAGGAGCTGGTGACCATGATCCAGACGCAGCGCGCCTACGAGATGAATTCCAAGGCCATTCAAACGTCGGATCAGATGCTGCAGCGCCTGAGCCAGCTGTGATCGTGAACGGAGAAACCACCATGTTCCGCCTCACTTGTGTGCTGACCCTGGCGGTGCTCGCCAGCGGCTGCGAAACCATGAGCACCAAGGTCGATCTGGAGCCGGTACAGCCGGTGCGCTATGCCCAGGCGGCGCCAGTGCTCGGCGCCGCGCCCAGCGGCAGCCTGTTCCAGGCCGCCAACTACCGCCCGGCTTTTGAAGACCCGCGCGCACGCATGCCGGGCGACACGCTCACCGTGCAGATCACCGAGCGGCTCAACGCCAGCCAGACCTCGTCGGCCTCGATCGACCGCAGCGGCGAGATCTCAGGCGGTGTGTCGGCCTTCCCGTTCCTCAAGACCCCGCTGCTCGACAAGCTCAACATCGGCGCCCAATCGGACAACAGTTTCTCCGGCGACGGCAAGAACCAGAACAACAACAACTTCTCGGGCTCCATCACCACCACGGTGCAGGAAGTCCTGCCCAACGGCCACCTGGTCGTGGTGGGCGAGAAGCAGATCGGCGTGAACCAGAACGTGGACGTGCTGCGTTTCTCCGGCACCGTCGACCCCAAGCAGATCCGCGCCGGCAACACCGTGGCCTCGACCCAGATGGCCAACGTGCGTGTGGAATCGCGTGGACGGGGTGCGCAGGGTGAAGCGATGGCAATTGGCTGGTTGGCACGGTTCTTTTTGAGCGTTATCCCCTTCTGACCTCTGCCCACAATGGGTCTCGTTCTGCCCACTGAGGAATTTGCGGTGAAGTCATCTCTCTCCCCCCTGCGTTTGCTGGCCCTGGCCCTGGTTTCAATCACCTTGGCCTGGCCCGCCGCCGCCCAGTCGATCCGCATCAAGGAGATCGCGGCGGTGCAGGGCGTGCGCAGCAACCAGCTCACCGGCTACGGCCTGGTGGTGGGCCTGGACGGCACGGGCGACCAGACCACGCAGATGCCCTACACCGCGCAGAGCATGAACAACTACCTGCAGCAGCTCGGCCTCTCGCTGCCGCCCGGTGCCAACATGCAGCTCAAAAACGTAGCCGCCGTGCTCGTGACCGCGCAGCTGCCCGCCTTTGCCCAGCCAGGCCAGACGATCGACGTGACCGTGTCCTCCATCGGCAACTCCAAGTCGCTGCGTGGCGGCACGCTCATCACCACGCCGCTCAAGGGCGCCGACGGTGAAATCTACGCACTCGCCCAGGGCAACCTGCTGGTGGGTGGCGCTGGCGCCTCGGCCGGCGGCAGCAAGGTGCAGATCAACCACCTGAGCGCGGGCCGTGTGCCCGGTGGCGCGCAGGTGGAGCGCGCCGTGGCCAGCCCGTTTGCGTTGGGCGAGACCATCGACCTTGGCTTGAATTCGAGCGACTTCCAGACCGCCAGCCGCGTGACCGACGCGATCAACCGCGTCATGGGTGCGGGCGTGGCCAGCGCGGTTGACGGCCGGGTGGTGCGCCTGCGCGCGCCGGCCAATCCGGGCGAACGAGTGGGCTTCCTGGCCAAGGTCGAAGAGATCCGCCTGGACGCTGCCATTCCCATGGCCCGCGTGATCATCAATTCGCGCACCGGCTCCATCGTGATGAACCAGGCCGTGTCGCTGGGTGCCTGTGCCGTCTCGCACGGCAACCTCTCGGTGAGCATCAGCTCCACACCGGTGATCAGCCAGCCCAACGCCTTGTCCACCGGCGGCCAGACCGTGGTGAGCGAACAGGCCAACATCCAGATCACGCAGGACAAGGGCTCACTCATCAAACTCGACACCGCGCCGCAGCTCGCCGACGTGGTGCGCGCGCTCAATTCGCTGGGCGCCACGCCGCAAGACTTGCTGGCCATCCTGCAGGCCATCAAGGCCTCGGGCGCCATGAACGCCGAACTGGAGGTGATCTGATGTTGTACGGAACACTCGTTTCAACCGGTCAGGCCAAGCTCAACCCCAGCGTAAGTTTCTTCACGCGGTGGTTGATGTCTGCCCTCGGTCCGAACCTGCCGAAGCCCTTGCGTGGTCCTGCCCAGCCATGAACCCGACCAGCGCCCTGTCCAGCAACGGCCTCGCAGCCGACCCCACAGCGCTCAACGCGCTGCGGTACGGCGCGGGCAAGGGCAACGACAAGGCTGCGCTCAAGGAGGCGGCCAAGCAGTTTGAATCGCTGTTCATGCGCGAGCTCATCAAGAGCATGCGCGAGGCCACGCAGAAGTCCGGCCTCATGGACGGCGAGGGCGCCGACCTCGGCACGGATCTGCTCGACCAGCAGTTCGCGGTGCAGCTCTCGGGCCTGCCCGGCGGCTTGTCCGAAGCCATCGAGCGCCAGCTCGGCAAACAGATGCAGAACAATGCCGCCGAGAAGGCCAGTGCAGCGGATGCACTGCCCGGCAGCAGCGACGCCAGCACCGTGGGCCGCGCCAGCGCAGGACCCCGCCAGGCCGGTTTTGTCGAACAGCACAGCCAGGCCGCCGCTGCCGTGGCGCGCGAGTCCGGCATTCCGGCCAGCTACATGATCGGCCAGGCCGGCCACGAGACCGGCTGGGGCAAAAGCGAGATCCGCAACGCCGACGGCACGCCGTCGCACAACCTCTTCGGCATCAAGGCCACCGGCGGCTGGAAGGGCAAGGTCGCCGAGATCACCACCACCGAATACATCAACGGCGAGCCGCGCAAGGTCACCGCGAAGTTCCGCGCCTACGACTCGTACGCCGACTCGTTCCGCGACTACGCCAGCCTCATCGGCAACAGCCCACGCTACGACAAGGTCATGGACCAGCTCGGTTCGGTGCAAGGATTTGCTTCGGGTCTGCAAAAAGCCGGCTACGCCACCGACCCGCAATACGCCGCCAAACTCAGCCGCGCCATCAACACCACACTGAGCCTGCAACGCGCTCAGGGCTGAGGATCTCACCATGTCAGCACTCAACATCGGCGCCCGCGCCCTCAACGCCAACCTGGCGGCCCTGCAGGTCATCGGCAACAACATCGCCAACGTCAACACGCCCGGCTATTCGCGCCAGAACGTGCTGCAGCAGACGTCGGGCTACCAGCAGATGGGCAACGGCTTCTTCGGCAAGGGCATGGAGATCGCTACTGTCGAACGCTCGCACAACGCCTACCTCACGCGCGAAGCGCAGGTGGCCGGCTCCGTGGCGGCCGCCGACGCACTGCGTTACTCCCGCCTGCAAGCCCTGGAGGGCGCGTTCCCGCTCGGCACTGCCGGCCTGGGCGCCGCGCTCAACGACACCCTCAACGCCTGGGCCGACGTGTCCTCCTCGCCCGGCAACCTCACCGCACGCGTGGTGGTGATCGCCAAGGGCGAAGAATTCGCCGGCCGCCTGCGCAACACCGCCAGCCAGCTCGATGCGCTGGCGCTGAGCACGCAGCAGCAGGTGAAGGGCTCGGTCGACGTGGTCAATGGCCTGGCGCAGGACCTGGCCCAGGTGAACCAGAAGATCATCGAATCCGCTGGCAGTTCGCACACCCCCAACGACCTGTTTGACCAGCGCGACCAGCTGGTGGGCGAACTCAGCAAACACATCCAGACCAGCACGGTGCCCAACAAGGACGGCTCGGTGAGCGTGTTCGTGGCGGGCAGCCAGCCGCTGGTGCTGGGGCAGAGCGCCAACCGGCTCGCGGTGAACCCCGACCCGGCCGACAACTCGCGCATCGCCTTGTCGTTTGTGCAGGGCGGTGTGGCCTCACCGCTGGCCGACGCCACGCTGGGCGGTGGCGAGCTCTCGGGTCTGATGAACTTCCTGAACAAGGACCTCACCGCGGTGCAGAACCAGCTGGGTCGCCTTGCTCTGGCCTCGGCCACCACGGTGAACAACCAGCACGCGCTCGGTGTGGACCTGCAAGGCAACCCGGGTCAGGACTTCTTCATTCCGCCCGCAGCCGCCCTGGGCAAGAACAACCCGGCCAACGGCGGCACCGCGCAGGCGAGCGCCAGCGTGAACGACCCGGCCGCGCTGATGGCGTCGGATTACGAGATGCGCTTTTCCGCCGGCAGCGTGAGCGTGGTGCGTTTGTCCGACGGTGACAGCACCTCGTTTGCCGTGCCGCCCACCGCCTTCAACAAGGACGGTCTGACGTTCAACATCGACTCCGGCGCCGCCGCCGCGGGCGACCGCATCCTGATCCGGCCGTTCGAGGCCGCCGCGCGCAACCTGCAGGTGGCCATCGGTTCCCCCGACCGCCTGGCCGCGGCCAGCCCGGTGATGGTCACGCCCGGCGCGAGCAACGCCGGCGGCCTGAGCGTGGAGAGCCTGTACGCCGTGTCCAACTCGGCCAGCCTCACTGCGCCGGTGACCCTGACCTTCCAGGCCAACGGCACCTATGTCGCCACCGGCCTGGGCCCCGGCAACCCACCGCCCGACAACGTGGGACCACCCGCCAGCTACAACTTCAAGCCCGGAGAAGCCATCGTGCTCAACGGCTGGAGCCTGACGCTGCGCGGCAGCCCGTCCGCCGGCGACACCTTCAGCGTTGACCCGGCGCCCCCGGGCTCCATTGCGCAGAACGCCGGCAACGCCAGCGCCGTGCTGGCCTTGCGCGACCGCCCCACCTTTGAGGGAGTGGCCCTGGCTGACGGGTATGTGAGCCTGTTCTCCGACGTCGGCACCCGCGTGCAGGGCGCGAAGTTCGCCACCGAGTTCTCGGGCCAGATCGCCACGGCGGCCGAGACCGCGCGCACCAACGTGTCGGGCGTGAACCTGGACGAAGAGGCCGCGCGCCTGCTGCAGTACCAGCAGGCCTACCAGGCCTCGGCCAAGTTTCTGCAGATTGCACAAAGCACCTTCGACAGCCTGCTGGCGACCGTGGGCCGTTGAAGCCCGTTCGCCAGCCTGACAGGAATCCACCATGCGCGTTTCCACCGCCAACAGCTACGACAACACCGTGAGCCTGCTCGCGCGCCGCCAGGCCGAGCTGGCGGCCCACCAGGAAAAGATCACCACCGGCAAGCGGGTGATGAAACCCAGCGACGACCCGGTGGCCGCCACGCTGGCCGAAACCGCGCAGAACCGCTTGTCCCGCACGCAGGCCGACCTGCGCTCGCTGGACACCGCCCGCAGCAGCCTCCAGCAGGCCGAAAGCGGTCTGGCCGAATCCGGCGAGATCATCCAGAAAGTGCGCGACCTGCTGGTGGGTGCCGGCAACGCCACCTACGGGCCGAGCGAACGCGAAGACATCGCGCGCCAGCTCGAAGGCCTGCGCGAACAACTGATTTCGGTGGCCAACCTCAAGGACAACTCGGGGCGCACGCTCTTCGGTGGCCTGGGCGGCTCGGCCACCCCGTTTGTGGATCTCTACGACCCGAGCGGCAACGGCGTGCAATTCAACGGCCAGCGCGGCCAGGCCGCCGCGGGCAACACCTCGCTGCCGCAGGCGCTCGATGGCAACGCCATCTGGATGCGCGTGCCCCAGGGCAATGGCAGCTTCACGCTCAGCCTGGACACCGCCAACACCGGCACCGTGAGCACCAGCGTGGGCGAGGTCACCGACCCGACCGCGCTCACCGGCGACGACTACCGCATTGACTTCGCCAACGTGGCCGGTGTCATGCAGTACACCGTGACCAACGTCACCACGCCGGCCGCCAACCCCATGCCTGGCCAGACCAGCGTGCCTTACACCAAAGGCATGACCATCGAATTCGACGGCCAGTCGCTGCAGATGAATGGCCAACCCGCCGCGGGCGACCAGATCGACCTGGTGCCCAGCACCAACACCGACATCTTCAGCGTGGTGGAGGACGCCATCGCAGCCTTGCGCTACACCGGGGCCAACAACGGCGCCCACCGCACCCAGGAGCTCGCGCGCACCATCACCGAGCTCGACGCCGGCCACGACCGCGTGTTGCTCGCCCGTGGCCGTGCCGGCGAATGGCTCAACCGCGGTGACTCGCTCGACACCCTGATGGAAGACCGCAGCGTCGACCTCAAGACCGAGAACTCCCGCCTGGTGGACCTGGACATGGTCAAGGGACTGTCCGACTTCAAGACGATGGAGCTGGGCCTGGAAGCCGCCCTCAAGTCGTATGCGCAGGTGCAGCGCCTCTCCTTGTTCCAGGTGATCAATTGAACGCGAACCCATGTTGAGCCACACCGTTCTGGACAGCCTGGCCCTCGGCTACGAGCCGGTGTGGAACCGCGAACGCCAGCTGGCCGCGGTGCGGCTGTGCGTGCATCCCATCCACGCTGCCGCGGTCGATGCTTCGCACCTCATGCAGGCGCTGGGCGACGACTGGCCCGAGAGCGCACCGGTGCTCGTCATTGCCATCGATTCGCCCCGGCTGCTGCAACAGGCGCTGGCCTGCGCGCCAGTGCACAACACCTGGCTGGAAGTCCCCGCCGCTCCGTTTGAAGCGCCCGAGAGCCTGGCCGCCCTGTCGGTGGCCAACCGTCGCGGGCACCGCCTCGTTCGCCACACTGACCTGCAATCGCTGCGGCAAGGCCCCGCCGTCGGATTCGATGTGCGCAACCTGCTGCAACTCAGTCCGCAAGAGGCTGCCGACATCCTGCAAGCCCAGTCCACCCCTGGGCTGCACCAACGCAGCCAGGGCCTGCCACCCGGGCAGCTTTATCAAGGGGTGCAAACCCAAACCCTGGCGCGCCACCTGTTGGACGACTCGGGTGCCTGGGGCTTGCTGGGCTGGCCCGACGCCGATGTATTGCTCGCCCACCGCCACCAGCCGGTGTCGTGCGACCCGCGCGTGATCCGCCAGATCTTGCAGGCCATCGACGACGACTGCTCGCTCGAACGCCTGGAGCGGCTCGTGCGGCAGGACCCGGTGTTGGTTTACCGCATCCTGATGCTGGTGAACTCGGCCGCCTACGGTGGCCGCCACGAAATCGGCTCGCTGCGCCACGCCCTCATGATGCTGGGCTTTCGCGAACTCGGCCGCTGGTTGTTTGAACAAGCGCCCGGCAGCGAAACCGACAACGACCTGCAACCCGTGCGCGCAGCCATGGTCATGCGCGCGCGCCTGGCGCAGCACCTGCTGGCCACCGGGTCTGAAGACAACCTGCGGCTGGAGGTCTACACCACCGCGCTGTTCGCCCACCTCGACAAACTGCTGCACGCGCCGCTGGCCGAGCTGCTGCACAAGCTGCCGCTCTCCGGTCGCCTGTACGACGCCGTGCTGCGCCACGATGGGCCCTACCACCCGCTGCTGGACGTGGCCCGCGCGCAGGGTGAACCCAACCAGCTGCACCGCCTGAACGCGGTGTGCGACCGCAACGACGTGAGCCTGGAGCAAGCCAACCGCGCGCTCATCCGCATGCTGGCCACCAGCCGCGACCACGCGGGCGTGCGCTCCGAACGCGTGCCGTGAACGACCGGGCGCTACCATCGCGCCCATGACCACCGCCACCGCTCACAACACCCCCCACCACACCAGCGCCCTGGTGCTGTTCTCCGGCGGGCAAGACTCCACCACCTGCCTGGCCCACGCGCTCGAACGCTTTCCGCGCGTCGAAACCCTGGGCTTCGACTACGGCCAACGCCATAGCGTCGAGCTGCAGGCCCGTCCCGTGGTGCTGCGCGAACTGCGCGAGCGATTTCCGCAGTGGGCCGATCGCCTGGGCGAAGACCACGTGCTCGATCTCGCGGTGCTCGGCAAGGTCAGCGAAACCTCGCTCACCCGCGACATGGCCTTTCGCATGGAAGAGAGCGGCCTGCCCAACACCTTCGTGCCCGGTCGCAACCTGCTGTTCCTCACGCTCGCTGCGGCACTCGCTTACCGCCGCGGCATCCAGGTCATCGTCACCGGCGTCTGTGAAACCGATTTTTCAGGCTACCCCGACTGCCGCGACGACACCATGAAAGCGCTGCAAGTGGCGCTCTCGCTGGGCATGGACCACCGCTTCCTCATCGACACCCCGCTCATGTGGATCGACAAGGCCGCCACCTGGCGCCTGGCCGAAAGCCTGGGCGGCCAAGCCCTGGTGGACCTGATCGTGGAACTCACCCACACCTGCTACCTCGGCGACCGCGAGCACCGCCATGCCTGGGGCTATGGGTGCGGCACCTGCCCGGCTTGTGAACTGCGGGCGCGAGGGTGGGAGCGTTACGTGGGCGAAGCCACCAGCTTGTAACGCGCATCGCCCGTCGCATCCGGCGTGAATGTCCACTGTGTCCGGTGAAACTCAGCCACCCCGGGCCGGTGGGCAATGGACACCAGGGCGCCGTTGCTCGCTTTCACCAGCGCTTGCAGTCGCGCGTACAGCGTAGCCTCGGCGGCTTCGTCCAGCGCGCTGGTGGCTTCGTCCACGAACAACCAGCGGGGCTTCTTGAGCATGGCGCGGGCAATGGCCAGGCGTTGTTGTTCGCCGCCCGAGAGTTTCTGGCCCCAGGCGTCCTGTTCGTCCAGCCGGGTGCTCAGGTCGGGCAGCAGCGCGTCCGTCAAGGCTTGTTGCAGCTCGGCGTCGCTGTAACGCCCGGCGGGCTCGGGGTAGGCCAGGGCGTCGCGCAGCGAGCCCAGGGGGAAGTAGGGGCGCTGCGGCAAGAACATCACCTTGTCGGCGAAGCCCGCCGGTGTGCGCAGGGTGCGCTGCGCCCAGGGCCAGATGCCGGCCAGGCCCCGGAACAGGGTGGACTTTCCGCTGCCCGAGGGCCCTTTGACCAGCACCGTGTCGCCCGGTGACACCTGCAGGCCGTGCACCGCCAGCAGCGGCAATCCGCCCGGCAAGGCGAGCTGCAGGTTGTCGATGGCCAGCGCATCGTCTGCGTTGGGCAGCGGCGCGGCGATGTGTTCGGAGGCCTCCAGCGCCTGGAAGCTTTCTTCAAAACTGGTGATGCGGTCGGTGGTGGCGCGCCAGGCGGCCAGGCTGCTGTAGTTGTCGACGAACCACGAGAGCGAGTCCTGCACGCGGCCGAAGGCCGATGAAATCTGGATCAGTTCACCGAGCTGGATCGCACCGCTGAAGAAGCGCGGCGCGGCCACGATGAAGGGGAACACCACGGCGGCCTGGCCGAAACCCACGGTGAACCAGGTCAGGCGTTTCTGTGCGTTGATGAGCTTGAGGTAGTTGCCGATGACGGCGCCGAAGCGCCCGCCGAGTTGCTGGCGCTCCACCGGTTCTCCCCGGTCCAGCGCGATCGATTCGCTGTACTCGCGCACGCGCACCAGGTGGTGGCGGAAGTCGGCCTCAAAGCGCTGCTGCTTGAAATTGAGCGCGATCTGCGAGCGGCCCAGGTAGTGAGTGATCACGCTGCCGAGCGCGCAGTAGAGCACCGCCATCCACACCATGAAGCCGGGGATGTTGTATTCGCTGCCGTTGAACGAGAACGCGAAGCTGCCTGAGAGCGCCCACAGGATGCCGACAAAACTCACCAGCGTGACCACCGCGTTGAGCAGGCCCATGGTCAGGCTCACCGTGTAGCTGGTGAAGAGGTTCATGTCTTCGGCGATGCGCTGGTCCGGGTTGTCGGGCGGCGCGTCTTCGCCGCGCGCAAAGCGCGCGAGTTCGAGGTGGTAGAAGGCCTTGTTGGACAACCAGCGGTCGAGGTAGTGGCCGGTCATCCAGGCACGCCAGCGCATCTCGAGCAACTGCGTGAGGTAGAAGCGGTAGACCGCGATGATGATGAAACCGAAGGCCAGATACGTGAAGCGACCGAGCTCGCGCCAGAACACCGCTGCGTCCTTGTTTTGCAGCGCGTCGTAGAACACGCGGTTCCACTCGTTGAGCAGCACCAGCATGTAGACCGAGGCGAGGTTGAGCGCCACGATGGCCACGAGCAGTGCGCGTGCCTTCCACTTTTCTTCCGACTGGAAGTAGGGCAGGGTGAGGCGGCCCACCTTGCGTGCAAACACGCGGAAGCTCTGGAATTTGTCGCTCAGGGTCATGGTGACCTCAAGGGTTGGGGATCAGGGATTGGAGATGCCGCTGGCGACGTGGCCCGCGGGGACGTGCATCGAGGCGGACTCGATGTGACCGGTCTGGTCGTCAAAGAAAAAGTCGGGCTCGAACTCCCGCAGGAACTCGCCCTTGGGCAGACCGCCGAGGAACATGGCTTCGTCCACCTCGATGTTCCAGTTCATCAGCGTACGGATCGCGCGCTCGTGCGCCGGGGCGCTGCGTGCGGTCACCAGCGCAGTGCGCACGCGCATGAGCGGCGTGCCTTCGCTCTGCAGGCGGTGCAGGGCTTCGAGCAAGGGTTTGAACGGGCCGCCGGCCAGCGGCAGGCCGGCCTTGCTGGCTTCGTGTTCCTGAAAGGCCGAGAGGCCTTGCGCCTGGTAGACCCGCTCGGCTTCGTCGGAAAACAGCACGGCGTCGCCGTCGAAGGCGATGCGCACCTCGTGCGGATGCGCGTCGCTGGCGTGCACCGAGTGCGGGTACACCTGCGCGGCGGGCACGCCGGCATCGAGTGCGGCGCGCACGTCGGCCAGGTGGGTGGAGAGAAACAGGTTGGCGCGCAGCGGGCGCAAATAGCGCCACGGCGGTTGGCCGCGCGTGAAGCTGCCGCGCTGGATGGGCAGCCCGTAGTGTTGGGCTGAGCGGAACACGCGCATGCCCGACACCGGGTCGTTGCGCGAGAGGATCACCACCTCGACGCGCTGGGCGTCGGCGTCGTTGAAGGCGAGCAGCTTGTGCACCAGCGAGAACGCCACGCCGGGTTGGGCGGGTGTGTCCAGCCGCTCCAGCTGCAGCTTCATGTAAGCGCGGTCGTCCCCGGTTTCAAAGAGCCGGTTCTCTTCTTCAAAGTCGAACAGGGCACGGGAAGAAATGGCAACAACGAGTTTGCCTTCCAAGGTCACGCCCATGTTCAGGTCACCAGTTGATTCAGCTGAATGATCGGCATCAGCACCGCGAGCACGATCAGCATCACCACCACGCCCATGCCCACGATCAGCAGCGGCTCCAGGATGGTGGCCATGTGCATCGCGCGGCGCTGCACCTCGGCGCCGAGTTGTTCGGCAGCGCGATCCAGCATGGCGGGCAGCTGGCCGGTTTGTTCGCCCAGGCGGGCAAACATCGACACCAGCGGCGGAAAACGCTTCTTGCTGGCCAGTGCAGAGGCCAGCGGTGCACCTTCGCGCACCAGCACCAGCGCGTCCATCGCATCGGCGCGCATGGCCTGGTTGTTCAGGGTCTCGGCGGCGGTTTGCAGCGCCCGGAGAATGGGCACGCCGGCAGCCGCGAGCATGGCCAGCGTGGCGGCAAAACGCGCAGCGTTGAAGCCGCGCGCCAGCCTGCCCACCAGGGGCAGGCGCAGCCAGGCCGCGTCCATGCGCAGGCGCAGCGCTTCGTTGCGCCGTGCCATCACCAGCGCACCGCTGCCGAGCACCAAGGCACCCAGCATCAGCCAGCCGTAGCTGCGCACGAAGTCGCTCAGGCCCAGCATCATCACGGTGAGCACCGGCAGGGCGCGCTTGCTGCCGGCGAACACGCTGGCCACCTGCGGCACCACGTAGGACACCAGAAACACCACGATCACGATCGCCACCAACGTGACGATGGCGGGGTAGAGCGAGGCGGCCACCAGCTTGTTCTTGAGGGCTTCGCGCGCTTCCAGGTCGTCGGCCAGGCGTTCCAGGACCGTGCCCAGTTGCCCGCTCTGTTCGCCAGCGGCGATCACCGAGGTGTAAATGGACGAGAACTCGCGCGGGTGCTGGCTCAGTGCCTGTGCAAACGGTGAACCCGCGTTGACTTCGGAGCGCAGCGAGGCCATGAGGTTGCGCTGCTTGTCGTCTTCGGCCTCTTCTGTCAGGGCGGAGAGCGCGCGCTCCAAGGGCAGCCCGGCTGCCACGAGACCCGCGATCTGGCGCGTCCACACCGCCAGCGTGGTGGCGCTGAACACGCGTCCACCCCACAGCGTGATGTTGAGCCCGCTGCCCTTGACGTTGGTGCCGCCGCCCGTGGCCGGCTCCACCAACAGCGGTACCAGCGCGCGCGCGCGCAACAGGCTGCGCGCGGAGCGCGCCGTGTCGGCGTCGATCAGCCCTTTTTGGGTGGCGCCCTGGGCGTCGAGGGCTTCGAAGGTGTAGGCGGGCATGTCAGTCCCGGGTGACGGACATGACTTCTTCAGGCGACGTGATCCCCGCGTCGATCAAACGTTGCCCGTCCGCCCGCATCGACTGCAAACCAGCGGCTTCAGCGGCCACGAAGATCTTGCTTTCAGCGGCGCGGTTGTGGATCAGTGCGCGGATCTTGTCGTCGGCCACCATCAGCTCGTAGATGCCGGTGCGGCCCTTGTAGCCGCTGTGGTTGCAGTGCTCGCAGCCCACCGGGTGCCACAGGCCCTTGTCGTCCTGGCGGCGGCAGTGCACGCAGAGTTTGCGCACCAGCCGCTGCGCCAGCACGCCCAGCAGGGACGAGCTCAGCAGGAAGGGCTCCACGCCCATGTCGGTGAGCCGGGTCACGGCGCTGGGCGCGTCGTTGGTGTGCAGCGTGGCCAGCACCAGGTGGCCGGTGAGCGAGGCCTGGATGGCGATCTGCGCGGTTTCAAAGTCGCGGATCTCGCCGATCATGATCACGTCGGGGTCCTGCCGCAGGATGGCACGCAGCGCCTTGGCAAAGGTGAGGTCGATGCGCGCGTTCACCTGCGTCTGGCCCACGCCGGGCAGCTCGTATTCGATCGGGTCTTCCACCGTCATGATGTTCTGCGTGCTCGCGTCCAGCCGCTGCAGGCCGGCGTAGAGCGTGGTGGTCTTGCCCGAGCCGGTGGGGCCGGTCACCAGGATGATGCCGTGCGGCTGGCCGATGAGCTTGCGGAATCGCGCCAGCACATCGCCCTGCATGCCCACCGATTCGAGGCTGAGCTTGCTCTCGCTCTTGTCGAGCAGGCGCAGCACGGCTCGCTCGCCGTGCGCGCTGGGCAGGGTGGACACCCGCACGTCCACCGCGCGGGTGCCGATGCGCAGCGAGATGCGGCCGTCCTGCGGCAGGCGTTTCTCGGAGATGTCGAGCTCGGCCATGATCTTCAGGCGCGAGATGAGCGCGGCGTGCAGGGCGCGGTTGGGTTGCACCACCTCACGCAGCGTGCCGTCCACCCGGAAGCGCACGCTGGAGGTGCGTTCAAACGGTTCGATGTGGATGTCGCTGGCGCCGTCGCGCGCGGCCTGCGTGAGCAGGGCGTTGAGCATGCGGATGATGGGCGCGTCGTCGGCCGTCTCCAGCAAGTCTTCAATGGCGGGCAGCTCCTGCATCATGCGGCTGAGGTCGGCGTCGCCCTGCACCTCGCTCACCACGGCGGCCGCGCTCGACTCGCCTTGCGAATAGGCCACGCTGATGCGCTGCTTCAAGCTCTCGCCGTCTTCCCAGTGCAGGCCCTGCACCGGGTGGCAGCGCAGGATTTCCGACAGGGCCGAGAGGCGGCGGGTCTGGGCGGCGGTGTCGGTGGCCGGCGTGCTGCTGCCCAGCAGGGTTTGCGTGGCGCCGTCGTCTTCGATCAGCCAGAGGTGTTCACGCGCGAAGGCGTAGGGCAGCGGGTACTTCACGGCCCGGGCCTCACTTCGCCGGGGCTGCGGGGGCAGCCGGCACCGCCGGTGGGTTCAGCGGGGGTGACGATTGCGGGTTGGCCAGCGAGGGCGCCTGCGGCGTGAGCGTCATGGTGCTGGG
The DNA here is from genome assembly GCA_013823505.1 of Polaromonas sp. The sequence goes on along the minus strand of PNMH01000032.1, from coordinate 18,139 downwards.
CGACAGCGGGGCCGGCATGACCGGCGCCTCGTTGATGCCGAGCACGCCGCTGGGTTGGGGTTGCGAGTCCTGTTGCACCGAGCGCATGAGTTCGTAGCGGTCCAGCGCCAGGCTGCTGGTGGCACGCGCATCGCGCACCACCACCGGCCGCAGGAAGACCATGAGGTTGGTCTTGCGGCGCGAGCGGCTCTCGCTGCGGAAGAGGTTGCCGAACAAGGGCACATCGCCCAAACCGGGCACCTTGTCCTGGTTGGCCGTGAACTCATCTTGCAACAGGCCACCCAGCACCACGATGGCGCCGTCGTCCACCAGCACGGTGGATTCAATGGAGCGCTTGTTGGTGATCAGGCCCGAGGCGGAGTTGACCGACGACCCCTGCACGCTGCTGACCTCCTGGAAGATGGTCATCTTGATCGTGCCGTTTTCGCTGATCTGGGGCTTCACGCGCAGCGTCAGGCCCACGTCCTTGCGCTCGATGGTCTGGAACGGGTTGACCGAACCGTTGTTGCTGCCGGTGTTGGTGAACTGGCCGGTGACGAAGGGCACGTTCTGGCCGATCACGATCTTGGCCTCTTCGTTGTCCAGCGTGAGCAGGTTGGGGGTCGAGAGGATGTTGCCTTCACCGTTTTGCTGCAGGAAGCGCGCGAGGAAACCCAGCACGTACACCCCATTGGTCTGGCGCGCCACACCGACGTTGAGGCCAGGTGTGGGCGTGGCGTTGCCGCTGGCCAGGTCGATGATGTTCTGCCCGCCGGAGCCGAAGTTGGTGCCCATCAGGCCGATGAGCGTGTTGCCCGACTTGCCCAGCGCGCCCTGCCACTGGATGCCGAACTCGGCGGCCTTGTCGGCGTTGACCTCGGCAATCAGGCTCTCCACGTACACCTGCGCTCGGCGCGAGTCGAGCTGGTCGATCACGGCGCGGAGTTGCCGGTATTGCGGCTCGGGCGCGGTGATGATGAGCGAGTTGGTGGCCGGGTCGGCCTGGATCTGGCCGCCGGTGGATGGCTGTGCGCTCGCGGCCACCGGCGTGCTGGCCGGACTCGCGCCGGCCACGGTGATGGGGCGACCCGCAGTGGCCAGCCCACCGGCACCGCCGGTGCCGCCGGACGCGCCCGACTCGCCCGCGAGCGCGGCGCGCAGCGTGGAGGCCAGCGCCACGGCGTCGGCGTTTTTCAGGTAGACCACATGAATGTTGCCGCTGACGTTGGCCGACGACGGTTGGTCGAGCCGGGCCACGAGGTTGCGCACCAGCGCCAGGCGCGCCGGGTTGGCCGCGCGCAGCACCAGGCTATTGCTGCGCGGCTCGGCCACGAGTGTGGTCTTGTACGAGGCATCGGTTTGTCCGGCACCGCCTGCGGCCACGGCCGGATCGATCAGGCGCGCCACCAGCGCGGCGAGGTCGGCAGCCACTGCGTGTTGCAGCGGAATGATCTCCACGTCGGTCGCGCCCGCCACGTCCAGCGCGGTGATGATGCGGCCGATGCGTTGCAGGTTGTCAGCGTAGTCGGTGATCACCAGCGAGTTGTTGCCGGGGTTCACGTTGATGGTGTTGTTCGGCCCGATCAGGGGGCGCAGCACGGGCACAAGGTTGTTGGCCGACTCGTGGTTGAGGCGAAAGATCTGCGTGACGACCTGGTTGGAAGTGGGCAGCGCATTGACCGAACCCGCGTTGACCACGTTGCCTTGTAGTTTGGCGTCGGCCTCGGGCACGATCTTGTAAAGACCGCCGGTGTCGACGATGGAGAAGCCCTGCAACCGCAGCACGGCGGCGAACTGGTTCAGCGCGGCGGTGGGCGACACGGGGCGCTCGGTGGCCAGGTTGACCGTGCCCTTGACACGCGGATCGACCACCACGTTGCGCCCGGTGATGGTGGCCATGGTGCGCGCCACCGACTCGATGTCGGCCGCCACGAAGTTGAGCGTGACCGGCTCGGCGATGCGGTTCTGTGCCTGGGCTGGAGCGCCGGTCCACAGACCGAACACCATCATGGTGGCCAGCGCGAGTGCCGTCGGGGTCTTGCCGCGGCGCAGGGTCCGGGCGAGGTCGGCGCGGGTGGGGTTCGGTTTCATGGCGCGATCGTAAGGGTAAGTGAAGGGCTGCGACATGGGAGATGTCAGCCGATGTTCAGCAGCGAACGCGGGCCTTGCCGGCGTCCGATGATGTTGAGCAGGTTGTTCAAGGCAGGTTCGCTGTCGGGGGCTGCTTCAGCCACCCCCTTGAAGCGCAGCCGCCCGCCCACCCACTGGCCTTGCCCCTGCAGTTGCAGACGCCCACTGAGCGTCTTCAGCGCCAGGGTGGTGGTGTTGCCGTCGGCTTCGGCGCGCACGTCCATGCGGTAGCTGCCCAAGGGGCGCAGCGTGGACAGGCGCGAAGCCATGTCCTGCGCCTCCACCGCCAGCTCGCCCTGCATGCTGGCGCGCCCGCTGTCCCAACGCAGGGTGAGGCCCTCGGTCTGCGTGCTGAGCTGACCTTCCATGCGCAAGGTGTTCCAGGGGGTGCCCAGGCCGGTCAGCAGCTCGGCAGGCCAGCGGCTGCTGAAAGCCGCCAGGCGCACTTCGGCCCCGCCCAGCCGGGGTCGGGCGGTCAGCTCCACCGGCTGAACCGTGCAGCAGGGAGCCATCAGCCGCAGCGCCATCGCGGGCAGGCCAGACACCAGGGTGGGTGAGATCCGCCACTGCACACCCTGTGGCAGCGTGGTCCGGGTCTGGCTGCCCTGGCCGCCGGTGAACATGAGGTCGGCCTGGCCACGCCAGACGGTGCCGCGCGCGTTGACCAGCTGGAGCTGGTCGGCGGTGGCCGCGTTGATGTAACTGGCCAGCCAGCGCGCGGGGGCGAAAACGAGCAGCGCCGACAGCAGTCCGAGGACGGCGCCTGTCCAGGCCAGGCGAGAGGGCCAGCGCGCGTTCATGGTTCAGCCGCCCCCGGCCAGACCGGGGCCGGAGAGCACCACGGTGCCGTTCCAGCCCGAGGTGGCGGGGTCCCGGGTGAGCTGGGTTTCCAGCGGGAGCAGCCGCGCATTGATGCGCACCTGCGCCAGCCATTGCGCCAGCGCAGCGGGCGGAGTGCCGCGCAGTGTGGCGGTGGCGCGGTCGCCCAGCACCGAGAGCTGTGCGGTGGGTCCCATGGACACGGTGGCGGCTTCCAGCGCGCGCAACACCTGGTCGCGCCCCGGTGCCTGAGCAGTGGCCTCGCCGCGCAGCGCGCTGGCCGTGGCCGCCATGCGCTGCATCTGGCTGAGCTGGGCGTCGAGCCGGGCATGGCGCGCTGGCGCCTCGCGCAGCGTGGCCAGGGCTGGCCCCACCGCCAGCCACCACAGCAGGACCAGGCCCACGGCCCACACAGCGATCAGTACGGCCTGGCGTTCGCGGGGCGAGAGTCGGTCCAGCGCACTGGAGAGCGGCGCAGTGATGCGGGAGAGCGAGGCGCTGGCAGAGGGGGAGCGTTGAAGGGTTGCCATGGGGATCAGGGTGCGGGAGGGCTCATGGCCAGTTCGTTGCCGTCGAAGCGCACGCGCCAGCCGGCACGCTCCAGGGTTTGTTGCAGGGCGCGCACCTGGTCTTCGGTGGCGCGCCAACCGGCGAATCGTCCGTCGCCGGGTGTGTAGTTGACCGAGCTGGGCAGCAGGTTTTCGCCACCCGATGCCTGATCGATCGCGCCGAGGATGGTTTCGAGATCGCCCAGCGACAGGGCGCCCGCAGCCTGTTGCAGGCGAACCAGCTCGCGTTGCATTTGCACCGGGGCATCGAGCACCAGGGTGACCTGTGGAAACGTTTGCTGAAGGGTCTGCTGCACCGCCTGCTGTTTGGTTCGCAAGGCGCTGTTCTCATGCCACGCTGCGGCGTTGAGTCCGACCAGTTGCACGCCCACCAGCGCCGCCAGACCCCAGCGCGCGGGGCGCCAAGCCGGCGCACTGCGCCATTGCCGCAAGCTGCGCCGCAAACGTTGACCGCGGCGCGCGCTGGCCGACAGGCTCAGGTCGAACTGCGCCAGATTCCAGTCGGATTGCGAGCAGCGCAACAGCCACTGGGGTTGGGCCACGAGCTCGAAGCGCTGGCCCAGGATGCGTTCGGCCACCGTGGCCACGCTGGGGTCGGCCAGCCAGATGTCGTATTCGGCGGACTCGCCCAGCGCGTCGGGCGATGGGGGCATGAGCGCGGTGACGGCGGCCACACTCGCACTGCCGCCAGCGCCGCTGGTGGCTTCCAGCAGCGGCGTGCTGCTCACGCCGAGCACGCTGGAGCTGCCCAGCCAGACCTGGCCGCTTTCGGCGTGGGCCCAATGGATGGTGGAAGGAATGTCGAGTTCGAAGCTGCGCGAAGCGCCTGCGGACGCCACGGGCGCCTCGGACTGCACCAGCGGCCACATCGCCGGCACGATGCGCGTGACCGGTCGACCCGCGCCCTCCAGGATCTGCAGCCAGCTGCGCAGCCAGGTCTTCTGGCACACCGCCACCCACACCGCCTGGCCCGATTTGCCGCCAGGTTCCAGCGCGAAATGCAGCTCGCTCACGTCGGCCAGCAAGCGATCTTCGAGCAGGCCTTCCAGCGCGGCGCGCAAACGGGTCGACGCCACCTTGGGCAGCGCCACGCGGTGCCACGACACGTTGCGCGGCGGCAGCACCAGCACCACCTCTTCGTCACGGGGCAACAGCGACGCAGCGCATTGGCCGAGGTCATTGATCTGCTGACCATTGCCCGAAGTCGCCCAATCGAACAGGGCCGAGGCGGGCGTGGGGGTGGAGACGGAAAAATCCGAGGGGGTGAGGATCAGCACATTGGGGCGTGGTGCGTGGCGCAAAGCCACTGATCGCCCCATTCTAGAGAGGCTGCGTGACGTGTAGTCAAAAAGTTGCGGGTGGAAAGGTGGCGTTTGTTGGGGCTGCGCGTCAGGGACGCGCGCCGGGTTGAGCGAAGCGCTCGCGCCAGCTCACGCGCACGTCGAGGTTGTTGCGCACGACCAATGAGCGTTCTTCGATCACGGCGTTCTCCAGCCGCAGGCGGCCGCGAACCTCGAAGTAGCGGCTGCGCGTGCCATGGGCGTCTTCGTTGAGCTTGCCGGCGGTGGCGGGCACGGCCTGGGTGACGTCGCCGAGGTTCTTGAACGGATTGCGTTCGCGCGCGGCCACCACCTGGCGGGCCTGGGCCATGTCCAGACCGGGCAGGCTGGCGTAGATCGCCTGCGGGCTGGCAGTGTTGAGGTTGAGGCTGGAGCGCTCGGGCAACACCGCAACGTGAGGCTCCAGCGTGGCCAGGCTCGCGCGGCTGATGCCCAGCCAGCCCAGGTGCGAGAGCTTGCGCGGCAGCAATGCCGAGCGCGAGGGCAGGGGGTCGGTCAGGGCCAGCTGGGTGGTGTTGCGCAGTTCGGCCGCGGCGTTGGTGAGCTCGGCCAGGGGCAGGCCGAGTTGTTCGAAGAGTTTGCTGAAAGCGCGCAGATCGACCTCGGACATTTCCGCCTTGGCCGCCGCGCCGCCTCCGGTGGTGCGCACCAGGTTGTTGAAATTCAGGCGCGACTGCATGTCGATCATCTCGCCGGAGAGAAACGCCTCCAGGGTGTTGTCGGCGTTGTTGCTTTTGTCGGCGGCCAGAAAGCTCGATAAGCGCGCCTCTTCCAGTGGCAGCGCCCACGGCTCGCCCAGGTGATCGGCGTTGCCGCTGTTCTGGTTGCTGCGTGCGTCTTCGCGCAAGATGAGGCGAGCCCAGTCCAGCGCCCCGGTCAGGATCCAGCCCGCCTGCACACGCTGGCGCTCGGCCTGCTCGACCTCGGTGGAGCGCCATTGCTGCCACAACGCAGCCGACGCCAGCGTGGCCACCAGCGTGACGGTGAGCATGGCCAGCAGCAACGCCGCGCCACGCTGGCCCGAGCGTGGAGGCGAGGTTTCGCCGCTGGGCCGCCCCAAGGTGAAACAGCCCCCTCGGGGGGCAGCGACCCGCGCAGCGGCGGAGCGTGGGGGCCATTTCATCGACCAGCCTCCAGCGTGGGGCGCACCCAGTCGCGCAGCAGCGTGCCGGTGAGGCCCTGGCGGCCCGAGAGGGTCAGTTGCAGGCGCACACCGTTGGGCATGCTGCTGGCGGGGGCGCCACCGGGCTCGGCGCCTTCGGTGCCCACGGAGGACAGCGGGTTACCCCAGGTTTCACCCCGGTGGTAGAAGATCTGCCACTGGTCGATGGCGATGATGGCCAGCGCGCTGTCGGCGCCCAGGTTGTTGGTGCTGGCCGGGGATGAGCCGGCGCCGCGGCCCCAGTCGGCCGCGCGTTGCCAGGCGCGGGCGAGTTCGTCGCGCTGCAGCAACGGGCCCGACTGCCACCGCGTCCATTGCCCGCCGCTGGCCGAGGGCAGCAGCGCCCAGGCCACCACCCGCACGCCGCGGCTGTCCAGGCCCGATTCGGCACTGTCGCGGCGGGTCAGGCGCAGCGTCTGGCCATTGAAGTCCACCGGCGTGACCTCGCCGGTGTCGAGCACCGCGTCCAGATCGGCGACCCACTGCCCCACCGCCGACTGAAGCCGCAGCAGCCCATCAGAGCGTTCCTGTGTGATGGTCTGAGTGCGCGACATGCCGTCGATCGAGCGCCAGCTCAGCAACGCCAGCATGGCCATCACGGCGATGGCGACCAGCAGCTCGATGAGGGTGAAGCCTCGGGAGCGGGGGCGCTTGTTCATCAATAGCGCCCGATGATGGTTGAGAGAGACAACAGGCGCACCGTGTTGCCATCCACATCGCCCTCCACCACCGCGTCGATTCGCCGGAAGTTGGGATTGGGTGTGGGCAGCACCGCCAGGCGCACGCGCAACAGCCGGCCCGCTTGTTCGCACGGCATTTCGCTGTCGCCGGTGCCGGGCAGCTGCCGTTGAAGCCGCAGGCGCGTGAGTTCGTTTTCGGCGCAAATCTGGGCCAGCCACTGGTCACTCTGGCGCACGGCAGCGCGCGTGAGTGCACCGGTGGCCTGCAGTCCGGCGGCCAGCGTGATGGCGATCACCGCGAGCGCCACCAGCACCTCGATCAAGGTGAACCCCCGCGATGCCTTCACGGTGCGTCGGGCACCACGGCGAAGGCCGAGATGCCGTCGGTGGCCAGGGTCAGGCGCCGGTCGCCTTGCTGCAGCACCACGCGCTGCGCAGCAATGAGCGGCTCCGGGCCGAGCACGAGCGTCAGGGCGCCTGCGGGCTGGATCACCTGGGCCAGGGTGTCGGGGCTGAGCCACGGGCGCGGCCCGATCAAGCTGTCGCGCGGTGGTGCGCCATTGCGAAGCGGCGGCAGGCCGACAAATTCGAAGCCTTGCGGCAGGCTGCGCCACACGACAGGCAGGCCGCTGGTGCGTGATTGCGCGCGCGCCGATTCGATCAGGGCTGACAGGCGCAAGGCTTCACGCTCAAGCCGAGTGGAGCCGTCATCGCGCAGCGACAGCGTGACCCCGGCCGTGGCCAGCGCCACCAAAGCCACCACCACCATCAGCTCGATCAGGGTGAAGCCCAGGCTGCGCCGCATGTCGAGCCTTATTGCCAACTGCCCACGTCTGCGTTGCGGCTTTCGCCCCCGGGTTGGCCGTCTGCGCCCAGCGAAAGCACGTCCACTTCGCCCTTGAGGCCCGGGTTGAGGTATTGGTAAGGACGGCTCCAGGGGTCGGCCGGGAGTTTGTCGAGGTAGGGGCGCCAGTTGGGCGGGATCGGGCCGGTGGTGGGCTTGGCCACCAGCGCGTTGAGGCCTTGTTCGCCGGTGGGGTAACGCTGGTTGTCCAGGCGGTAGAGCTTGAGCGCCTGCATCAGGTTGTTCACGTCGGTTTTGGCAGCGGTCACCCTCGCGTCGTCTGCGCGGTCGAGCACGTTGGGAACGATCAGCGCGGCCAGCACGCCGATGATGACCAACACCACCATGAGTTCGATCAGGGTGAAACCGCGCTGCAGGGAGCGCCAGGGTTGCCCTGTGCGTGGCGCGAGGTCGCGCGGCTGGAGGCTGTGGTGTGTCAATTCGAACTCCCGAACGCTGGTGTGTTGACGCGACCTGGCAACTGGACGCTCAGGCCTGTGGCCCCACCTTGTGCGCAGGGCTCGGTCGATCATAATCCGGGGCATGAAAAAGGCACCCGCGTTCGGTCACTCCGGCTTTCTGATGGAAAGTCCGGCGGCGCTGCAAAACACCAGCCGGCGGGGGCCGGCGTTGGTTGCAGGTGCCTTGTGGCTGGCAGCGGGCCTGAGCGCGGGCTACTGGGCCTTGCAGGCGCTGGGCCGCTCACCGGTCACACCGCTGGCGGTGGCTGCCCCCTCGTCGATCCAGGTGGACTCGCTCGCTGTTGCCCGTGTGCTGGGTGCACAGCCCGTGGCGGCTGCCGCGCCCAACGCGCCGGTGGCCACAGGCACGCAGTACCAGTTGCAGGGCGTGGTGGCTGCCAACGCCGCAGGCGGCGCTGCGCTGATCGCCGTCAACGGCCAACCGCCGCGCCCCTACCGCGTGGGGGCTTCGCTCGAAGGTGGTCTGGTGTTGCAGGCGGTTTCTCGGCGCTCCGTGCGCCTGGGGGCGTCGATGGACGGCCCCGCCACGGTTGAGTTGACGCTGCCCGAGAGCGCTGCGGCGCCCGGTCGTTGATTGCCTAGCGTTCCAGCAAACTCTGAGCGGCCAGCAACATGGGCCAGGCCAGCAAAGCGCCGGTGCCTTGACCCAGGCGAAGCCCCATGTCCAGCAGCGGCTGGGCTTGCATGTGGATCAGCAAGAGTCGGTGTCCGGCATCGGCCGCACGGTGTGTGAACACCAGGTAATCCACCACATCGGGGCACAGACCGCGCGCCACCAGGGCAGCGGCGCCCGCCACATACCCATCCACCAGCACCACGCGGCGTTCGCTGGCTGCCTGCAGCATGGCGCCGGTCATCATGGCGATCTCGAAACCGCCCAGCGCGGCTAGGGCCTCAAAGGGGCCAAGGGCGTTGCGGTGTTTGCTGGCAGCCGCCGAGAGTTTTTCCACCCGCTTCACGTGCTGTGTGTCGTCGAGGTTGCCGGTCTCGGTGTCGTCGCGGCCGAAGGCGTCCACCAGCGGCACGCCGCACAGGCGAGACAGCAGCATTGCCGCGCTCACCGAGTTGGCCACGCCGACATCGCCCAGCGCAATCACATTGCCCGGCAGGTGGCGCACCACGTCCATGCCGGCGTGTACCGCCGACACGGCCTGTGCGGTGGACATCGCCGGTCCGAGCATCAGGTTGCGTGTGCCGTAGCCGATCTTGCGCAGCAGCAGTGAGCCGTGCTGTTTGGTGTCGCTGGGTGGTGCGATCGGCTTGGCCATGCCCGCGTCCACCACGGTGAGCTCGAACCCGTGCATGTCGGCCAACGCGTTCACGGGCGCTTGGCCACGCAGCAGCTGCATCACCATTTGCTCGGTCATGGTCGGCGCCAAAGAAGACATGCCCTCGTCGGCGATGCCGTGGTCGGCCGCAAACACCACCAGTTGGGGTGAGTCAAATGCCAGCAGATCGAATTCGATCGACATGCCGTTCTGCGCACGAGCCAACTGCAGCACCAGGGTTTCCATGCGGCCCAGCGCGTGCTCCTGCTGGCCTTCGGGTCTCAGGCGCTGGCGCAAGGCAAATTCCAGCATGGTGTCGGTGGTACCTGAAACGGAGGGCAACTTCAGATCGGCCGGCAACGCCGCAGAACGTTTCGTCAACGGGGAGAAGATGGGTTCTTGGGCCATGGCGCGATCGGTCGGGTTCAGCTCTGCAGGAACAGTCGGTACACCGGGTTGTGGGTCTCTTCCACACAGGGATAGCCCAGGGTGTCCAGAAACTTGTCGAAGGCCTTGTGGTCTTTGGCCGGCACCTGCAGCCCCACGAGAATGCGGCCGTAGTCGGCGCCCTGGTTGCGGTAGTGGAACAGGCTGATGTTCCAGCCCGGCCGCATGAGGCTCAGGAACTTCAGCAGGGCACCTGGCCGCTCGGGGAACACGAAGCGCAGCAGGCGTTCGTCGTGCGCCAGCGGCGAATGGCCGCCCACCATGTGGCGGATGTGCTCCTTGGCCAGGTCGTCGTGGGTCAGGTCCAGCGTCTGGAAGCCGTGCTTGATCAGGTTTTTGGCGATCTTGGCGGACTCGCCCTTTCCCTGCGTGGTGAGCCCCACAAACACATGGGCCTTGCTGCCGTCGTGGATGCGGTAGTTGAACTCGGTCACGTTGCGCGGGCCGCCTGGCAAATCCCCAATGAGCTCGCAGAAGCGCCGGAAGCTGCCGCGTTCTTCAGGGATGGTCACGGCAAACAGCGCCTCGCGCTCCTCGCCCACTTCGGCGCGCTCGGCCACGAAGCGCAGGCGGTCGAAGTTCATGTTGGCGCCACACAGGATCGCCGCATAGGTCTGGCCACGGGTCTTGTGCGTGGCCACATACTGCTTGATGGCTGCCACCGACAGCGCCCCGGCGGGCTCCACGATGCTGCGCGTGTCCACGAACACGTCCTTGATCGCGGCGCACACCGCATCGGTGTCCACGGTGATGAACTCGTCGACCAGGCCGCGCGCAATGCGGAAGGTTTCCTCCCCCACCAGCTTCACTGCGGTGCCGTCGGAGAAGAGGCCCACGTCGGCCAGCGTGGTTCGTTCGCCCTCGCGCACCGAACGGATCATCGCGTCGGAGTCGTTCATCTGAACGCCGATCACCTTGATCTCCGGGCGAAGTGCCTTGATGTAGTTGGCCACGCCAGAAATGAGGCCTCCGCCGCCGATGGCCACGAACACCGCGTCGAGGTGGTCGGAGCCCAGGCTCTGCAGCTGCCTCAGGATTTCCATGGCGATGGTGCCTTGGCCGGCGATCACGTCCGGATCGTCGAAGGGGTGCACAAAAGTGAGCCCCTGCTTCTTTTGCAGCAGCACCGCGTGGTTGTAGGCGTCGGTGTAGCTTTCGCCGTGCAAAACCACTTCGCCACCAAAGCCGCGCACCGCATCGATCTTGACTTGCGGCGTGGTGGTCGGCATCACGATCACCGCCCGCGTGCCCAGTTTGCGCCCGCTCAGCGCCACCCCTTGGGCGTGGTTGCCGGCCGAAGCGCAAATCACGCCCTTTTTGAGCTGCTCCGGCGTGAGGTGCGCCATCTTGTTGTAGGCCCCTCGCAGCTTGAAGCTGAAGACCGGTTGCTGGTCTTCGCGCTTGAGCAACACCGTGTTGTGCAAGCGCTCGCTCAGGTTGCGCGCCGGCTCCAGGGCAGACTCGACGGCCACGTCGTACACCCGGGCGGTCAGGATCTTCTTGAGGTAATCGGCCGGCCCCATGGCGGTGACGGGCGAGAGCTGGGCTTGTGGTTTGGTTGGGACGGCGCGGCTTGTCATACGAATGTTCTCCAACCGCATCATATCGGGGCGAAAAAAAGCCCGGACTGGCAGAACCGGTCCGGGCTTGAATCCACCCAGGGAGGGTAGAGGAGACAACCTTAAATACAATGTCGCGAGTATAGCGAAGCCATGTTGCGACGCAACATCCGGCGTCGTTTTTTGGCGCTTTCTAGGGCGCCGCCCCCAACTCCGTTGACTATTTCACGACTGGACATCTTCCATGGAATGCACCGTCACCTGGACCGGCGCCGCCGGCACCCGTTCCCACATGGGCTTTGTGGCCGAAACCGGCAGCGGTCATGTGATTGCCATGGACGGCGCCCCTGACGCGGCCAAACCTGAAAACGGCGGAGCCAACCTGGCGCCTCGCCCCATGGAAACCGTGTTGGCGGGTACCGGCGGCTGTACCGCATACGACGTGGTGCTCATCCTCAAACGCGGCCGTCACGATGTGAAGGGTTGCAGCGTGAAGCTGCAAACCGAGCGCGCGGAACTCGATCCGAAGGTCTTCACCAAGATCCACATGCACTTCACCGTGAGCGGCAAAGCGATTCCGCCCGTTGCGGTGGAGCGCGCCATCGCCATGAGCCACGACAAGTACTGCTCAGCCAGCATCATGCTGGGCAAGACTGCGGACATCACCACCAGCTTCGAAGTGCTCGAAGCTTGAGCGTGCGGTCAGATGCGGTGGGCCACCGTCGTCATGACCTTGGCCGCCATCCGCATCAAGCCTTTCACCGGCGCGGGCAACTCCACCGCCCCTGCACCCTGGGCTTCCCGCGCATGCCGGGCCTCGTCCTGCTTCATTTGTGCAACGATGGCTCGCGATGCGTTGTCACCCGCCGGCAGGCGCTCCATGTGCTCGGCGAGATGCGCTTCCACCTGCCGTTCGGTTTCCACCACGAACCCCAGACTCACCGCTGGCCCCAACCGCCCCGCGATCAGCCCCAGACCAAAAGCACCCGCGTACCAGAGCGGGTTCAGCCACGAGGCGCGTGAACCCAGCTCGTCCAGACGGGTCTGCGTCCAGGCCAGGTGGTCCGTTTCTTCCTTGCCAGCGGCTTCAAGCTGAGCCGCCAGCGCCAGGTTCGGCGTGGCCGAGCGTCCAGGCCACCGCGCACTGAGTGCCTGCGCCGTGTAGAGCGCCTGCGCACACACCTCACCCACATGGTTCACCCGCATCAGTGCACCAGAAAGGTGCTTGTCCGCGTCGCTGAGTTCATGGTCATTGGCGTGCTCTGGCACGGTGGGGCATTCCCGGGAGGCGCGAGGCGTGACGAACAAGGTTCTCAAGGCCGAGTCGGCGGCATGGATCAGGGCGTCGGAAGCGGTGGTCATGGAGGTCTCGCTATTAAAAAATAGAAAGGGCATGCTGCCACGATCCGTGCAGTGGCGGCGCAAAAGTCAAATGCCACTGTGTGGACATCACGGGATAGGGGGGCAAAGTATCCGTGAACAAAATCACTTCGGGTAACTACCAAGTGCGTCGCGGTGGTGCAACAGAAGCACCGCCGCAGGGCAGAAATGCGGTTTCCACCGTGGCGCCCTCCATTACTTTCTGATGCAATCCATTCAGCTTCCTGATGGAGGTCGGCTCGGCGGCACAGACCACCAGTCCTTATTCAACCCTTGGAGAACCCTTCCATGAAAAAGACCCTGATCGCTCTGGCTGCAGTCGCTGCAACCGGTGCAGCCTTTGCACAATCTTCCGTCACGCTTGACGGTGTGGTGGAACTGGGCCTCGTGCGCCCCGCTGCCAACGTCAATGACACCCGCCTTGACGCTGCCAACGGCGCCAGCCAGATTCGTTTCCGCGGCACCGAAGACCTCGGTGGCGGCCTGAAAGCCAACTTCGTTCTGGCCCAGCGCCTGAGCCTGGAGTCCGGCGGCAACGACGGTTCCGCCAACGGCCGTCCCACGTTCCAGGGCGAGTCGACTGTCGGCCTGTCCGGTGGCTTCGGTTCGTTGAAGATCGGCCGCGCACTGACCGCCCTTCAAGGCCCAGTCAATGCCACCGACCCATGGGGCACCTTGCAGCAGGCTACTACCGCCATTCTGCCATCGGGCTACTACACCGAGCCCACTGGCAGCCTCGACGGTTCCGGTCTGGGTCGTACTGACGCCATCTTCTACAACTCGCCCAACTTCAGCGGCTTCAGCTTTGCTGCCAACTTTGGTCCCAAGTTCTCCGGCACGAACCCTGCCGCTGTTCAAACGGCCAACACCGAGAACTTCATGAGCCTGTACGGTTCGTACGCGGCAGGCCCCCTGGTTGTGGGCGCTGGTTTCGAGCAAAACCGTCGTGATGACTCCATCACCTTCGTGCACGCGATCTACGACTTCGGTTTCGTTCGCATCGGCGGTGGTTTCGCCAAAGTTGAGGCTGGTGCAGCTGTGCCAGCTGGCCCAGCAGGCGCTCTGCTCGCCAACGAAGAAGCCAACAACTGGAACATCATGGCCATCGCCCCTCTGGGCCCTGTGACCCTTAAGGTTGGATACGGCGAAAGCGAAAACGACACGACCAACACCGACCGCTCCAAAAAGCTCGGCATTGGCCTGGACTACCCACTGAGCAAGCGCACCCTGATCTACACGTCGGTGGGTCGCGATTCGGTTCGCACCACCAACAAAGTGGGCTACGACATCGGCGTTCGCCACACCTTCTGATCGACGCCCGGCCGTGTGCCGGTCTTCGAATTCAGCAAAAAGCCCGCTGCGCAAGCCGCGGGCTTTTTTATGGGCGGTTGAAGGCGCTCCATTCGACACAAACGAGCTCTTGGTAGTTATTTAGAATTCATTTATCTTGGTGTGTTTCAAAAATAAGACAGTTCTGGACGCTGTCCTTCCAGTTTTGCGGGATTACCCTTGGTCGGCGATGAACGCGGGGATAGGATCGGTTTTGTCGATTTTTTCAACCTTTGGCTTTTTACAAGAGAGCCAAAAACCTACCCAAGGAAACAACCCATGAAAAAGACTCTGATCGCTATGGCCGTCCTGGCCGCTTCCGGCGCCGCAATGGCCCAGTCCAACGTGACGCTGTACGGCATCGTTGATGCTGGCATCGGCAGCTTCAAGAACGGCGCTCCTGGCTCCTCGTCGGAAACCGAAATGCGTTCGGGCGGCTTGAGCACCAGCCGTATCGGCTTCAAGGGCACTGAAGATCTGGGCGGCGGTCTCAAGGCCGTGTTCAAGCTCGAAGCAGCAATCGACGTGCAAGCTGGCGCAACCCGCACCCCTTACTTCGGCCGCGGCGCGTACGTTGGTCTGGCTGGTGGCTTCGGTGAAGTGAACATCGGCAAGAACTGGACCGCACTCGACGACATCTACGGCGCTGGCAACAGCGGCTTCGACGGCTCGCGTCTGGCCATCTCCAACGTCGTTTGGGAATCTGCCAACTACGCTGACATCCCTAACAGCACCATCAAGTACGTTTCGCCTTCGTTCGGCGGCTTCTCCGGCGCGGCCAGCTACTCGCTGGACCAGACCATTGGCCAGTCGACGGACGTGACCTCCTTCCAACTGAGCTACGCAGCCGGCCCCGTTGCCGCAGCCGTGGGTTACCAGGAAGAAGCATCCGCTGCCGGCGCAGACCGCAAGACCACCATGGTCAACGGCTCGTTCGACTTCGGCGTTGCACGTCTGATCGGTGCTTTGGGCAATGTGTCCGGTGTCGGTTCGGTGTCTGGCGCGAAAGCCAACGACTACCACATCGGCGTTGACGTTCCCCTGGGTTCTGCTCTGAGCCTGTCCGGTGGCTACGCAAGCTCCAAGCAAAAGACCGGTGGCGTCACGACCTCCAAGACCGACGGTTTTGGTATCGCTGCCAAGTACAGCCTGTCCAAGCGCACCACCACGTACGCTGGTTACCGCGATGCAGACACCGAAAACGGTGCCGGCGTGAAGACCAACGAGCGTAAAGAGTTCATCGTTGGTGTGAACCACGCTTTCTGATCCAGTTCCACCAGGAATCAGCGCCAGTCAAAAAGCCACCCGGCGTGCCGGGTGGCTTTTTTCATGGGCGAAGCATGTTGATCACTTCACTGCAGTGGCGGTTTGTTTGTCAGCGGGAATCTTCTCCACAGCTTTCTTCTCCGCGGCGGGTTTGTCCGTCGGCTTGAACGCGGCGCCGTTCACGGTCAGGCCTTGGTTCGACAGTTTGGCTGCGCGCTTGTCACCGATGCCGGGTACCCTTTGGATGAGATCGGCCCAGTCCTTGAAAGGTGATGCCTTGCGCTCGTCAAGTATCTTGGTTGACGTGGCCGGGCCGATGCCTTTGATGCTGTCGAGGTCCGCCACGGTGGCCTTGTTGACGTCGACGGCTGCAAAACTGATGGCGGTGAACAGCGCCAACATGCTGGCGAGAATGCTTTTGAACATGAATCCTCCGTTTTGAAGTGGTGTGAACGCGCCCGGTTCGAACACCTGGTGGGCTTGATCGAATCGGATGCGGAAGCCTGATGGCAGGCTTCGGGATCGAAATGTAATTTAAAAATATCCAGTTTGCGAATTAAGTTGCGAACTTTTGAATTCACTTTAACTGCTTCGCAACATGTCTCAACAGTCCCGAATCCCAACGACTACCCAGCGAACTTGGCCACACAGGACCAGATGGTCGGCGGGTTGGCTTGTGCTGGCCCTGGGTCTGGCCGCCTGCTCTTCTTCAACCGAGCGGGACGACGGGGATGGAGATGCGGGTGCCTCGTTGCAGCAGTTGGAATTGAGCCAGGCGGCAGGGCGGTTGTTGACCACGCCGCCCAGTTTGTTGAGCTGGCAGTCGTTTGCCTTGCCTGGCAAGCGCCATGTGGTGTTCGAGCCGGTGGAAGTGATGGCTCGGCCAGCGCTGCGTGTGAGCGCGGACAGCTCGGTGAGCATCTTTCGGCGCCAGTTCGAACCGATGCTCAACCAGCCGGGACGCATCTCGTTCTCGTGGCGGGTGGATGCACTGCCTGCGGGCGCGGACCTCGCTGCCGCCGACGCCTCGGATTCGCCGGTGGGCATCGTGCTGGGATTCGAGGGCGACCGCACGCGTTGGTCGCCGAGGACGCATCGACTCTCCGAAATGAGCCGTCTGCTCACGGGCGAGGAGCTGCCTTACGCCACATTGGTGTACGCGTGGGGCAATCGAGAGGCGCCGGGCACCGTGGTGGTGAATCCACGCACCGACCGCATCCGCAAACTGGTGCTCGACAGTGGTACACAGAACATTGGCGTGTGGCGCGACCACGTGCGCGACGTGCGTGCCGATTTCCGCATGGCGTTTGGCGAAGAGCCTGGGCCACTGCGGGTGGTGGCCCTGATGACCGATACAGACAACACGCGCACGTCGCTCACGGCGTGGTACGGGGCTCTGACGCTGGAGGTCGCCCCCGAGACAAAGCCTTGAGCAGTCGGGTGGGTTTGAGGCGTGCGATACGGGTTACTCCCGGATCGTTGCCGGGAACGTTTGTTGCATAGTCTCGGGCTGTTCTTTGTTCCAGGGATACCTTCATGAATTCACGTTCCACCCACATCCGCTTGGCGGCTGTGTCCGTCGCCCTTGCGTTCGCTGCAGGCGGACTGCAGGCCAAGACTTTCAAATGGACCAGCGCCAGCGACATCCCGACTTGGGATATCCATTCGCAGAACAACGCGCTTGCCAACGGCATTCACGCGGCTGTGTATGAGTCGCTCGTCTACTACAACAGCAAGACCTTCAAGCCCGAGCCGGTTCTGGCCACGGCATGGAAGCAGATGACGCCCACGCAACTGCGCCTCAATCTGCGCACCGGCGTGAAGTTCCACGATGGCTCCACCTTCTCGGCCGACGACGCGGTGTTCTCGATCGAGCGCGCGATGTCCAAGACCTCCAACTTCGGCATCTACGCGCAGGGCATCGACAAAGTGGTCAAGGTGGATGCGAACACCATCGACATCTTCACCAAGGACCCCAACCCGGTGCTGCTGAACCAGCTCACTGAATTGCGCATGATGAGCAAGGCCTGGGCCGAGAAGAACAACTCGACCTCGCCGAAAGACATCAAGACGCAAGACGAAAACTTTGCCCACCGCAATGCCAACGGCACCGGCCCGTTTGTGTTGAAGGAATGGCAGCCTGATCAGAAGATGGTGCTCACGCGCAACCCGAATTGGTGGGGCAAGTCCGAAGGCAACGTGACCGAGGTGATCTACACGCCCGTGAAGGCGGTGGCCACGCGCATGGCAGCCTTGCTGTCGGGTGAAGTGGACCTGGTGCTCGACCCCAGCCCGCAAGACCTGCCGCGGGTGCGCTCCGAGGGCACGTTGAAGGTGATCGACGGGATCGAGAACCGCACCATCTTCTTTGGCATGGACCAGTTCCGCAACGAACTGCCCGGCAGCAACATCAAGGGCAAGAACCCGCTGAAAGACCAGCGCGTTCGCAAGGCGCTCTACCAGGCGATCGACATGAACACCATTGCCCGCGTGACGCTGCGCGGCCTGGGCCAGCCCACGGGTGCGCTGGTGGCGCCGCAGGTCAACGGCTGGACGGAAGCGGTGCACAAGCGCTATCCGTTCGACGTGGCCGCGGCGCAAAAACTGCTGGCCGATGCCGGCTACAAAGACGGCTTCGAGGTGGACTTTGCCTGTCCGAACAACCGCTACATCAACGACGAGCAGATCTGCCAGGCGGTCACCGCCATGTGGGCTCGCATCGGTGTGAAGGCCAAGCTGCGCACGCTGCCGCTGTCGACCTACTTCCCGATGATCCAGCGCTATGAAGCCAGCATCTACATGCTGGGCTGGGGCGTGCCCACCTTTGATGCGCTCTACAGCTTGCAGTCGCTGGTGCGTTCGGTGGGCGCGGGCGGTGACGGCAA
>PNMH01000031.1 GCA_013823505.1 Polaromonas sp. | reverse complement strand
CGCCGGTGTGGATCATGGTGACCGAAATGACGCCTGCGTCCACCGGCTTCTTGTTGCGCGAGATGATGGTCTGGAAGGCCATCACCATCTGGCAAGCCACCGGCACCGGGTCGATGCCGTTGTGGGGCAAGGCGGCGTGCGAACCCTTGCCGCGGATGACGATGTGGAACTCGTTGCTCGATGCCATGACCGGGCCGGCACTGGCGGCAAACGTGCCCACCGCCATGCCGGGCCAGTTGTGCATGCCGAACACCGACTCCACCGGGAACTGCTCGAACAGGCCGTCCTTGATCATCTCGCGCGCACCACCGCCGCCCTCTTCGGCCGGCTGGAAGATCAGGTAGACCGTGCCGTCAAAGTTGCGGTGCTTGGCAAAGTGCTGGGCCGCGGCGAGCAGCATGGCGGTGTGGCCGTCGTGGCCACAGGCGTGCATCTTGCCGGCGTGCTGGCTGGCGTGCGCAAAGGTGTTGTGTTCCTGCATGGGCAGGGCGTCGATGTCGGCGCGCAGACCGATGGCACGACCGCAGGCACCGCCATCCCGGCCATGCACGATGCCCACGACGCCGGTGGTGCCCATGCCACGGTGCACGGGAATGCCCCACTCGGTGAGCTTGGCCGCCACCACGTCGGCGGTGCGCACTTCCTGGAAGCAGAGTTCGGGGTGGGCGTGGATGTCGCGTCGCACGGCAGCGATGCCCGCGGCCTGCGTGAGGATGGAGTCGATGAGTTTCATGGAGACCTTTGCGTGCCGAGGCGGTGGCGAAATGACAAAGGGCCATGGTATCCAACACACCGCTTCAGCGGGGCCACGCGGGCGACAGCCCCATGGCCGACCGGGTCGAACCCGGGGCCGATCACTCCTTGCGCCGGATCACACTCGCTCGCGCCGCATCGTCCTTGTAGACATACGAACGCTCACCGCCCTGCCACGTGCCCAGCCACAGCATGTTGGCCGAGATGGCGTCGTGGTCGGTGTTGCTGAAGGGCCTGTCGTAGGTGGTGACCACACCGCGGTAGGGCTGTTGCAGGTTCTCCAGCGACTGCTTCAGGCTCTTGCCGGTGATGTTGCCCTTGGTGAGGAACATCGCGCGCAGCAGCAGGTGCACCGAGTCGTAGGTCTGTGCAGCAGACATCATGGAGCCGATGGGGCGCTCCTTGGATATCTTGGCGTAGCCGCGCAGGAACGTGCTGTTGCGTTCCATGAAGGTGTTGGGCAACACGGTCTGGACCACGAAGGTCCCTTCGACCGCGCCCTTGGATGCCTCGAAGGCCGAGGCGTGCGACAGGCCCCAGGGACCGTATTGCGGCACGTTCCAGCCGGCGGCGGCACGGCTGGCCGAGATCACGCCCTGCTCTGGACCCACGGTCCAGCCGATCAGCGCGTCGGCACCGGAGTCCTTGAGCTGCTTCATCTCATCAGTCAGGGTTTTCACACCCACCTTGAAGCGCACGACGATGTGGGGCTTGAGGCCCGCGGCCTGCAACGCGGCTTCCAGGTCCTTCAGGCCGCCGTCGCCGTAACCGGTGGTATCCACCAGCAAGGCGACCTTCTTCAGGTTGCGCTTGACGATGTCGGCCACGAGAAACTGCGACTGCAACTGGTCGCGCGCCGAGGTGCGGAAGATGTAGCTCTCGGCCGCCGGGTACTTGGCGGTGATGGCGGTGCCGGTGGCGCACGGCACGATCAGAACGTGCTGGTTGTTCTGGAACACATCCAGCGCCTTCATGGCCACGCCGGTGTTGCAGAAGCCCACGGTGGCTGCCACCTTTTCGGTGAGCACCAGTTCTTCCGCATGCTTGAGTCCGGCGTCGGGGTTGGCCTGGTCGTCGCGGATCACCAGCTCCAGCTTGCGACCCAGGTAACCGCCCACGGCGTTGATCTCGTCCACCGCCACCTGCGCCCCCACGCGCGCGCTGTTGCCCATGTCGGACGAGCCACCGGTCAGCGGCAGGATCAGACCGAGCCGGATGAGCTTGCCATCGGATGCCGCCGGCGCGGCGCTGGATGGAGCGGGAGCCTGGGCCCACACAGGGGCCAGGAACAACGAGACTGCGAGCGCCACCAACGGGCGAACGGACAACTGCATGAAAAGCCTCCTGCGCGATGAAACGTTCATCGACCGACTCAAACAGGCTACCGCGCAAGGCTTTGCCAAGGCAATCGGGCAAAACGCGCTGTGGGGGATGCACACCGGCCACAGCGGTGAAGGTTCGCGAGCCCTGCGCTTACCTCCAACCGAATAACTTCATGCATGCATTCGCTGAAAAACACACACCAAAGCATGCAATTTCGCAAGCTTGTTCAAGGCAGCGCGCCACCGCTTGGAGCGCAACCCGGGTACGAAGCGCTCGGCACACACACCGCGCAAGTGACGCAAGCGTGCAACGCGCCCGGCCATGCAGCGGCTAGCGGCGAATGCGGCCGTCTTCGGTGAGCAGCGTGAGCTCCACAAACTTCGAGCCAGTGTGTTTGTTGGCACCAAAATCCACCGGGAAGCCGCCGAAGTTGACGTTCTGCATGCCCTGCACCGCGCTGATGAAGCCCTCGCGCGTGAGCGCCCTGCCCGCGCGGCGCAGGCCTTCGGTGAACACCTTGGCGGCCACAAAACCCTCCATGCCCGAGTAATTGGGTTCCACGCCTCGCTTGTCCTTGATGGCTGCGAGGTACTCGCCCGACAGCGGCGTGGCCGGCGTGTACGGAAACGGCATCACCTGGCTCACCGACACCCCCCGGGCCTCGGCACCGAGCTCGTCGATGAGGGCCTGGGTGCCCACGAAAGACACGTTGTAGAAGTTGCCGTTGAACCCGGCCCGGCGCGCCTGGCGCACGAATGTCGCCACCGACTTGTAGGCGCCAATCTGAACGATGGCCTCGGGCTTCTGGGCCATGATGTCCTTCACCGCCTGCGCCACCTCGATCGTGTTGCGCTCCACCGTGCCCAGGGCCACGGGCGCAATGCCCATCGCGGTCATGGCCCGGGTGACGCCTTCCAGCCCGGTTTTTCCGTAAGCATCGTCCTGGTAGAAAACCGCGATCTTCTTGATGCCGGTGGAGGTGATCTGGCGCACGATGGCGGCCGTCTCGTCAAAGTAGGAGGCGCGCACGTGGATGGCATACCGGTTGAACGGCTCGCGCAGCGCTTGCGCGCCAGTGAAGGGCGCGAAGAACGGCACCTTGGCGGTGGACGCCAGCGGCAAGGCAGCCAGGCTCGTGGGCGTGCCGATGTAGCCAAACAGCGCAAAGACATCGTCGGCAATGAGCTGGCGCGTGTTGGCGGCGCACCGCTCCGGTTCGTAGCCATCGTCCAGCCGCTTGATCTCGATGGTGCGACCATTGACACCGCCCTTGGCGTTGACCGTGTCGAAAAAGGCTTGAGCACCCAGGTGGAACTGCAAGCCCAGCTGCACGGCCGCCCCGGTGAACGGCGCGGACTGCCCCAGCACGATGCGCGTGTCGCTCAGGGCGGCACTCTGCGCGCTGGCCGGAGCCCCCCACGAAGCCAGGACTCCCGAGCCGACCAACTTGCACACATGGGACAAGGCTTCACGACGCTGCATGCAGATACTCCTGATATGCTGATTTGAGAACTCTGCAGGGTAAAGCAAGCGCCCTGCCAAGTCCGAGCCAAAAGTCACCAGACACCCTACTTCCGATGAACTCCACCGTGCACACGATCCGCGGCGCCTGCCCACACGATTGCCCCGACACCTGCTCACTGCTCACCACGGTGGACAACGGTGTGGCGCTGCGCGTGCAGGGCAATCCCGAGCACCGACACACCGATGGTGCGCTGTGCACCAAGGTGTCGCGCTACACCGAGCGCACCTACCATCCCGAGCGACTGCTGCACCCGCTCGTGCGCACCGGCCCCAAGGGCAGCGGTGAGTTCAAGCGCGTGGGTTGGGACGAAGCGCTGGACCTGATTGCCGAACGCCTGAAGGCGATTGCCGCGCGCGACCCGCAAGCGGTGGTGCCCTACAGCTACGCCGGCACCATGGGCCAGGTGCAGGGCGAAGGCATGGCAGCGCGTTTCTTCAACCGCCTGGGCGCCTCGTTTCTGGATCGCACCATCTGCGCATCGGCCGGCGGCGAAGGTCTGATCCAGACCCTGGGCGGCAAGGTCGGCATGAAGGTGGAGCACTTTGCTGACTCCAAGCTCATCGTCATCTGGGGCAGCAACTCCATTGGCAGCAACCTGCATTTCTGGCGCCTGGCCCAGCAAGCCAAACGCAATGGCGCACGCCTGGTCTGCATCGACCCGCGGCGCACCGAGACCGCGGAAAAATGCCATGAGCATATTGCCCTGCGCCCGGGCACCGACGCGGCGCTCGCGCTGGCACTGATGCACCAGCTCATCACACACGACTGGCTGGACCACGACTACATCGCGCAGCACACGCTGGGCTGGGAAGCCCTTCGGGAACGTGCGCTGCAGTGGCCCCCCGAACGCGCGGCCGAGGTGTGCGGCATCCCGGTGCAGCAGATCACCGATCTGGCCCGTGACTACGGCACCACGAAGCCGGCCGCGATCCGCCTGAACTACGGCATGCAGCGCGTGCGCGGCGGCGGCAACGCGGTGCGTGCTGTGGCCTGCCTGCCCGCGCTGGTGGGCGCATGGCGCCAACCGGCGGGCGGCCTGCTGCTCTCCAGCTCCGCGCAGTTCCCGGTGAACCGCACAGCCCTGCACAAGCCCGAGTTGCTGGCCGGGCGCACGCCGCGCACCATCAACATGAGCACCATCGGCAACGACCTGTTGAACGCGGGCTCGGCCGCCTTCGGCCCGAAGATCGAAGCGCTCATCGTCTACAACAGCAACCCGGTGGCCGTGGCGCCCGAATCGGGCAAGGTGGTGCAAGGCTTCCTGCGCGAAGATTTGTTCACCGTGGTGCTGGAACACTTCCAGACCGACACCGCCGACCACGCCGACGTCATCCTGCCGGCCACCACGCAGCTGGAACACTGGGACATCCACACCAGCTACGGCCACACCGACGTGCTGCTCAACCGCCCGGCCATCGCGCCGGTGGGCGAGTCCCGCACCAACACCGACATCTTTCGCGCGCTGGCCGCACGCCTGGGTTTTGACGACCCGTGTTTCGCCGACGACGACGAAACCCTGTGCCGCACCGCGTTCGGCAGCGCGGTGGATTTCCAGACCCTGCTGGATCAGGGCTTTGCCACCCTGCCCATTCCCGAAGCGCCCTTTGCCCACGGCGGCTTCCCCACGCCTTCGGGCTGCTGCGAATTCTTCAGCGCACGCCTGGCCGCGCAAGGCCTGGACGGCCTGCCCGACCACCTGCCCAACCACGAGTTGCAGGGCACCTCGGCAGCCTTCCCGCTGGCCATGATCTCGCCGCCGGCGCGCAACTTCCTCAACTCCAGCTTCGTCAACGTGCAGAGCCTGCGCGACATCGAAGGTGAACCGCTCCTGGAGATCCATGCCGACGACGCGCAATCGCGCGGCATCACCACCGGCCAGATGGTGCGTGTGTTCAACGACCGCGGCGAATACCGCTGCAAGGCCAAGGTGTCCTCGCGCGCGCGGCCCGGTGTGGTCAACGGCCTGGGCATCTGGTGGCGCAAGCTCGGACCCTCGGGCACCAATGTGAATGAGGTCACCAGCCAGCAGCTCACCGACATGGGCCGCGGCCCGGTGTTCTACGACTGCCTGGTCGAGGTTGCGGGCGTGCACTGAGGACGCGCATGACGAAGCTGCTGGCGCTCGCACTCGTGGCCTTGCTGGGCGCTGGCTGCGCCAGCAACTCCACGGGTGTGGGGTACTACTGGCAGTCGGTCACGGGGCACCTGAAGCTGATGCAGGCCGCACGGCCGGTGGACGACTGGCTGGCCGACGACGCAGCGTCGCCCACGCTCAAGCAACGCCTGGAAAACGCCCGCCGCATCCGCGCATTCGCGGTCAGCGAACTTGCCCTGCCCGACAACGCCAGCTACCACCGCTACGCCGACCTGCAGCGCCGCGCCGCCGTGTACAACGTGGTGGCCGCACCCGCGCTCTCGCTCAAGCTTGAAACCTGGTGTTTTCCGGTGGCCGGCTGCGTGGGCTACCGCGGCTACTTTTCAGAGGCCGACGCGCGTGCCTTTGCCGACAGCCTCGACCCCGCGCTGGAGGTCGCCCTCTACCCGGTCCAGGCCTATTCCACCCTGGGCTGGATGAACTGGGCCGGCGGAGACCCGCTGCTCAACACCTTCATCACCTACCCCGAGGGCGAGCTTGCGCGCATCGTCTTTCACGAACTCGCGCACCAGGTGGTCTATGTGCAGAACGACACCAGCTTCAACGAGTCGTTCGCCACCACGGTCGAGCGGCTGGGTGGTGCCCGGTGGCTGGCGCGCGCCACCGACCAGGCCCGCGCCGACTACGCCACCTTCGACAACCGCCGCCGCGCGTTTCGCGCCCTCACCCGCTCCACCCACGAGCGTCTCAAGCTCATCTACGACGACGCCGACCTGCCGGACGACACGAAGCTGCAGCGCAAGGCCGCCGCCATGGACGACTTCCGCCAGCGATACGCCACACTCAAGGCCAGCTGGAACGGCTATGCCGGCTACGACCCCTTTGTGAACCGCGCCAACAACGCCAGCTTTGCGGCGCAGGCGGCCTACGACGAATGGGTGCCCGCGTTCGAGGCCTTGTTCGAACGCGAGGGCCGCGACTTTGCGCGGTTTTATGATGCGGTGCGCGCCCTGGCCAGCCAACCGAAAGAACAGCGCCAGGCCGCCCTGCGCGAGCTGGCACCCACCACCCTGGCCACCAGCGACCCGGTTCGCCCCTGACCACCACACACGAGACACCCATGGCCGACATCCACATCGAACGCGATCACCAACTCGGCATGGGCGGTGCGCGCAAGCTCGCCTGGCGCTGGGCCGAACAGGCCGAGAACGACTTCGACATGAGCTGCACTTACGAAGAAGGCGAAGACTGCGACGAGGTGCAATTCACCCGGTCGGGCGTGAGCGGCACGCTCAAGGTGTCGGCGGGCAAGTTTGAACTCGATGCGCGCCTGGGCTTTTTGCTGGGCGCGTTCAAGGACCGCATCGAAAGCGAGATCGTCAAGAACCTCGACGAACTGCTGGCTGCGAAGAAACCCGCCGCCAAAAAGAAAAAGGCCGGTTGAACAACCGGCCCGGGGCTCAGCAGGGGATCAACTGAGTTCCTTGATGAGGTCGATGTACTGCTGCATCGCACCTTCCTTGTCGGTGCCCTTGAAGCCGTTCCACGCATCCCACTTGGCGCGGCCCACCATGTCGCCAAAACCGGGCTTCTTGCCTTCTACATCGCCCTCGGTGGCCTGCTTGTAGAGCGCGTAGATCTTCAGGAGCGTGGCGTTGTCGGGGCGCTCGCTCAGGTTCTTGGAATTCGCCACCGCGGCGTCGAAAAGGGCTTTGAGATCGGCCATGAATGCTCCTGTTGTTGAAACGAACCGCCTCGGCAACACACGCCGGGCTAAGGGCTCTCCCGCTATCTTACGGTTGAGAGCCTCTGCACAATAGGCCCACAACCCAAGACCCGCACAGCCACCCGAGGAGCATCCATGGTTCAACGCGTTGCCGCCCGCAGCGGCACCCCTCCAGCGCGTGCCGGTCGCCCGGGCGCACCCCGCAAAGCCGCCCCCAACGGCGCGGTGGCCGGCGTGCTGCCGGCGGTGAAGCAGGCGCTGTCCACCACGCTGGGGCTGGAAGGCGAACGCATGAGCAAGGTGGACACGGCCTGGCTGCGCATGGACTCACCCAGCAACCTCATGATGATCGTCGGCGTGTGGATCCTGAAGCCGGGCATCACCATCGAGGATTTGAGCGAACGGGTGCGCGAGCGGCTGCTGCCCTATCCGCGCTTCGTGCAGCTGGCGCGCGAAGACGCCGCCGGCGCGCACTGGATCCACGACACCGATTTCCGCCTCGACCGCCACGTGGTCACCCACCGCCTTTCGCAGACCGGCGCGCAGAGCGAGCAAGACGCGCTGCAGGCCCGTGTGGCCGAGCTCGCCATGCAGCCGCTGGACCGGCTGCACCCTTTGTGGCGTTTCGAGCTGATCGAACAGTACGGCGGCGGCTCGGCATTGGTTGCACGCATCCACCACTGCATCGCCGACGGTATCGCGCTCATCAGCGTGATGATGAGTCTGGTGGACGGCGGCGACGCACCACCCCAACGCAAAGGCCGCAAGACCAGCAAGCCCGGTCTCGATGGCGCGGAAGACTGGGTGGTGGACACCCTCATCCGCCCCTTCGGCGACCTCACCGCCAAAGCCCTGGAAGCCGCCGGCGGTGGCGCGGCCAAGTCGTTCGCCATGCTGGCCTCGCCCCAGCAAAGCCTGACCGACTCGCTGGGCCAGGCGGTGGACCTCGCGCGCATGGGTGGACAGCTCGCCAGCGATCTGGCCGCGTTGGCGCTCATGCCCGACGATTCTCCCACACGCCTCAAGGGCCAGCCCGGCAACACCAAGCGCGTGGCCTGGTGCGAACCGATCCCGCTCGACGAGGTGAAAGCCATTGGCAAGGCCCTCAACTGCTCGGTCAACGACGTGCTGCTGGGCTGCGTGGCCGGGGCCATCGGCGCCTACCTGCAAAGCCTGGGCGACGACACACAGGGCCAGGAGATCCGCGCCATGGTGCCGATCAACCTGCGCCCGATGGAAGACGCCTGGAAACTCGGCAACCGTTTTGGTCTGGTGCCGCTGGTGCTGCCGATTGGCTGCACCAACCCGGTGGAACGGGTGTTCACCGTGCGCTCGCGCATGAACAACCTCAAAGGCAGCCTGCAACCGCTGCTCACGTTTGGTCTGCTGTCGGTGGCGGGCCTGCTGGTGAAGCCCGCACAAGACGCCATGCTCAGCCTGTTCGGTCGCAAGACCACGGCGGTGATGACCAACGTGCCCGGCCCGGCCACCAAGCTCAAGGTCTGCGGCTCCACGCTGGAGCAGACCATGTTCTGGGTCCCGCAAACCGGCACGGTGGGGCTGGGCGTGTCGATCCTGAGCTACGGCGGCGGCGTGCAGTTCGGCGTGATCGCCGACACCACCTTGTGCCCCGAGCCACAGCGCATCATCGACGAGTTCGAACCGGAATTTCGTCGACTCTTGACCGTGACGCTGATGCTGCCTTGGGGCGAAGCGAAGGCTTAGTCCCCCGACGTTCCGCCGCTGCGCGGGTCGCTGCCTTCAGACGATCGCCAGCCGGCGCGAGGCGATCTCCAGCAATCCGTCAAAGATCAAGCCCTCCACCAGCTCGACCTGCAGCGCCATGCTGGGCGCCATCTTCCAGCCGGCGCCGCCGGTCATGAAACACACCGGCTCGTCCCCGCAATGGCGGCGCAGGTTGTCCACCATGCGCTGCACCGCGCCGGCGATGGCGAAGGTGCCGCCGCTGGTGAGCGCGTCGCTGGTGTTGGTGGGGAAATCGCGCACTTCGCCGGTGGGCACATGCAAGCCGGCGGTGCCCGATTCGAGCGCGCGCAACATGATGCCGTGGCCCGGCAGAATGATGCCGCCCAGAAAACGCCCATCGGGGTCGATGGCTTCCACCGTCACCGCCGTGCCGACCATCACCACCACACAGGGTCGCTTCAGGCCGCGCGAGACCAGGCGCTGGCGCGCCCCGATCACCGCCACCCAGCGGTCCGCGCCCAGTCGGGCCGGGTGGTCGTAGCCGTTGACCACCCCCGCCTCGGCGTTGCCGGACACCACCCATTGGGGCGTCACGTCCCACAGCTCCAGCTGCTCCTCCACCCGGCGCTTGACCGCATCACCCGCGACCACACAGCCCAGCACCCAGCGCGGCGCGGGCAGGTCGGCCCAGTCGCCTTCGGCCAGGGTTTCGATGTTTTCGAGGAATTGCGCGCCTTGAGCGATCAGGCGCGAACCGGAACGCGGTTCTTCATACAGGGCCCACTTCAGGCGGGTGTTGCCAACGTCCAGGGCCAGAAATGTCATGCGCGGATTATGACCACGCAAACCCGTGGGGGTTTGCGCACTGCAACAACGGCCTAGATCAATCCAATCCAGCAAGCGCGCTGCACGGCCGCCAGCTTGTTGTCGGTCTTGAGCTTGGTCATGGCGTTGGCCAGGTGGTAGTTCACCGTGCGTTCGGAGCAATCCATCCGCATGGCGGTTTCGCGCGCCGTGAGGCCTTCAAACGCCATGTTCAGGCTCTCCAGCTCGCGCGGGCTCAGGTTCACCCGGGCTTCGGCGATGGCGCGGCGCAGCATGGGCCAGATGTTGAAGGCCGACCAGGCCAGGGCGGCCGCTTCCGAGCGGTCGGCAAAGGCGCGCGGACTGAACATGAAGCATTCGAAGGCCCGGCCGGCCGGCAGGCTGAAGGCCACCCGCACCAGCGTCTGGTAGCCGTGCGCCAGCCAAAGGCGGCGCCACCGGCTGGACTGTTCAAACACCGATTTGGAAATGTCCTGCCAGGCCACCAGGGGCGCATCGCTGTCACGCCAACCTGCGCCAAAATCGGCGCTGTCGGCCAGGGCCTGGGCGGCCGAGAGCAGGCGGGGCGGGTGCACCGCCAGCACTTCGCGCTCGTCTCGCCCTCCGGTGGGCGCCGGGCCCAGCACCATCACCGACTCCACCCCCTGGTCGTGAAGGGCACACACCCAGTCGGCCAGGATGCTGTCCAGACTCACACTGTCAAAGTTGACAGGCAGGGTCATGACCGCAAACACTCTGTTGCAGACACAATCAACCGGGCATGGGGGCAACCGGCACGGGCAACGGATGTTCTGCAATCTAAGGAGTACATATTGCCTCTGGACCGGTTGAGGTTGCTCAGCGCGAAGGCGCGTTTGTGGCGGTGGTTGCTGGACGAAGTGGTGCACGCACCGCTGGAGCCGATTTTGCACCCTTCGCGCGCTCGTCTGCAGTACCTGGGCGCATTCACCATCCTGGGTCACATCGCCTTTGGGTGGATCTGGATCGCCCTGCTGCCCCAGCCGTACGAGAACATGGCCACCCGCCTGGCCATGTCCAGCCTGGGCATTCCCTTGCTGATCGGCGTGATCAACCGCGATCTCACGTCCCAGGCGACCATCTGGATCTTTTCGATGGCCTGCTGGCTGCAGCTGCCGATGTTTTTCTCCCTGATGTACTGGTTCAACGGCGGCAACGACGTCTGGCTCGCCAGCATGGCCTGCATGGTGGTCATTTATTACCACCTCACCGACTGGCGCCTGGCCACGCTGGGCACGGTCGCCGGCGTGGTGGTGAGCCTGTTGCTGGCCAAGGCGATGCAGGTGCCGCTGAGCACGGAAGCCACCCACGCAGACCATCTGGTGGTGTTGGCGTTCGCCTGGGGTGCAGCCGTCATGCTGGGCGCCTCCAGCGCCAACCTGCGGCGCACGCGCCTGATCAACACCCTGAGCACCATGGGCGTGATGGCGCACGAGCTGCGCACGCCGCTGGCCACCGTCAACCTCATGGGCGACGTGTTGCGCAACCTGTCGCAGCACGACCTGCCCGAGTCCAAGCAGAAGAAGTTCGACGAGCTGGCCACACGCCTGCAGAACCTGGTGCGCAGCATGAACCGCCAGATCGACACCCAGATCTCGAACGCACAGCTCACCCGCCTGCCGCGCGACCAGTCCTTGATCCGCGCGGCCGAGCTGGTGCAGGAAGTGGTGTTGAACTACCCCTACCGGTCCTCGCGCGAGCGCGACTGCGTGCAGGTGCACATCCAGGAGGATTTCCACTTCGTGGCCTCCCGGCAGCTGTTCTCGCAGGTGCTCACCAACCTGATGAAAAACGCGCTGCACGCCCTGGCGTCGGCCAGCCAGGCGCCCAGTCCGGGCGACCTCCGTCTGGACGTGGGTTTGCACCACGGCAAGGGCCGGATTGCAGTATCTGACGACGGTATCGGCATCGCGCACGAACAGCAGGCGAGAATCTTTGAACCCTTTTTCTCGACCCTGGCGGGCGCCGGCAACGGCCTGGGCCTGACTTTCTGCAAGAACGTGGTGGAAGCCGCCCAGGGCAGCCTGAGCGTGCATTCCGAGCCTGGACTGGGCGCGGTCTTCATGATCGATCTCCCGATCAAGAACCCGCTCTCCTCCAGTTCAGGCCCCACCGCTTCATTTTCCCCACGCTGACGACACGATGGCACTGACGATTCCCCTTTTCCACCGTCCCGGCAGCATCCTGTTCCTCGACGACGACACCGACTACCTCGACATGCTCGGGTTGGTCGTTCCAACCCACTGGCAGGTGGAGTTGTTCTCACGCCCGTCGGGCTTTTCGCAGCGCATGCAGCAGGAGCCCGCGCGGTGGGAGGCCGACGCCATGGTGCAGTTGCAGATGATCGAACGCTGGCGCCAGGGTCAGCCCCTGCTGCCGCAGATCCTGCGCTACTGGGCGGTGAACCCGGCGCGGTACCAACTGGTCAAGACCGTCGTGGTCGACTACGCGATGCCAGGCACCGATGGCCTCAAGGTCCTCAACACCCTGCTCGACTGGCCCGGCTCGCGGGTCTTGCTCACCGGCCAGGCCGACGAGCAGATCGCGATCCAGGCCTTCAACAACGGCCTGATCGACCAGTTTGTACCCAAGCAGACGACCGACATCACGCGCCACCTGCTGGGCGTGCTGCGCAAACTGATGCACGCGCCGCATCCGCGGCTGAACACGCTGTGGCGCGGTGCCATGCAGCCGTCACAGCAGTCGTTGCTGCAGATCCCGTCGATTGCGCAGGCCTTGCAGGCCTTCACCAGCCAGAACTGGGTGGAATACGCGGTGCTGGGCGAGCCGTTCGGACTCATCGGTCTGGACGGTGCGGGCGATGCGCACTGGCTGCAGCTGGAGCCCACCAGCAGCCTGGGTGATCTGGCCGAGCTGGCCGGCTCGGCCGGGCTGGGCTTCGAGGTGGTTCGCTCGATCCAGGCAGGCCACCAGCTCGCGGCGGTGGAGCTGCACCAGCAACTGGGCCTGAGCGGCCCGATCCGCACGGCGCCGGCGTTCGGACTGGGTGACGACAAGCTGGTGACAGGTGCGGTGTTTTCGCTCGACACCGCCGACCTGCCCCAACCCATCTACGGCTACCGGCGCTTTCTGGACGCCGAGGGCCACCGCAGTGTTCAGGACAACTGAGCACAGGCGGCGCGGGCGCGCCGCGCGATCGGCCAGTCCCAGGGTTTGACCAGCGGCGCCACCTCGCGCGCCGCCACAGCCACGTGATCCAGCTCCGCTTCGGTGAGCGCAGCGTGCAGCGTGAGCCGCACCATGGTGCGGTTGCGGCTGGTGGCCGGCGCGCAGAACACCGCGCCGAACACATCGCGCTCTTCCAGCAGGTCGCGCAGCACCATGGTGGCGGGTTCGGTGCCGGCTTCCAGCGCAATGATCTGCTCGGTGCCCTGGTGGATCGGATAGCCCAGATCGCTGAGCATGCCGCGCAGCTGGCGCGTGTGGGCATGCAGCCGGGCGCGCTCGGTGTCGCTGCGCCGGATCACGTCCAGCGTGGCATCCAGCGCGGCGATCTCGTGCGGCAGCAGGCACGAGCTGAACATGTTGGGGTAGCTGGTGCTGAGCACGTAGTTGCGCATGGCGGCCGGCACGCTCAGGAAACCCGCCCGGCCCGCAAAGGCCTTGGCCAGGCTGGCGGTGATGAAGTGCACGCGGTGGCTCAGCCCGAGCTCGGCGCACAGGCCCGCGCCTTGCGGTCCGTGGGTGCCCAGGGAGTGCGATTCGTCCACCAGCGTCATGCAGCCCCGGCGCTCGGCCACCTCGACCACCTGCACCAGCGGCGCCACAGCACCGGTGGTGCTGTACACCGAATCCACCACGATGAGGCCAGCGCCGTGGCGCTGCACCAGCCGGTCCAGGTGATCGGCGTCGTTGTGGCGGAAGGGGTGCGTGGTGGCACCGGCGCGGCGCGCGCCTTCCCACAGCGATGTGTGGGCCAGCGTGTCCATGTAGATCACGGTCTTCTCGTCGGCAATCGACTGCAACAAACCCAGGTTGGCGGCATAGCCGGACTGGCAGATCAATCCGTCTTCCTGGCCCAGCATGCGGGCGAGCTTGAGTTCGAGTTTGCGGGCCGGGTGCTCGTCGAGCAGGAACACGCCCGACTGGATCACGAACTCGGCATCGGTCTTGATGGCCAGCGTCTGGGCCTGGACGATGTCCTGGTGGCCGGTGAGGCTCAGGTAGTCGTTGCCGTTGAGGCGGACGGCGCCAGGTCCAGCCTCTCGTCCATGCAACAGTGAGCGCCCGCTCCACAAGGTGTCCCAGCGGGTGGTGAATTCACGCTGGATGCGTCCAGCCAGGTGCTCGGAAATGGGCGGGTGAGCGGGAGTTTTCTCGCGGGTGGCCAACGACGTCATGGGGGAATCCTTTGGAAATGGAAAACCCCATTGAAAAAAGAAATGTGTGAAAAATCACGAGCACCCTGTCAGGCCTGACAGGGGCTGTGAATCTTTCTTCTCAGTTTGCCCGCATGCAAACCGACCGGCGGTCGCAGAGCCCTGGTTGCGTCGGAGAAAGGCGGATCAGTTCTGCCGCCATGGCAGCGCGTGGTGGCGCCAGCCGCTTTGCTGCCCTCGGTGGGCATGCGCATCAGGGTCGCCTTCAAAGCCTTCCAGGATGTTGTAGGCCTCCAGACCGAGTTCGGTGGCTCGCTTGGCCGCCGCGATCGAGCGCACGCCGCTGCGGCACAGCAGCACGATCTTCTTGCCCGAGGCAGCGGCCATCACCTGGGCATCGAAGGCGGGGTTCATCGCCATGCCGGGCCATTGTTTCCAGGCCACGGGTACGGCGCCGGGCACAAAGCCGACCCACTCGCGCTCGGCGTCGGTGCGCACGTCCACCATCACAGCCTCGCCGGCCTGCATCCACTGCCAGGCGAGTTGGGGGGTCACGTCGCCCGCGTAGCTGCCTGCGTGTGGACCGGCTGCCGGTCGGGGCTCCATGAACAGCACGCCGCCCGCGTCCTGCCGCTGGCCCGACATCAGGTTGGCCGGCACAGCTTCGTCAATGCGCCGCGGCCTGGGCAGGTTGAGCGATTCCATCAAAGCGACGAACTCCGCTTCGGTTTTGCCCGCAACCCGTTCGTTGTGCTTTTTCTCCGCGCCGATGGTGGAGTGGTGGCGCCCGTGGTAGTCGTGCCCGGGCCAGACGGTGGTGTCGTCGGGCAAGTCGAACAGCACCTGCGTGATGCTGTGAAACAGGTCCTTGGCACTGCCCGACTGGAAATCGGTGCGGCCGCAACCGCCAATCAGCAGCGTGTCGCCGGTGAAGACGTGGTGGCGCCAGACCAGGCTCATGCTGCCGGCGGTGTGGCCTGGCGTGTGCAGCGCGCGCAGCACCTCGCCGCCAAAACTCAAGGTGTCGCCGTGGGCCAGCTGCACGCCCGCCGTGCCGATGCCGCAGCCCTGGGGCGCGGCGGTCTTGGCGCCAGCCAGCTCGGCCAGTTTGGCGGCGCTGGTGATGTGGTCGGCGTGCGCATGGGTCTCCACCGTCCACACCAGCTTCAGACCGTATTCGCGCAAGGTGGCCAGATCGCGCTCGAGCTGTTCGTCCACCGGATCGATGATGAGCGCGTCGCGCGTGGTCTGGTCGAACAGCACATAGGTGAAGGTGCTGGAAGCGGGATCGAAGAGTTGAATCGGTTTCATGAGACATGAGCATGCCACTGGCGGAGCACTCCCGCTGCATCCGCGACCCCCAGCGTCAAATAAAAAAAGCAAGCTTGCACCGGACTTACAGCCCGAGTGCCATTCAGCCTATTGCGTCGCAAAACGCGCAAACAGTTAGCATGCAAACCCTTAGGCACGCGGCTTTTTGTACACGATTTTGCGAGAACCTCCGCCGCAAAGTAATCCGAACGAATGGTGGTCAGTGAAAACCCTGCCGAATGAAACGGGAGAGGGGGCGCATGATGCGAAACCCTCAACCCAGACTGGAGACAAACCCATGTCAGACAAGAAAACCGTGACCTCACGCCGCGGCATGCTCAAAGGTGCGGCAGTCGCGGCTGGCGCCATGTCGGTGCCCATGATCGCCACCGCCCAGACCACCTCGCTGCGCTTCCAGAGCACCTGGCCCTCGAAGGACATCTTCCACGAGTACGCCCAGGACTTCGCCAAGAAGGTCAACGACATGGCCGGCGGCAAGCTCAAGATCGAAGTGCTGCCTTCGGGCTCCGTAGTCCCGGCTTTCCAGCTGCTTGAAGCGGTGGCCAAAGGCACGCTGGACGGCGGCCATGGCGTGGTGGCGTACCACTATGGCAAGAACTCGGCGCTGGCCCTGTGGGGTTCCGGCCCTGCGTACGGCATGGACCCCAACATGGTCCTGGCCTGGCACAACTACGGCGGCGGCAAGGCGCTGCTGGAAGAGATCTACGCCAGCCTGAACCTGGACGTCACCTCTTACCTGTACGGCCCCATGCCCACGCAGCCGCTGGGCTGGTTCAAGAAGCCTGTGGCCAAAGTGGCCGACATGAAGGGTCTGAAGTTCCGCACCGTGGGTCTGGCCGTTGACGTGTTCACCGAGTTGGGCACCGCGGTGAACCCGCTGCCCGGTGGCGAGATCGTGCCCGCACTCGACCGCGGCCTGATCGACGCAGCCGAATTCAACAACGCATCCTCCGACCGCCTGCTGGGCTTCCCCGACGTGGTGAAGAACTGCATGTTGCAGAGCTTCCACCAGTCGGGCGAGCAGTTCGAAATCCTGTTCAACAAGACCAAGCTCAACGCCCTGCCCACCGAGCTGAAGTCCATCGTTGACTACGCCGTGCAAGCAGCCAGCGCCGACATGAGCTGGAAAGCCATCCAGCGCAACTCGCAGGACTACATCGAGCTGAAAAAGCAAGGCGTGAAGTTCTACAAAACCCCCGACGCGATCCTGCGTGCGCAGCTCGAAGCCTGGGACAAGACCATCGCCAAGAAGGGCACGGAGAACCCGATCTTCAACAAGGTGCTGGCTTCGCAAAAGGCCTTTGCCGAGCGCGCCGGCCAGTGGCAGAACGACTACATGGTCGACTTCAAGATGGCTTACAACCACTACTTCGGCAAGGGTGCCAAGAAGTCCTGATCGGGCTTCTCTGAACTCGGGGCGCCTGCGGGCGCCCTTTTCTGTTTCTGGAAATTCACATGCAAAAACTATTACTGGCCGTTGACAGCCTGTCGACCTGGTTCGGCAAAGCCTGCGCCTGGACCGTCATCGGACTCACTCTGTTGATCACCTGGGAAGTGTTTTCCCGGTATGTGCTCAACAACCCTCACGCCTGGGTGCTCGACGCCCAGATCATGTTGTACGGCGTGCTCTTCATGAGCGCCGGCGCCTACACGCTGGCCAAGAGCGGCCACGTTCGCGGTGACGTGCTCTACGGATTTTTCAGCCCGCGCACGCAAGCCGGCTGGGACCTCGCCCTCTACATCCTGTTCTTCCTGCCCGGCATCATCGCCCTGACCTATGCCGGCTGGTTCTTCGCCAACGAGTCGCTGGCCATCCGCGAGCAGACCTTCAACGCCGACCCACTGCCGGTCTACCCGTTCAAATTCGTGGTGCCGATCGCTGGCGCCTTCCTGCTGTTGCAAGGCATTGTTGAAATCATCCGCTGCATCATGTGCCTGCAGACCGGCGAATGGCCCCAGCGCGCGCAAGACGTGGAAGAAGTCGACGTGGACAAACTCAAAGAAATGGTGAACGTGAAAGATGCCGACATTGACGCGCTGGACTCCATCGTGGTGAAGCAAGGAGCCAAGCCATGACGATTCGCAAGGAACTTTGGTTCGGCTTCGCGCTGATGGCCCTCATCGGCTCGGCCGCGCTCACCATGGTGCTCAGCGTGGAGACCATGACCAACGGTCACTACGGTCTGCTCATGCTCTCGCTGGTGGTGGTGGCCATCATGCTGGGCTTCCCGACCGCCTTCACCCTCATGGGCATGGGCATGATGTTCGCGTTCTTCGCCTACCACTCTGGCAAGCAGACAGCCGGGGGTGCGATGCAGCAGACGCTGGACCTGATGGTGCAGCGCGCGTTCTCGGTGATGGGCAACGACGTGCTGATCTCGATCCCGCTGTTCGTGTTCATGGGTTACCTCGTGGAACGCGCCAACCTGATCGACAAGCTGTTCCGCAGCCTGCACCTGGCCCTGGCGCGCGTGCCGGGTTCGCTGGGCGTGGCCACGCTGGTGACGTGCGCGGTGTTCGCCACCGCCACCGGCATCGTGGGCGCGGTCGTCACGCTCATGGGACTGCTGGCCCTGCCGCAGATGCTGCGCGCCGGGTACGACGTGCGCCTCTCGGCCGGTGTCATCACCGCCGGCGGCTGCCTGGGCATCCTGATCCCGCCCTCGGTGCTGCTGATCGTCTATGGCGCAACCGCCGGCGTGTCGGTGGTGCAGCTGTACGCCGGTGCCTTCTTCCCCGGCATCATGCTGGCCGGTCTGTACATCCTGTACGTGATCATCATGGCCAAGGTCAAACCGGCCTGGGCGCCCCCGCTGACCGCGGCGCAACGTTTTGTGCCACTGCCGGCACCGCTGACGGCCATCGGCGCGACCGGCGAACGCTCTGCTGTGCCCAACCTGATCAAAGCACTGAACGGCAAACGCAACCAGGACGTGTCCACCAAGTACCTGCTGGGCCAGTTGGGCATTGCCCTGCTGCCGGCCATCTTGTTCGCGGCCGTGGCCTTCGCCAGCTACCAGAGCGCCACCACCGTGGTGCCGGTGGAAACCTACGAAGAGCTGCAGCCCATGGGCGCCGGCTCTACCGTGGACGAGAGCTCCGATGAAGGTGGCCTGGCCGAACCCGAAGCCGAAGAAGGTGGTCTTGCCGAGCCGCCGTCCGACGGCGGCGTGGCCGAGCCACCCGGTGCGGAGAAAGAAGTCCCTGCGACCGCTGAGGCACCCGCTGCCGTGGCCGAACCCGCCGCGGCCGCAGCAGCAGCCGAAGCGGCCGAGCCCGCAGCCACCACCAAGCCCGCGTCCATGAGTTTCTGGATCGGGCTGGCCGTGGGCTTGCTGGCACTGGTGATCTTCTACGCCATCCTGAGCTTCACCCGTCTCGAAGTCTTCAAGATGCTGCTCTCCAGCTTCTTCCCGCTGTTGGTGCTGATCCTGTCGGTGCTGGGTTCGATCGTGTTCGGCCTGGCCACCCCCACGGAAGCGGCGGCGGTCGGTGCGTTCGGCGGCTTCCTGCTGGCGGCGGCCTACCGGCAACTCACCTTCGGCGTGGTCAAGGAAAGCGTGTTCCTCACCGCCAAGACCAGCGCCATGGTGTGCTGGCTGTTCGTGGGCTCGGCCATCTTCTCGGCGGCATTTGCGCTGCTGGGTGGGCAGGAACTGGTGGAGACCTGGGTGCTGAGCATGAACCTGTCCAAGACGGAGTTCCTGATCCTGTCGCAGGTGCTGATCTTCATCCTGGGCTGGCCGCTGGAGTGGACCGAGATCATCGTGATCTTCATGCCCATCTTCATCCCGCTGCTGGACAACTTCGGCGTGGATCCGTTGTTCTTCGGCCTGCTGGTGGCGCTGAACCTGCAGACCGCGTTCTTGAGCCCACCGGTGGCCATGGCGGCCTTCTACCTGAAAGGCGTCTCGCCCAAGCACGTGACGCTGAACCAGATCTTTGCCGGCATGCTGCCGTTCATGGGCATTCAGGTGCTGGCCATCGTGCTGCTGTACCAGTTCCCGGCCATCGGCCTGTGGCTGCCCCAGGTGCTGTACCGCTGATCCAGCGGGCCAGTCCAGGAGTTCTGAAGGGGCGCGCGAGCGCCCCTTTTTTTGCTTAAAAGCGTTAATATTACGTTTACGTTTACGTAAACGTCAATCAAACGGGCCGGCACAGCCGCAGCCACACACCGACCGGAGACCCATCCATGCCCAGCCCGAACGACGCTGTCCTGCCCTTTCCCGCCAAGGCCATCGTGGCCGGCAAAGGCACCGCGTGGCAGGACTGGCAAGTGCCGCCCGGCAACGGCGGCAAGAAGCCCAAGGGCGTCTCGCTCAAGTCGTTCAAACCCGACGCCAAGCCGTTCTCGCTGGGCAACAAGGCTGCTGACCAAGCGGCTGTGGCCAGCCTCGCCGAAGAACTCGACGCGCTGCAGAACCTGTTCTACGCCGACGGCCGCCACAAGCTGCTGGTGGTGCTGCAAGGCACCGACACCTCGGGCAAGGACGGCACGGTGCGCGGCGTGTTCGCGCGCACCAGCCCGCTGGGCGTGCACACCGTGGGCTGGAAAGCGCCGACCGAAGCCGAACTCGACCACGA
This sequence comes from Polaromonas sp., assembly GCA_013823505.1. The sequence continues at coordinate 21,207 of PNMH01000031.1, read as the reverse complement.
CTACCTCTGGCGCATCCACCAGAAGGCCCCGGGCGCGGGCGAGATGATGATCTTCAACCGCAGCCACTACGAAGACGTGCTGGTGCCAGTGGTCAATGGCTGGATCACGCCACAGCAAACGCTGCAGCGCTACGAACACATCAAGGACTTCGAGCGCCTGCTGGCCGAGACCGGCACGGTGATCCTGAAGTTCATGCTGCACATCGGCAAGGACGAACAGCGCGAGCGTTTGCAGGAGCGCGTGGACGATCCACAGAAACACTGGAAATTCAGCCTGGGCGATCTGGAGGTCCGCAAGCAGTGGGACGACTACCAGAGCGCCTATGAAGCCTTGCTCAACGCCACCAGCACGCCCTGGGCGCCCTGGACCGTGGTGCCCGCCGACTCCAAGACGCATCGCAACCTGATGATCGCCACCATCGTTCGCGACACGCTCAAGGCGCTGGACTTGCGCTTTCCTCCCGAAGACCCGAAGCTGACCGGTTTGAAAATCGCCTGAGTGCAGGCACCGCTTTCTTCGCCACAGACCAAAGAGACACCATGAGCAACCTCGCCGCTGAATACCAGGCCCTGGCCAACTACCTCCCCACGCACAAGGTGCGCTTTGTCACCGCCGCCAGCCTGTTCGACGGTCACGATGCGGCCATCAACATCATGCGGCGCATCCTGCAGGGCATGGGCGCCGAGGTGATCCACCTGGGACACAACCGATCGGTGGACGAGGTGGTGACCGCTGCGCTGCAGGAAGACGCGCAGGGCATCGCGATCAGCTCCTACCAGGGCGGCCACGTGGAGTACTTCAAGTACATGGTCGACCTGCTCAAGAGCCGCGGCGGGGAACACATCCAGGTGTTCGGCGGTGGTGGCGGCGTGATCGTGCCGAGCGAAATCCGCGAGCTGCAGGACTATGGCGTGACGCGCATCTACAGCCCCGAAGACGGGCAGAAGATGGGCCTGGCCGGCATGATCGGGGAGATGGTGATGCGCTGCGACCGCGACCTCAGCCCGTTCGCGCCGACGTCGCTGGCCGCGATTGAAGGCCAGGGTGAAATGAACTGGCGCGCACTGGCACAGCTCATCACGGTGCTGGAGAACGGCAACGCCGATGCAGCCATCGTCGGCGCTTTGCGTGAGCAGGCGAAGACGAAAAAGGTGCCTGTGCTCGGCATCACCGGCACGGGCGGCGCGGGCAAGTCCTCGCTGACCGACGAACTCATCCGCCGCCTGCGCCTGGACCAGGACGACAGCCTGCGCGTGGCCGTCATCTCCATTGACCCCTCGCGCCGCAAGAGCGGCGGCGCGCTGCTGGGCGACCGCATCCGCATGAACGCCATCAACCCGTGGAGTCAAGGCCAGCGCGTGTACATGCGATCGCTGGCCACGCGCGACTTCGGCAGCGAGATCAGTGCCGCCCTGCCCGACGTGATCGCCGCCTGCAAGTGCGCCGGCTTCGACCTCATCGTCGTCGAAACCTCGGGCATCGGCCAGGGCGACGCGGCCATCGTGCCGCACGTGGACCTGCCCATGTACGTGATGACGCCCGAGTTCGGCGCGGCCAGCCAGCTCGAGAAGATCGACATGCTCGACTTCGCCGCGTTTGTGGCCATCAACAAGTTCGACCGCAAGGGCTCGCTCGACGCCCTGCGCGACGTGTCCAAGCAGGTGCAGCGCAACCAGGAAGCCTGGAGCACGCCGCCCGACCAGATGCCGGTGTACGGAACCATGGCCGCGCGCTTCAACGACGACGGCGTGACCGCGCTCTACCAGGGCCTCAAGGCCCGGCTGATCGAACTGGGCCTGCCGCTGAAAGAAGGCCGTCTGCCCATCGTCAAGGTCCGTCACAGCACCAACCAGACGCCCATCGTGCCCCCGGCCCGCACGCGCTACCTGGCCGAGATCAGCGACACGGTGCGTGGCTACAAGAAGAAAGCGATGGACCAGGCGCGTCTGGCGCGCGAAATCCAGCAACTCAACGCCAGCGCGACCATGTTGCGCGTGGAAAAGCCCGAGCGCTCGCGTGCCGCCGAAGCCGTGATCGACCTGGCGCAGCTGCGCGAACTCGACCAGGACCCCGCCGCTCGCAAGCTGCTCGTGCAATGGCCCGACATGCAGAAGGCCTACGCCGGCGACGAGTACGTGGTGAAGATCCGCGACAAGGAAATCCGCACCGCGCTCACCACCAAGAGCCTCTCGGGCACGGTCATCCGCAAGGTGGCCCTGCCGAAGTACGAGGACCACGGCGAGATCCTGAAGTGGCTGATGCTGGACAACGTGCCCGGCAGCTTCCCCTACACCGCCGGCACCTTCGCCTTCAAGCGCGAGGGCGAGGACCCCACACGCATGTTCGCTGGCGAGGGCGATGCCTTCCGCACCAACACGCGCTTCAAGCTGCTCTCGGCCGGCACGCCGGCCAAGCGCCTGTCCACGGCCTTCGACTCGGTCACGCTCTACGGCAACGACCCGGACCCGCGCCCGGACATCTACGGCAAGGTGGGCAACTCGGGCGTGAGCATCGCCACGCTGGACGACATGAAGGTGCTTTACGGTGGCTTCGACCTCTGCCACCCGGCCACCTCGGTGTCGATGACCATCAACGGTCCGGCGCCCAGCATCCTGGCGATGTTCATGAACACCGCCATCGACCAGAACCTGGAGAAGTTTGAAGCCGAGAACGGCCGCGCGCCCACCGACACCGAAGCCGCCAAGATCCGCGAATGGGTGCTGGCCAATGTGCGCGGCACGGTGCAAGCCGACATCTTGAAGGAAGACCAGGGCCAGAACACCTGCATCTTCTCCACCGAGTTCTCGCTCAAGGTGATGGGCGACATCGCCGAGTACTTCGTGCACCACGATGTGCGCAACTTCTACTCGGTGTCGATCTCGGGCTATCACATTGCCGAGGCCGGCGCCAACCCGATCAGCCAGCTCGCGTTCACGCTCTCCAACGGCTTCACGTTTGTGGAGGCCTACCTCGCGCGTGGGATGCACATCGACGACTTCGCGCCCAACCTGTCGTTCTTCTTCAGCAACGGCATGGACCCGGAATACGCCGTGCTGGGCCGCGTGGCGCGCCGCATCTGGGCTGTCGCCCTGCGCGACCGCTATGGCGCCAACGAGCGCAGCCAGAAGCTCAAATACCACGTGCAGACCAGTGGCCGCAGCCTGCACGCGCAGGAGATCCAGTTCAACGACATCCGCACGACGCTGCAGGCGCTGATTGCCATCTACGACAACTGCAACAGCTTGCACACCAACGCTTTCGACGAGGCGATCACCACGCCTACGGAAGACAGCGTGCGCCGCGCGATGGCGATCCAGCTCATCATCAACCGCGAGTGGGGCCTGGCGAAGAACGAGAACCCCAACCAGGGCGCCTTCATCATCGACGAGCTCACCGAGCTGGTGGAAGAGGCTGTGCTGCAGGAGTTCGAGAAGATCGCCGAGCGCGGCGGCGTGCTGGGTGCCATGGAAACCGGCTACCAGCGCGGCAAGATCCAGGACGAGTCCATGCACTACGAGATGCTCAAGCACACGGGCGAGTACCCGATCGTGGGCGTGAACACCTTCCGCAACCCGCACGGCGACCTCACCCCAGAGACGCTGGAGCTGGCGCGTTCCACCGACGAAGAGAAACAAAGCCAGCTCAAACGACTGGCCGAGTTCCACGCCCTGCACGCCGACGAGTCGCCGGCCATGCTGCAACGCCTGAAGCAGGCGGTGATCGAGAACGGCAACGTGTTCGAGGTGCTGATGCAGGCGGTGCGGGTGTGCTCGCTGGGCCAGATCACCTCGGCCTTGTTCGAGGTGGGTGGCCAGTACCGCCGCAACATGTGAGCGCCCATTGAGATCGGTTCCGCAGCGCTGCGTGCTGCTCAACCCGCACGCCCGGGGTGGGCGAGCGGCGGCCTTGCTGCCCACACTGCAGGCGGCCCTGCCGCCCGACGCGGTGCTGCACGCCCCGCGCGACCTGGTGGACGCGCTGGCGCTGCTGCAGAAACTGCCCGAGGGCAGCCGCGTGGTGGCGGTGGGCGGCGACGGCACGCTCAACCGCTGGTTGCCGGTGCTGCTGGAGCGGCGACTCGAACTCGGCGTGGTCCCCATGGGCAGCGGCAACGACATTGCCCGCGCACTCGGCATGCACCGCCGCAAACCGCTGGCGGCGCTGGTGCACGCCCTGAATGCCGAAACGCGTCCGATGGACGTGGGCTGTGCCCAGTGGCGAGATCCGATGGGTCGTGAGTTCCGGACCGTCTTCCTCTCCAGCTTCACCGCCGGTTTCGACTCCGCCGTGGTGATGCGCACCCTCAGCGGACCTCAATGGCTGCGCGGACTGCCGCGCTACCTGTGGGCCACCCTGGCGGAACTGGTGCATCTGCAGACCTGGGCGCTGGACGTCTCGGCCAACGGCAAGCACCTGCACAGCGGCCCGGCGTTGTTCGCCTCCAGCCTGAACACCAGCACCTTCGGCAGCGGCATGCCGGCCGCACCGGCCGCCCGCACCAACGATGGCCTGCTCAACCTGCTGCTGGCTGGCCCATTCGGTCGGTTGAGTGCGCTGGCCATGCTGCCGCGCCTGCTCACCGGCACACACCTGGGCCACCCCTACATCAGCACCCGGGCCTTCGAGACCATGACCCTGAGCAGCCTCACCGATCTGCCGCTGGCCGCAGACGGCGAGTTTCTGGGGTATGCCCGCCAGCTGAACCTGAGCGTGCTGCCCGGCGCACTGGCGGTGGTGGGCATCTAGGCCGAGGCGGCCAGCGGCAGGTTCAGCAGCAGGTTCTGCGGCTTGATCTTCAGCAAGCCTTCGGCGTTCATGGCCAGGCCGAGGTAGACCGGCTTGCCGCGCACATCAGGCTGCATGTCCTGCGGGTCGTCAAACGTCAGGCGAAAGAGGCTGATCAGACGCTGCTGGCGCTCGGGCTCCACGTCAACGCCCCGGTACAGGTCGTTGAGCAGGGCGGTGGACTCGGCATCCAGCCCCAGGTGCCAGCGCCAGGCCTCGTCGTCCACCCGCGCCTCGGGCTGCACCTGCACCGCCACGCCGTGGAAATGCCGCACCCACCGCTGCAGCACCTGCGCCAGCGCCTTCAGGCCCGACTGCGAGCGGTTCATGGTGAGCGTGAGTCCGTGCGAGAGCTCGCGCTGGATTTCGTGGGTGAGGTCAAGCACGAAGTTGAAGCGCCCGTTGCCCACGCGGCTCTTCAAGTAACGCTCTGCGTTGTCGTCGCCCAGCACCTCGATGTTCACCTCGGGAATGGCCGCACCGCTCTGCATGAGCAGCCGGCCCACCGCACCCAGGCCACCGGTCTCGTTGAGCATGTCCAGCACTTCGCTGTCACCGCTGAGCACACGCCCGTCCTGCACGCGCACGCGCTGGCGGCGAAACAGCATCTCGGCGGCGCGCCACTGCCAGGCGCCCTCCAGGCCATCCACGCCGTCGAGCAGGTTGCACACCAGGGCCTGCACCACGAGGTCGAGGAACAGCGGCGGGATCTGCACCGAGCCGGTCCTGAAGAAACCGGCGTAGGCCGCTTCCAGCGAGCCCGCGGCGATCACGGCGTCGCGGAATCCCAGGAACAGGCGGTGGTTGGCGCGCGCGTCGTCGTCTTCAAAAGCATCGAGCTCGCTCGGGGCCACGGCGCGGGTGGGCGAGGCCATGAGCGATGCGTGCAGCGCCTGCTCGGCCGCACACGATTCCTCGACCAGCGCCAGCTCGGGCCGCTGCAGCCACAGGCGCCAGTAGTCGTCGGTCGGCACCAGCCAGCCGCGGGCATTTCGCGTCAGTTGGTCGAAGCCGCAGGGGGTCCACAGAGGGGAAGCTTGGGAGGGCATGGCACACACCCGCCGCGCGACGGGTTTCAGAGGAACACAGGGGGTCTGCATTGTCGTTCACACGCCCTGCCCCCCGGATTCAAGGGGCCGACTGCAACGCCCCTGCTTTTCGCGCCCCCGAGATGGCGCGCAACTGGTACGGCCGCGGTGCGTCGAACATGTAGCCGGCATCGAGCACGCTGCCCAGATCCAGCAGGGCCTGCAGGGACACGTCGGGCCAGAAACGGGGGTTGGCGATGTTGTCCACGCCGGGGATGTTGCCCGCCAGACCGCTCACGTTGCCGGTCTGCACCGCGTTGCCACTGGCAAAGCTGCCGGTGAGCACCGCCTGGTTGCCGGTACCGGCGAACAGGTTGGCGTTGAGGTTGACCGACTGCGCGCCGGCGTAGACCGCCACGAAGGCGCCGCCCGAGCGCGTGATGGCCACCGTGTTGTGCGTGAGCTCCAGCGTATTGGTCGGGTTGCTCAGCCCCTCGGCGCCGAACGAGATGGCGCTGGGGTTTTGCGCGTTGGGGCCTTTGTGCAACAGGTTGCCCCGCATCACGACGCGCCCGCCGTTGGGAAAATCGGCCACATAGCTGGCCGTGCCGGTGGGTCCGTCCATCAGGTAGCTGTTGTCGATGAGGGACTCGCGCGCGCGGCTCTTGAGGTTGTGGCCCACCTTTGCCTCGTGGAAGTAACTGGCCGACACCGTGAGCCGGTCGATCTGGCCCACGTAGAGGTTGTGGGTGAAGCCATCGCCCCGCCCGTTGCGCGCGAACTCGGAGCCTTCAATGACCAGACTCGTGGGGCCCGAATTCGTGAGGATGCCGTTTTCGTTGTCGTAGAAGCCGCTGTTGCGGATGCGCAGCCAGCCCCCGTGTTCGGCGCGAATCCCGGCACCGTTGAGGTCGGGCACGGCGGCGTTGCGGAACTCGACGCTGTCGATGGTGATGTTGCTGCCCGACACCACCCAGATGCCTTTGCCACCCGCGTTGATGCCGTCTGCGAACAGGCGGGCACGGCCACCCACGCCGCAGATGGTCAGGTTGTTCTGGCGCCAGGTGGCTACGTCGCCGCGGTAGTCGCCAGCGGCGATGCGGATCACGTCACCGTTCTGGGCCACGGCCGCGGCGGCACTGGGGGTGGCCAGCGCCTGACCGGGGCCGACGTTCAACACCCGGCCCGTGGCGGTGTCGCAGGCCAGGCCACCCACCGGCACGGCGGGCAAGGTGGCCAAGGCTGCGGGTGCCGGGGGGGATGCGGCGGTGTCATCCGCCCCACCACCACCGCAGGCGCTCAAGGCCAGGGTGGTCAACAGCAGGCAGGTCCAGGGAAGCGGGATGTTCATCGGTCGGCGTTCAAGCAATCAAAGGCCGCAGTCTGACAGCGGCGCCCAGGGCGATCGCGGCAGAACGTAGGCCGATGTAACGCCGCTGAGCCGTGTGCACGGTGCACACACGATCAGGTAGGCGCATTCGGAAACAGTGCATACCAAGAGATACACAAGGACACCACGGCGGCCCATCTCAAGGACAATCGCCGCATGCAAAAACACATCAGCCTCATTGGCGTGCCCACCGACATCGGCGCCGGCGCGCGCGGCGCTTCCATGGGTCCCGAAGCCATGCGCGTGGCCAACCTCGCCAGCGTGCTGGAAGGCCACGGCCTCAACGTGATCGACCGGGGCAACCTGAGCGGCCCGCCCAACCCCTGGCAGCCGCCCACCGACGGCTACCGCCATCTGCCTGAGGTGGCGGCCTGGAACGAGACCCTGCACCACGCGGTGCACGCCGAACTGGCGCTGGGCCGCCTGCCCATCGTGCTCGGTGGTGACCACTGCCTGGGCCTGGGTTCCATCAGTGCGGTGGCGCGCCACTGCCGAGACACCGGCAAACAGCTGCGGGTGTTGTGGCTCGACGCCCACGCCGACTTCAACACCGCCGCCCTCACCCCCAGCGGCAACATCCACGGCATGCCGGTGGCGCTGCTGTGCGGCCACGGCCCGGCGCTGCTCACCGGCATCGGCGGTACCACGCCGGCCATCGACGCGAGCGTGGTGCGCCAGATCGGCATCCGCAGCGTGGACGCGGGTGAAAAACGGCTGGTGCACGAAGAAGGGCTGGAGGTGTTCGACATGCGCTACATCGACGAGATGGGGATGCGCCACACCATGGAGCAGGCACTCGCCGGCATGGACGACAACACCCACCTGCACGTGAGCTTCGACGTGGACTTCCTCGACCCCGACATCGCGCCCGGCGTGGGCACCACGGTGCCCGGTGGCCCCACTTACCGCGAGGCGCAGCTGTGCATGGAAATGATCGCGGACACCGGGCGGCTGGCGTCCATGGACGTGATGGAACTCAACCCGGCACTCGACGTGCGCAACCGCACGGCGGAACTGGCGGTGGACCTGATCGAAAGCCTGTTCGGCAAGTCCACCCTCATGCGCAAGGGCTGATCAGCTCTTGCCCACGAGTTCGAGGTGCTCGACCACCGGTGGCTGGGCAAAGAACGGGCCCACGATGGCGCGCCACTGGGGGAACAGGTCGGAGCCCCGGAAGCCCACGGTGTGGTCTTCGAGCGTGTCCCAGTAAATCATCAACAGGTAACGGCCCGGGGTCTCGATGCTGCGGTTGACCTTGTAGCCCTTGAAGCCCTTGGCGTGCGCGATGACGGTCGTCACACCGCGCAGGATGGCCTCTTCAAACGCCGAGCTCTTGAGGGGATCGATCCGGATGTCGGCGTGTTCGAGAATCATGGTCTTGGTCCTGAAATGAAGATGCAGCGAGTCGGTCGTCGAGGATCATATCGACCGCCTTCTCGGCCATCATGATCACCGGCGCATTGGTGTTGCCGCCGACCACCGCAGGCATCACCGACGCGTCCACCACCCGCAAGCCCGCCACGCCGTGCACCCGCAGGCGAGCGTCCACCACGTCCATGGGTCCAGATCCCATGCGACACGTGCCCACCGGGTGGTAGATGGTGTCGGCGTGGTTGCGCACGAACTGTTCGATCTGCGCCTCGCTCTGCGCCAGTGCGGAGGTGCTGGACTCGGTGCCACCGTGCCGCGCCAGCGCCGGCTGCTGCATGAGGCGGCGCACCGCCTGGAAGCCGCGCATCAGACGCACCGTGTCGTCGGGGTCCTGCAGAAATGCGGGGTCGATGAGAGGCGCCACTTGCGGGTCGGCGCTGGCCAGGCGCAGGCGCCCCCGGCTCCTGGGACGCAGCAGGCACACGTGGCACGAATAACCGTGGCCCAGCACCGTCTTGCGGCCGTGGTCCACCAGCTTGCCCACCACGAAGTGCAGTTGAAGGTCGGGTATGGCTTCTTCCGGCGAGCTCTTGATGAAGCCGCCGGCCTCGGCGAAGTTGCTGGTCAGCATGCCGCGGCGATGGCGCCGCCATTCGAAGATGCCTTTGACCATGTTCCACACACCGGGCAACGACACGCCGAACAGGCCTGTCAACGTCGGCGCGTTCATCACCAGCACCACGTCGGGGTGGTCGTGCAGGTTCTCACCCACACCGGGCAGGTGGTGCACCACAGGGAGACCCTGTTCACGCAGATGGTCCGCAGGACCCATGCCCGAGAGCATCAGCAGTTGCGGCGAGCCGAAAGCCCCGGCGCTGAGCACGACCTCACCGCCATCTTTGAGCTGCAGGGTCTGCATCGATCCGCGCCCACCGTTGCTGCGGTATTCCACACCCACCGCACGTGGAGGATTCACGCTGGTGTCCATCACCACGCGGGTGGTCAGCGCGTTGGTGATGACCTGCAGGTTGGGCCGCTGCAAGTGCGGCGTGAGATACCCCTTGGCGGCGCTGAAGCGTTCGCCGTTCTTGTGCGTGACCTGGTAAGCGCCCACGCCCTCTTGCTCAGGCCCGTTGAAATCGGTGTTGTGCCGGTAGCCCGCCTGTTGACCGGCTTCAATGAAAGAAGCCAGAAACGGGTTGGGGCTGCGCAGGTCCATCACGTTGAGTGGGCCGCCCTGACCGTGGAAGCCATCGGCGCCGCGTTCGTTGTGCTCGGCGCGCTTGAAGTAAGGCAACACATCGGCGTACGACCAGCCCGGGTTGCCCTGCGCGGCCCAGCCGTCGTAGTCGGCCGCGTGGCCGCGCGCATAGACCATGGCGTTGATCGAGCTGGAGCCGCCCAGCACCTTGCCGCGCGGTTGGTAACCGCGCCGCCCGTTCAGGCCGGGTTGCGGCACGGTGTTGTAGCCCCAGCCGTTCAGTTCGAACTTGGCGATCACCGCCAGGCCCGCCGGGCAATGAATCAAGACGCTGCGGTCGGCCGGGCCGGCTTCGATGAGGGCCACGCGGATGGCAGGGTCTTCGCTCAGGCGGCCGGCGAGCACGCTGCCGGCCGATCCGCCGCCAACGATGATGTAGTCGAACATGGGGTGTCTCCGTCGTGTGTGGCGCCCGTCAAGGCGTGCGCGACAATCCATCGGCAAGGTAGCACAGGGGTTCCACCCCAGGTAGGCACTGGCGCCTAAGAATTCCGCTCTGGCGACGCCCCCGCGGCGCCAGGGAAACCCCAACCATCACACCCACATCCGCAGGAGCAACCCTTTCATGAGCAGCATTCAAACCGTCGGCATCATCGGCTCGGGCACCATGGGCAACGGCATCGCGCAGGCCTGCGCCACCAGCGGCATCCGCGTGGTCATGGTCGACATCGCGCAGGCCGCGGTCGACAAGGGCCTGGCCACGGTGGCCAGCAGCCTGGACCGGCTGATCAAGAAGGAAAAGATCACCGCCGCCGACAAGGACAAGGCGCTGTCGCTCATCACCGGCTCGACGAACTACGACGACCTCAAGGGCGCGCAACTGGTCATTGAAGCGGCCACCGAGAGCGAAGGCTTGAAGGTCAAGATCCTGCAGCAGCTTGACGGCCTGCTCGCCGCCGACGTGATCGTGGCGACCAACACCAGCTCCATCAGCATCACCAAGCTGGCGGCTGCCACGAAACGCCCCGACCGCTTCATCGGCATGCACTTCTTCAACCCCGTGCCCATGATGGCGCTGGTGGAAATCATCCGCGGCCTGCAGACCAGCGACGCCACGCACGACGCCGTGAAAGCCCTGGCGCTGGCGCTGGGCAAGACGCCGATCACGGTGAAAAACGCGCCCGGCTTTGTGGTCAACCGCATCCTCGTTCCCATGATCAACGAGGCCTTCTTCGTGCTGGCCGAAGGCCTGGCCACGCCGGAAGACATCGATGCCGGCATGAAACTTGGCACCAACCAGCCCATCGGCCCGCTCGCCCTGGCCGACATGATCGGCCTGGACGTGTGCCTGGCGGTGATGAACGTCTACGTGGCCGAGTACAACGACAGCAAGTACCGCCCGGCGCCGTTGCTCAAGGAGATGGTGGCCGCCGGCTGGCTGGGCCGCAAGACCGGCCGCGGCGTGTACACCTACTGATTACTCTTACGGACGAGGTCAGTCCTCACAAACTCTGCCCGTGGGGTAGGTGGTGGTGGTGCCGTCCAAGGCTCGTGTGTATGCCAAATACCGATCGGCTCGCTCGGGGGTGTTGGCAGTGATGGCTTGGATCTTGAAAGTTATTGCATGGCCTTCGCGTAGGATTTTGGATTGCAACTCGGCTGGCACGCCTTCGAGGATCGAACTGGACATACATGCAGTCGACGCCATGCTAGCGTCTGCCAGGGACAGCAATTCCGACCGGTCGTTCAGGTTGGTTGTTTGAATTTTTTGCTGGACTCGCGCCCTCTGACGAGCAGCTTTCTTAACCGGTTCGCTTACTGGCAGTGCCGCGATGTACGCGTCTATGTAGTCCCGGATGCCGTTGCGATCAGCGTCGGGCCCGACAATGTCGGTCGAGCGGTCAAGCATGGGCAACTCTCCGGCCTTTTCCAACGCTGCCAGTTGCTCTTTCAGCCGCGCTCCGCAGGTGGAGTTGTTGGCGATTCGGACGATTTTCCCCCACCACAGGCCGCAAGTGCCAGCACAGCGATCGACAGGCAGAGCCATCGGGCGATGTGCCTGCGGGATGCGGCGGTGGGTTGATTGGTTTTGTGGAATGCATCGGGCGGCCCCTGGTGGTTGGCGGCTTAAAGCGCGTCCAGCGCTTCGGCGATGAGCTGGCGGATCTGGGCGCGCAGCGGGCGGGCTTCGTCGAGGTAGGTGTCGAGCGGCTTGTGGCCGGAGGGGTCTTTGCTGTCGAGAGACAGGACGGACCAGGTAAGCGTCGTAAGTAGCGTTGACGATCAGGTTGCCTTGCGAATGGGTCACCAGCACCGCCCGATCGACCCACTGGCCAGCAGGGATGAGTTGCGCGGTGTGCCCGGCTGTGTCCTGCGCGGTGGGTGGGTTCTCGGCCAGCGCAGTGCTGTTGCGCCAGCACCCTATTCGTCTTCACAGACCTTTCCCTCAGGGTAGGTGGTGGTGGTGCCATGAAGGGCTCGCATGTAGGCCATGTAGCGATCTGCTCGCTCGGGAGTGTTGGCGGTGATGGCTTCAATCTTCAGCGTGATGGCGTATCCATCGTTGCTCGCCTTGTTTCGCTGATCCGCTGGTAATCCGGCCTCGGCCGTTTGCGACATGCACGCTGTGGATGCCATGCTGGCGTCTGACAGCGCGAGCAGAGTGATTTGGTCGTTGAGGTCGATCGTCAACGCCTTTTGTTGCACACGTGCAACTTGTCGCGTCGCCTTCTTCATCGCATCGCTCACAGGAAGCGCGACTATGTAGGCATCGATGTCGTCACGAATGCCATTGCGGTCGGTGTCCAGCCCCACGATATCGGTGGAGCGGTCAAGCGCAGGCAGCTCGCCGGCTTTCTCCAACGCCGCAAGTTGCTCTTTCATGCCGCGCTCCGCAGGTGGAGTTGTTGGCGATTCGGACGATTTACCCCCACCACAGGCCGTTAGCACCAGCGCCGTGATCGACAGGCAGAGCCATCGGGCGGTGTGCCTGCAGGCCGTGGCGAGGGGATAAGAAGTTTCGCGGTTGGGATGCATGAGATGGCTCCTGGTTGTTGGCGGGTCACAGCGCGTCGAGGGCGTCTGTGACTAGCTGCCGGATCTGGGCGCGCAGCGGGCGGGCTTCGTCGAGGTAGGTGTCGAGCAGCTTGTGGCCCGAGAGGTCTTTGCTGTTGAGTGGCAGGGTGGCGTTTGACACAGGCAGGTAAGTGCCGTCGACACGGCGCAGACCGTTGATGACCAGATCGGTGCTGGCCAACACGTAGGGGCCCCGCAGCGTGGGCGAAGCGGGGGCAATGTGCACCACCTTGGCGGCGACGTAACCGGTGTCTTCCCCCACCAGCGCACCGGCCTGGCGCGAGTGGGCCAGGTAAGCGTCGTAGGCAGCGTTGACAAACAGGTTGCCTTGTGAGTGGGCCACCAGCACCGCACGCTCGGCTCGCTGACCAGCACGAACAAGTTGCGCGGTGTGCCCAGCGGTGTCTTGCGCGGTGGGCGGGTTCTCAAGCAGCATGGTGCTGAGTGCGGTGATCTTCGCGAGCACCGCGTTGCCCAGGGTGTCGAACCACTGGGCCAGCGCGTTGTCGGCGCGCACCACGCGGTCCACAAGACGTTGGGTGAAGGAGCCGGCCTGAGTGTGCTGGCCGGTGACCTGCTCCCAGAAGTATTCCCAGCGCCGGTCCAGCAAGCCGTCGATTTCGGTGCTGCGCTGGCGGAACACCTCGGCCACGTCTTGCAGGCACGCGCCACCGGCGACGCTCTTGCAGCTCTGGTTGTAGAACAGTTCGTAGCGGATGGGTGCGCCGCGCCAGTCGGGGCCGAGAAAGCTCTGCTGCTTCATCACTTCCAGCGAACGTTCCGCCTCTTTTTTCGTGTTCCACACCCCATTGAAGAAGCCCAGCAGGTGGGCCATGGTATGGCACTCCGGCATGGAAAACGGACTGTGGAACTGGACATTCCTGCTTTCCAGAAATTGGGGTTCTGGAGCAAGTGGCGTTGCATATGGCCAAGTCCGGTAGGTCTCGATAAGGCTGATGTAGGGAAGTGCTACGACGGTCTGCACCGCCGGATTCGAAGGCCAAGGCAAGTACATTGGCAGCGCCTGTGCATCAAGGTCTGCACTGCGCATCACCAAAATGTCGTACCAGGAATCATTGCTTTCCCCACATTGATCCGTCATCGAATTGACGGGTTTACAGGCCTTTAGGTCGTGGTAGCAGTCGACCAGGGGATAGGCGGAAGTGCATTCGAAGCGATTCAACCCGACCACAGTGCGCTGCTCAGGTTTCGGCGGATACCGGTAGTTCGTCTGGATCAACTGCTGGTTGGACGTACCCACCCCGCGGCAGAGTTGGTAGGGCCTGGGTTGAGCAGCAATCCCGGCAGCGAACAGTCCAAACGACAACAGCGTCAGCCAGTTTTTGGCTTTCATGTTCTTCCCCCTTTGCAGACCTTGAATGTGGTCAAAGCTGCAAAAGGATAAAGACCGTCAGACCCGCATACCCCCCAGGGGAAGTGAGTTCTGATGCGCTGAGGCGAGTCGACTACCAGGGGACCGGCAGCCCCTTGTGGTCAAAAAACTGCCCGCTGCTGCCGGCGGGCAGCGAATCGATGACGGCCAGCAGGTCGCTCGCGGCTTCATCGGTGGGCCGCACCTGCAAGCCATTTTTGGCAAACGGTTTCGACAAGCCCGTGTCCACCGTGCCGGGGTGCAGCGCCACACACAGGGCCTCCTTATTGCGCCGCGCCAGTTCAATGGCTGAGGTGTGCACGAGCTGGTTGAGCGCAGCCTTGGACGCGCGGTAGGCGTACCAGCCGCCCAGCGCGTTGTCGCCGATGCTGCCCACGCGCGCCGAGAGAAACGCCGCCACGCAGCGCCCCTGCTTCGGCAGCAGCGGCAGGCAGTGACGCATCACGAGTGCGGGGCCGATCGCGTTGATCAGGAAGTTGTGTTGCAGTGCGGCGGCGTTGAGGTGCTGCCAAGAGCGTTCGGGCTCGGCGCGTTGTCCGCCCGGTGTGTCGCCGTGCAGGAAACCGGTGGCGACCAACAAGCGCCGCAGCGGCAGGTCGGTGTGGGCCAGGTGATCGGCCACGTGTTGCGCACACGCGGCCACAGAGGTCTCGTCGGCGTAATCCAGCGCGGGCTGCGTGCGCCGGCCGATCGCCAACACCTCAAACCCTTGCGCCTGCAGCCCCGCCACCAGCGCCGAGCCGATGCCGCCGGTGCCGCCGATCACCACCGCCACGCCTGGGGTTTCGTTGGAACGGGCAAACGGTGGTATCGAGGTCATCGCTGCATTATCGGGATGGCCAGTACCCCATGCTGGCGAGGTGTGGCGAGCGCTCGGCCGGCCCCCAGCGCAGCGGAAGACCACCCTGCACGTGCACCACCTGGGTGACGTCCAGCCGCAGCAGGCGCTGCGCACCCTCGAACGCGGCGAGCTCGGCGCCGTCCCACACCACACTGGCGCGAGCCGAGAGGTAGAGCCGGTCGCCACGTTCGAAGTCCATGAAGAGCAGACCTGCGAGCGGCTGCACCTCGATGTTGCCCAGCGTGTTGAAGAACTGGTTGCCAGGGAAATCGGGCACGGTCAGGCGCTGACCCTCGACCTTGACAAACCCCGGCGCGCCGCCGCGGTGCGACACGTCCACGCCGTGGCTGGGCTCGCTGTCCGCGGCCGCCTCGGGATGCGCGGTGGCGATGAAGAAGGTGTCGGCCGCGCGGATCAGGTCGCGCGAAGCTTCGTCCAGCCCCGGCCCGTGGTGCACCACCGGGCCGGACGGCGCGGCGGGAGTCCACACCGGCTCGCGTGCCTGGATGTACTTCGGGCAGTTGCCGAAGCTCTGACCCACCTCGACCACCAGGCCATCGTCCTGCAGATGCGCCGCGCCGTTCATGCGGTTGCGCCGGCGCGTGTGCGGCTGCATGCCGAGCAGGCCGAGTGCCGCGCCTTCATGCAGCGTGTGCTGCAAGGGGTCGTGGGGCAGCGCGTGGGCGCGGATGTGCAGGTGCGTGGGATCGGGCGAGTGCATGAAACCTGGCGCCCCCGCGAGCACGCTGGCCCAGGGCTGGCCCTGGTCGTCCACGCTGCCCACCACCACAAAAGGCAGCAGGCCGAAGAACTCGCGGTGCTGATCGGGCATGTGGTCGCGCATCACGCGCGGGCCGATCTGCGCCATCTGCGCCTGCACGCCGGCGCGCGCCTGCAGGGCCTGTTCACCGGCGTGAAAGGCTGGTCCCGGGTTCATGCTTCCAACCCCACCGGCGACTTGAGCATGGGCACAAAACCGGGCAAGGCTTCGATGCGCGCCAGCCAGGCGCGGATGGAGGGATACGGCTGCAGCGACACCAGGCCCTCGGGCGCGCGCGCCACGTAGGCGTAGTGCGCCACATCGGCGAGCGTCGCGCGCTCGCCCACCAGAAACGGCGTGCGTTCCAGTTCCGACTCCATCAAACCGAACAGGGCTTCGGCGCGAGCGATCGCCTCTTTCGGGTCAACGGGCCGTTTGAACAGCTGCACCACGCGGGCGGCGGCCGGGCCAAAGGCCAGCGGACCGGCGGCCAGCGACAGCCAGCGCTGCGCGCGCGCCGCGCCCACCGGATCGCGCGGCAGCCACTGGCCCGGCGCATGGAGGGCCTCCAGGTAGACCAGGATGGCGTTCGAATCGGCCAGCGTCAGATCACCGTCGCGCAGCACCGGGATCTGGCCCAGCGGGTTCATGGCGAGGAACTCGGGCGACTTGTGCTGCTTGCGGGCCAGGTCAACGTCGATGCTCTCGTACGGCAGGCCAAGCAGCGAGAGGAAGAGTTCGACGCGGTGGCAATGGCCCGAGACGGCATTGCGGTACAGCTGGAGGGTGGGCTTCATGGGGACTCCTGGGTTGGTGTGCTGCGATCTTCTTTGCTGCGGACCGATTCACCAATACCCCTTGAAGCACATCACTGCTCCACAAATCGGTCTAATGGCGCATGGACAAATTCCGCGCCATGGACACCTTTGTGCAGATCGCCGACGCCGGCAGCCTCACGGCGGCGGCCTGGGCCATGGGCGCATCCCTGCCCGCCGTGGTGCGCTTGCTCGCGGCCTACGAGGCCGATCTCGGTGTGCGCCTGTTCAACCGCACCACGCGCCGCATTTCGCTCACCGAGGAAGGCCGGCGCCACCTGGAGAGCTGCCGCCAACTGCTCAGCGCGTTGAAAGACGCCGAGGCCGAGCTGAAGGACGATGCCGCCGAGCCCACGGGCCACCTCACCATCACCGCACCGGTGCTGTTCGGCCAGATGCACGTGGCACCCATCGTCACGCGCTTCGTGCAGCAGCACCGCCAGATGCGCTGCCGCGTGATGCTGGTGGACCGGGTGGTGAACCTGCTGGAGGAAGGCATCGATGTGGGCATCCGCATCGGCCAGCTGGAGGACTCCAGCCTCGTCGCCCTGCCCCTGGGCGACATGCGTCGGGTGGTGGTGGCCAGCCCCGCGTTTCTGCACGAGCACGGCCGACCCAGCCACCCGAACGACCTGCTGGCGGCCAACTGCGTGCGCGTGGCCGACCACACGCCCACCTGGGGCACGTTTCGCGACGGGAGCAAACGCCTCAAGCTCAGCGTGAGTGGCAACCTCGAGTTCAACCACATCGCCCCGGCCGTGCAGGCCTGCGCTGCGGGCTCGGGTTTCGGCCAATTCCTCTGGTACCAGGTCGCACCGCAACTGAAAAACGGAGAATTGCAGACCGTGCTGGAGGAGTTTGAAGACGCGCCCCGCCCGATCCACGTGGTCTACCCCCACGCCCGCCTGCTGCCCACGCGCACGCGGGCCTTCATCGATTTCATTCGCCAGGAACTCAAGGGCTTCTCGCCCGGAAACACACCACCATGACCACACCCACTTTCGACTTTGACCTCTTTGTGATCGGCGGCGGCAGCGGCGGCGTGCGCGCTGCGCGCATGGCCGCGCAACGCGGTGCGCGCGTGGCGCTGGCCGAGGTGCTCGGTACCGATGGCCTGGGCGGCACCTGCGTGAACGTGGGCTGCATCCCGAAGAAGCTCTACAGCTATGCGGCGCACTACGCCGAGTCTTTTGAAGAGTCCCACGGCTTCGGCTGGGAAGGCGTCAAGCCCACCCTGAATTGGGGCACCCTCAAAGCCAACCGCGAGAAAGAAATCACCCGGCTCAACGGCATCTACGGCAACCTGCTGCGCGGCTCCGGCGTCACCGTTCTCGACGGCTTCGCGAGCCTCACCGGTCCGCACGGCATTGCCCTGGCCACGCTCAACGCCGACGGCTCGCCCGGCCACCAGGCTTTCACGGCGCAGCACATCCTCATCGCCACCGGCGGCACACCCCACGTGCCGCATTTCGTGGGCCGCGAACACGCCATCACCTCCAACGAGATCTTCGACCTGGAGCCCTTCCCCCAGCGCCTGCTGGTGGTTGGTGGTGGCTACATCGCGAGCGAATTCGCCTCCATCTTCAACGGCCTGGGCTCGCAGGTGACCCAGCTCTACCGCGGCGAACAGATCCTGCGCGGTTTCGACGACGAGATCCGCCACTTCGTGGCCGCCGAGATGCGCAAGGCCGGTGTGGACTTGCGCCTGAACGCCGACGTGGTCGACATCCGCAAGACCGCCGAAGGCCTGCGTGTGGAGTGCGGGGGTGGCACCGTGGTGATGGTGGACGCCGTGCTCTACGCCACCGGCCGCGTGCCCAACGTGAAAGACCTTGGCCTGGAGGCCCTGGGCGTGGCCCAGGGCGCACAAGGTGAAGTGATCGTGGACGCCAACTACCGCACCAACGTGCCCTCGGTGTTCGCCGTGGGCGACGTGACCAACCGCGTGCAGCTCACGCCGGTGGCCCTGGGTGAGGCCATGGTGGTGGTGGACCAGCTGTTCGGCCCGGCCGCCGGCAAGCTGCCGCGCAGCATGGCCTACGAGTTCATCCCCACCGCCGTGTTCACGCACCCGAGCATCGGCACCGTGGGCTATGGCGAACAGGCAGCCCGCGCGAAGTTTGGCCACGTCACCATCTTTCGCAGCGAGTTCAAGGCGCTCAAGCACACGCTCTCGGGCAGCACCGAGCGCACGCTCATGAAGCTGGTGGTGGACACCGCGAGCGACCGGGTGGTGGGCCTGCACATGGTGGGCGCCGAAGCGGGCGAGATCGTGCAGGGCTTTGCGGTGGCCATGAAAGCGGGCGCGACCAAGGCGGTGTTCGACAGCACCATCGGCATCCACCCCACCGCTGCTGAAGAGTTCGTGACGATGCGTGATCCTGTCAAAGCCTGAAGCCGTGCTTCAGATAACCAGCAGCGCCATCACCAACGCCGTGTGCACCCACAAGCCGGGCAGAAACCACAGCGCATAAGTCCGCCCGCCCACCAGCGCGGCGGTCACGCTCTTGCTCAAAGCGTGCACCGCCAGCGCCCCCATCACAGCGTGGTGACCAATGGGCGCAGGGGGACCTGAGGTGAACACCGCCGCCAGCGCCGAATGCAGATCGGCCAGCGCGCCGAGCAGGCTGCCGACGATCAGGCCCGCCTCGCCCAGCCACAGCGTGAGCACGTGCACCAGCACCTGAATGCCCGCCAGCAAAGCCGCCACAGCCACAGCGCCCTTCAGGCTGAACATGCGCTCGTCCTGTTCCACCGCCGCAGGCGCCGCTTCAGCCGGCGCGCCGCGCACCAGCCAGAAGCCCCAGGCCAGCGCCAGCACCGCCCCGCCCAGCGCTGGCAGCGCCAGGTGCGTCAGCCACGCGGGCTGCACCGTGGCGGCCACCAGCAGCAACTGCAACAGCGTTGACACACAGCTGAGCAGCGCTCCCCCGGCCATCAGCCGCGCACCGCTGCGGCCCTCGCGCACGGCCAGGCCCAGCGTGGCAATGGTGGCCGTGCTCGACACAAAACCCGATGCCAACGCCGACAGCGCCACCGCGTGCCGCGCCTGCAGCAGGCGGCGCGCCAGGTGCGCGGCGGCCTGCACGCCCAGCAGCAGGGCCAGCAGTTGCACGATCACGTGCGGGTTGAGCGTGTTGCCCCACAAGGGCCGGTCGGGCACCAGCGGCAAGGCCAGCAGCACCAGCGCGGCGAGCACGATGCCGTCGCGCAGCTCCGCGGGCCGCAGCCACTGGCGCGCAAAGCCGTGCAGGCGTTCGCGCCCCGCGAGCATGGCGGTGAGCCCCACCGCCAGCCCGGCGGCCAGCGGCGCGCTCCAGCTGCACAGCACCCCGATCAAATAGGTCAGCAGCAGGGCCACCTCGGTGGTCACGCCGGGATCGCCGGAGCGGTCGCGCACGTAGGCCACCACCGCCAGTGCCGCCACAAACACAGCACCGGCCACGATCACGCCGTCAATCTGCGTGAGCGCGGCGGCCGCGCCGGTAACGCAGGCGAGTGCAAAGGTGCGCAGACCCGCCAGCGCCCTGCCCGGCCCGTCGCCTTTGCGGCGCTCGCGCTCGATGCCGATCAACAGGCCACAGCCCAAGGCCGCAGCCAGCGCGGCAGCGGGCTGGGACAGATCGGTGGTGGCCAGGCTCATCGTGTCATGCGGGTTCATTGGTGCAGAGCCACAATAAGCCCCATGCACAAGACACCCGACTTTACTGCTCCGATCTTTTTGAACGACCCGGCCGCCGCCCTGCGCCAGGTGCAGCGCATTTATCTCGACAACGTCGAGTTCCTGCGCCAGGCCATGCGCGACTTTGTGGGTGGTGGCGATTTCACCCACGCCCGCGTGCGCGCCTGTTACCCCTACGTGAGGCTGCACACCCACAGCGTCTCGCGCCAGGGCAGCAGCAGCCTGCCGCTGAGCCGCCTGAGCTACGGCTTCGTGGCCGGCCCCGGCCGCTTCGAGACCACGCTCACGCGCCCCGACCTGTATGCCGACTACTACCTGGAGCAGTTCCGCCTGCTGCTGGCCAACCACGGCGGTGAACTCGAGGTGGGGACCAGCACGCAGCCCATCCCGATCCACTTCTCGTTCGCCGAACACGACCACGTGGAAGGCAGCTTGGACGTGGCGCGCCGCGCCTTGATGCGCGACGTGTTCGATCTGCCCGACCTCACAGCCATGGACGACGGCATCGCCAACGGCACGCACGAACCCAAACCCGGCGAGGCGCACCCGCTCTCGCTGTTCACCGCGCCACGGGTGGACTATTCGCTGCAGCGCCTGCGCCACTACACCGGCACCGCGCCCGAGTGGTTCCAGAACTTCGTGCTGTTCACCAACTACCAGTTCTATATCGACGAGTTCATCAAGCTCGGCCACGCCGAGATGGCCAAGTCCGACAGCGAGTACATCGCCTTTGTGGAACCCGGCAACGTGGTGATGCGCCGCGCCGGCCTGGCCGCCGAGCCAGGCGACGAGCTCGGCCATGCGCCGCCGCGTCTGCCGCAGATGCCGGGCTACCACCTCATGCGCGCCGACCGCAGCGGCATCA
>PNMH01000030.1 GCA_013823505.1 Polaromonas sp. | reverse complement strand
CTTCTTGGAGGTTGTGAATTGGGTGTTGACTGCATTTGATATGCCGATCGTTTGCGCGCCGGGGAACGGGCTGGGGAGAAAATAGTCCTTCAATTCTTCCCAAATATCAGGTGCAATTTGCTGATATCTATCGACAATTTCGGGTAGTTTCATCATCAAGTCCCACAAGGATGGACTTGAAAGTGACCCCGCTTCACCTTGAATTGGAGAGGCTCGTTCAACATGGTTGTTCATCTCTCTCCAGAATCTTGCCTGATCTAGTTCCGCTTGCTTCGTAGCAGGTGCAGGATCAAACCAACCGAAAACACCAACGTCAGGCCTCGGGGGATACCCATACCAGCGACCATCTGCCTCGTTGTAGGTGTAGCCATCGATGTTTCTGGAATCCATGTATCCACCGGCGTTCGTGGCGTTCAATGAAGATAGTGAACCCACCAACCGTCCACCAATCATTTCCACAGACGACGTGTTGATACCGAGCTTGATTAAAAAGTTAACGAATTTAGACATTCATTGCTCCCATGATTAACAAAATACAAATGATCAAAAAAATGACAAAAATAAATCCAATCAGTTCATAAGCTCCTTCCGATAGTTGGGAATGATTGCCGAGAAGAGGTCGTAAAACCCAAAATATTCCACGGCCCAGCATTTGAAAAATCAGCTCGATAAAATCCAATCCCATGACTGATCCTGTTCGGTAAAAAGTTAACAACAATGAGAAATACACATTGGATATTCGACAGTTCAAGAATTGAGCTGGCTCACGAAGGTATTTCGTAGGCGATATCTGAGTGTTGGGTCTGTGGCATTGCTTTCTCTTCGGGGGATGGGTCAACGCAGTGCTGAAAGAGCGGATTCGGAATGCCTCAAGTCGTGCCGAAAGCCGAGCACGATCTGGGTGACCATGGGTTGGATCTCGCGCCAGTGCTCCAGCAGAGGTCGGCGGTATTGCGCTGTGAGCTGGATGCGAAGGTCTCTGTCTTCGAGAGACCAAACCTGACTGCAGGTGGATCGATTGATGTCGGCCCGTATCACCGTGCATCGAATGTTGGTGACCAATCGATCTGTCGCGTCGCGACCGAAGTACTCCTCGTGAATGATCAGCTTCATCGGATCAGGTCCTTCGGGCGGTGGGGCCAGCTTGTAGATCTCAAGTCCGAACTCCTTCTGCGTTTGTGGGTGGTAGCGAAACAGTGCGGACGCGTGGTCTCTGTTTTTGAGGATCGACTGCTTGTAGCGGTGCAGAAAGCCGTGTCCGGGGTAGTGCTTGCTGCTCGCCACTCCCACATCGATCCACCGGTCTTCCCAAGGCGGCGTCAACCGTTTCTCCTCCCGCCGCTCGCGCGAATCCAGCGTGGCGCCATCCGGGAAGCGCACGTAGAAGCCGAAGCTGTTGATCTTCGATTCGAAGGTCCGCACGGGCGGTAGCCAGTCGGGCGCGGGCGCCCAGCCCGGGTCGCCGTCGTATTCCAGCAGCTCGGCCAGGTGGCGCGGCACCTTCACCGGCATGCCGCCGAGGTCGCCGATGGCGAAGCCCGCGTAGGGCTGAGACGCGTTGTAGGCGGCTGACAGCGCATTGCTGCGGTGGCCGAACTGCCCCCAGCGAACCGTGAACGCGGCCAGGGCCAGAAACACCAGCACCATGAGCAACAGCAGCCAGCGGCCCTTGCGGCGTCGGCGTTTGTCAACGTCGTGTGGCCCCTCTCCAGCGCTGGGGTCAGCGAGCTTGTGCTCGTCTTTCTCGGGTCTTGTCAACGCCGTCCTCCCTCGTCGTGTTGATCGATCGCCTCTCTGCTGGAAGCGTCAATCGCGCGACGATAGAGCCGCTGGATGTCGACTACAGGTGGGGGGTATGCGGGCGCAGGTGTTCCACCCCGGAACACTTCCGGTTCAGGGAAATCCCGAGGGTGAAAACGCGGCGGCACAGGAGGAACATGCGTGGGTTCACTCCGGTGCGCGTGCATGGCCCGCGACCGGATGGGCGCCCCACAACAGGCCTGCTCGCAGCGGGTTGCAAGGAGACACGATGAACACCACACCCCTGTCCCGTTTCGGGTGGCGAGCGGCCGCAGGCCTGCTTGCTTCCCTGGTCCTGACTGCCAATGCGTTTGCCCAGGCGCCGGCCAAAGGTTCGGCAGCGCACATCACCGCCACGGTCAACAAGGTCAATGCCGCGTTCATGAAGAGCAACGCCAGCAAGACCCCCGACTGGCCGAGCTACGGCCTGGACTACGCCGAGACGCGCCACTCCAAGCTCAACCAGATCAGCACGTCCAACGTGAAAGAGCTGGGCCTGGTGTGGTCGTACAACCTGGAGTCCAAGCGCGGTGTGGAGTCCACCCCGCTGGTGGTCGACGGCATCATGTATGTGACCGCCTCGTGGAGCGTGGTGCACGCGGTGGACGTGCGCACCGGCAAAGCGATCTGGACCTTTGATCCCAAGGTGCCGCGCGAGGCGGGCTACAAAGGCTGCTGCGACGTGGTCAACCGCGGCGTGGCGCTGCACGAGGGCAAGGTGTTTGTGGCGTCTTACGACGGCCGCCTGATCGCGCTGGACGCGGCCACCGGCAAGGTGGCCTGGGAGAAAGACACCATCATCGACCGCAAGTTCAGCTACACCATCACCGGCGCGCCGCGCGTGTTCAAGGGCAAGGTGATCATCGGCAACGGCGGCGCCGAGTACGGTGTGCGCGGCTACATCACCGCCTACGACGCCAGGACCGGTGACCAGAAGTGGCGCTGGTTCACCGTGCCGGGCGACCCGAGCAAGCCGTTTGAAGACGAGTCCATGGCCAAGGCCGCCAAGACCTGGGACCCCGCCGGCAAGTGGTGGGAAGCCGGTGGCGGCGGCACGGCCTGGGACGCCATGGCGTTCGATCCCGACCTCAATCTGATGTACATCGGCACCGGCAACGGCTCACCGTGGCAACGTGACAAGCGCAGCCCCGCCGGCGGCGACAACCTCTACCTCGCGTCCATCGTGGCGCTGAACCCCGACACCGGCAAGTACGTGTGGCATTACCAGGAAACCCCGGGCGACAACTGGGACTACACCTCCACCCAGCCGATGATCCTGGCCGACCTCATGCTCGACGGCAAGAAGCGCAAGGTGGTGATGCACGCGCCCAAGAACGGTTTCTTCTTCGTGATCGACCGCGTCACCGGCCAGTTCATCTCGGCAAAGAATTTCGTCGACGTGAACTGGGCAACCGGCTACGACAAGAACGGCCGCCCGATCGAGACCGCGATCGCCCGCACCGGCGACCGCCCGCGCGAAATCATCCCGAGCGCCTTCGGTGCACGCAACTGGCATTCGATGTCGTTCAACCCGGCCACCGGCCTGGTCTACATGCCGGTGCAGGGCGTGCCGCTCACACTCATGGACAACAAGGACTGGAAGTTCAACGGCGTGCGCCCCGGTGAACCGCACAGCGGCATGGGCTGGAACACCGCCAACTTCGCCAACGTGGAAGCGCCCACCAGCAAACCCTATGGCCGCCTGGTGGCCTGGGACCCGGTGAAGCAGCAGGCCGCCTGGACCAAGGAGCAGATCTCGCCCTGGAACGGCGGCACGCTCACCACGGCCGGCAACCTGGTGTTCCAGGGAACGGCGGACGGCCGGTTCATCGCCTACAACGCCACCACCGGCGAGCAGCTGTGGGAAACGCCTACCGGCACCGGCGTGATTGCCGCGCCCTCGACCTACCTGGTGGATGGCAAGCAGTACGTGTCGATCGCGGTGGGCTGGGGCGGCGTTTACGGCCTGGCCCAGCGCGCCACCGACCGCCAGGGCCCTGGCACGGTCTACACCTTCGCCGTGGGCGGCAAGGCGCAGCCGCCGGCCTTTGTGAAGTACCAGCTGGACAAGCTGGTGGCGGGGGTGAAGTACGACCCGACCCACGTGCCCACCGGCACCGCGCTGTACGTGAGCAACTGCGTGTTCTGCCACGGTGTGCCGGGTGTGGACCGCGGCGGCAACATCCCCAATCTGGGCTACATGGACGCGGCTTACATCGAGAACCTGGACAAGTTCGTCTTCAAGGGCCCGGCCACCGAGCGGGGCATGCCGGACTTCACGGGCAAGCTGAGCATGGACGACGTTCAGAAAATCAAGGCCTTCATTCAGGGAACGGCCGACGCGATCCGGCCCAAAAACTGAAGGGCGTTGAACCACAAAAAAAGCCGGGCAGCTGCCCGGCTTTTCCATGCGCGCTGCGCTGGCGTGTTCAGCCTTTGGCGCGCTTGAGCATCAGCTCGGTGTTGGTCTTGCGGTCGGCGTTCACCGTCTGCACAGCGGGGCGTTCGCCCAGCAGCTTCAAATACTCGCGCACCGGCAGATCGGCCAGGCAGTCGCGGCCGTAGATGATCTTGGTGGCGCTGCTCACCAGCGGCAGGTGCACGGCGGCGGCGCAGTCGGCCAGGGTGAAGGTGTCGCCGGCAATGAAGGGCGAGAACTTCACCAACTGCGAGAAGGCGGCCACGTTCTTGGTGAGTTGCTCGGCGGTCTTTTCCTTGGCCGTGTCGCTCACCTTGCCACCGAAGAAGGCCTCGCCATACAGGTTGCGCGCCACCAGCTCCAGGTGCAGTTCAAGGTAACGCACGATCTCGCGCACCTTGGCCTTCTGGAAAGCATCGGCCGGCAGGAGTGGGCGCGCGGGGTAGGCGTCTTCAACGTACTCGAGGATCACGGTGGATTCGGACAGCGGGCCCGCGTCGGTCTTGAGGTAAGGCACCTTGCCCAGCGGGCTGGCGGCCTTGTCGGTCTGGCCGAGCCAGGCCAGCTCTTCTTCAAACGCCACGCCCTTCTCGAGCAGGGCGAGCTTGACCTTGTTGTAGTAGTTGCTGGCCGCGAAGCCGCAGAGTGTGAGCATGTGGGTCTCCTGTGTGTTAGCGGGGTTGGGGTGGCGTGATGGTAGTGGGGGCACACGGTGGTCGAGGGTCCCGCAGTTGACCCCACTGATAAACTCGCTGTCCATGTTTGGCCGTCCTCTCCACCGTCGCCTTGCCGCCTGGCTCGCCCTATTGGCGGTGCTCTGGGGCGCGTTGGTGCCCACGCTGGCGCAGGCCGTGGTGTCCAGCTCGGACCGCCAGGGCTGGGTCGAGGTGTGCAGTGCCAGCGGCGTGCTGTGGGTGCGGGTCGACGGCGGTGCCGAGTCACCCTCTGGACAGTCAGGCTCCATGGCTGACGCCGCTGCCCACTGCCCTTGGTGCCCGATGCAGGGCGCGGCCGGCCTGCCGCCCGAACCCGCGCTGACCACCGTCTCCAATGCCCAGGTTCCCGTTCCCGCCGCAGCCTTCACCTCGGCCCGACCGGCGACGGTGTGGTCCTCGGCCCAGTCGCGCGCTCCGCCAGCCGCCTGAACCGTCAGTGTTCTTTTCCGCGCCGCGCGCGGAGCTTCCTGTTTCCTGTGTCCGATCCGGCGAGCGCGCTGCATGCCGTTCGCCCACCGGGCCTGTTCCCGATTCTCTGGATTCCCTCATGAAAAAAATCATCATCGCCACCTTGCTGTCGCTCACCGCCAGCGCCTGGGCCCAGGTGCCTGCCAACGTCGAAGTCAAGGACGCCTGGGTGCGCGCCACCGTGGCGCAACAAAAATCCACCGGCGCCTTCATGCAACTCACAGCCCAGGCCGACACCCGTGTGGTGCAGGTCAGTTCTCCCATCGCGGGTGTGGCCGAGATCCACGAAATGGCCATGGACAAAGACGTGATGAAAATGCGCGCCGTGCCCGCACTGCCCCTGCCCGCGGGCAAGCTGGTGGAACTCAAACCCGGCAGTTACCACCTGATGCTGATGGACCTCAAGGGTCCGGTGAAGGCGGGCGACGTGGTGCCCGTGACCCTGGTGCTCGAGAGCAAGGACGGCCAGCGTTCGACGCTGGAGGTGAAGGCCATGGCGCGCCCGCTGGGCAGCGCTGCGGCCGCTGCGCCCGCGGCGGCATCCCACGGCCAACACAAGCACTGAGGCCATGAGCCGCACCGTTGAACGCGCGTCCAACTCGGACGCGGGGCCAAGGCCGTCCCGACTTCCCGCCTTTCACGCCGTCGCCTGGCGCTGGCACTTCTATGCCGGCCTTTACGTCGTGCCCTTTCTGCTCATGCTGGCCATCACCGGCGCCGTCATGGTGTTTTTCACCGGCTTCCAGAACCGGCTCGGCTTCACGGTGCACGTGACACCGCAGGCTGTGACGCTGCCGGTCGGTGCGCAGGCCGACGCCGTGCTGGCGCTGCGCTCGCAGGCCACGCTGCGCGAATACATCGCGCCGCGCGCGCCCGACGAGGCGAGCTGGTTCGTGGTCGAACGCGACGGCCTCACCGAAGCGTTGGCGGTCGACCCGCACACCGCGCAGGTGCTGCACCTCGTGGACAAAGGGGACACGGTGTTCGCCTGGGCCGAGCGCATCCACGGCACGCTGCTCATCGGTGATGTGGGTGACCGCCTGATCGAGATCGCAGCCGGTCTGGGCATCGTGATGATCGTCACCGGCCTCTACCTGTGGTGGCCGCGCGGCGGTACACGCTGGGCGCAGGTGCTGGTGCCCGATCTGCGGCTCAAGGGCCGTTTGTGGTGGCGTTCGCTGCACGCCAGCGTGGGCTTCTGGATCAGCGCGGTGCTCTTCATGTTCCTGCTCACCGGCCTGTCCTGGACGGGTGTGTGGGGCGCGCAGTTCGCGCAACCCTGGGGCACGTTTCCCGCTGCGAAGTGGGACGCGGTGCCGCTCTCGGACGCTGCCCACGCCACGCTGAACACCGCTGGCCCGAAAGAGGTGCCCTGGGGCCTCGAGCAGACGCCGCTGCCCGCTTCTGGCTCGGCTGTCGGGGTGGCGGGCGTGCCCGCTGGCCAGCCGGTGAACCTGGACACGGTAGCTGCGCTGGCGAAGCAGATGGGCTTTGCCGGTCAGCACCACATCCAGCTGCCACAGAGCGCAACCGGTGTCTTCACGATCTCGGCCGACACCATGAGCGGCGACCTGAAGAACCCCACGCAGGACCGCACGGTGCATGTGGACCGCTACAGCGGCCGCGTGATCGCCGAAGCCGCGTTCGCCGACTATTCGCTGGTGGCCAAGGGCATGGCGGTGGGCATTGCGTTGCACCAGGGCGACCTGGGCCTGTGGAATGCCGCGCTCAACCTGCTCTTCTGTGCAGCCACCGCGTTCCTGTGCGTCAGCGGCATCGTGATGTGGTGGAAGCGCCGGCCGACGCGCAGCTGGCGCCTGGTGGCACCGCCCGTGCCGCGCGACCTGCCGCTGTGGAAAGGTGGCGCGCTGGTGATGTGTGTCGTGGCGCTCGCGTTCCCGCTCAGTGGTGCGGTCTTGCTCGCGGTGTTGCTGCTGGACTGGCTGGTGGTGTCCCGCCTGCCCGCGCTCAAGACCACGCTGAGCTGATCAGACCGGGTGCGCCCGGGCCACGCCTGGTGCGGGCGGGCTTGATGCACCCGATCCGCGCTCGAAGGTGACCACGTGGTCCACCTCGGCGCGGATGCCGATCCACTCGCCCACCGCGTGGTTGTGGTGCGAGGGCACGTGCGTCATCAGCACCTCGCCGCTGGCCAGGCGCAACGTGTAGAGAAACTCGGAGCCGCGAAACGCCTTGCGCAGGATCTGTGCCTTCACCGGCGCGTGGTCGTCGTGCACGATGTCGTCGGCGCGCAGCAGCACGTCGCACAGGCCCGAGGCGTAGGCCGTGGGCAGCGGGCATTCGTCCACGTCCTGCAAGGCGCCCAGCGGCGTCTGCACCGACACGTCGTTGCCCACCTGGCTGATCTGCGCCGGCGCGAACACGCCGTGGCCGATGAACTCCGCCACGAAGCGCGTGGCCGGGCGGTGGTAGAGCGCGTAGGCGTCTTCCCACTGGTGCAGGTGGCCTTCGTGCATCACGCCGATCACGTCGCCGATGGCAAAGGCTTCCAGCTGGTCGTGCGTGACGAAGAGGGCGGTTGCACCCGCCGCCTTGAGGATGCCCCGCACCTCGTGCGCCAGTCGCTCGCGCAGGTCCACGTCGAGGTTGGAGAATGGTTCGTCGAGCAGCAGCAGGCGTGGGCGCGGCGCCAATGCGCGGGCCAGCGCCACGCGCTGCTGTTGGCCGCCCGAGAGTTCGTGCGGAAAACGCTTCTGCATGCCGTCCAGGCCCACCAGCTTGAGCACCTCGGCCACGCGCGCGTCGCGCTCGGCGCGCGGCAGGCGGTCGATGCCGAAGGCGATGTTCTTGCCCACGTCGAGGTGCGGGAAGAGGGCGTAGTCCTGGAACACCATGCCGATGCGGCGCTGCTCGGCCGGCATGTGGTGCGTGCCGTCGCTGACCTTTTCGCCTTCGAGCGTGATGCTGCCGCTGCTGGCGCGCTCCAGCCCCGCCACCGCGCGCAACAGCGTGGTCTTGCCGCAGCCCGAGGGGCCGATCAGCACGCCGATGTCACCGGCGCGCAAGCCGAGCGTGACACCGTCGACCGCGGCCTGGGGTTGGCCGGGGTAGCGCACGCTGAGCTGGGAGACGTTGAGGAACATGGTCGTGGTCGGTGTTGGGTCATTGTAGATAACTACAATTCGCATTTGCATTGATGTGCATCAAAAGCCCCTCGCTGAATGCGGTGGGTCTGCGTGCCATCATCCCGCCCAGCCCCCTGTCTCCCCCCACCTCCCTCACTTCATGCTGCGCTGGTTGGCCCTCGCCCCGTTGATCCTGCTCGCGTGTCTGCTCACGCTGCCCGTGCTGTCGCTCGGCGGTTCGTGGTTCCAGTTCGACGCCGCCGCGCGCGACGTGCTGAGCCAGATGGCGCAGACCGTGCTGCCCGAGTACGCGCTCACCACCGTGGTGCTGTGCGTGTCGGTGGCGGTGGGTGTGGCGGTGGTGGGCATGCTCACCGCCAGCGCGGTGACCCTGTTTGAATTTCCTGGCCGCCGTTTCTTTGAATGGGCGCTGTTGCTGCCACTGGCCATGCCGGCCTATGTGGTGGCCTATGCGTACACCGACTTCCTGCAGTTCAGCGGCCCGCTGCAAGTGGGCATGCGCGAGAGCTTCGGGCTCACCGGACGCGTGTTCCCCGAAATCCGCAACACGCCAGGCGCGGTCTGGGTGTTCACCTTCTCGCTCTATCCCTACGTGTACTTGCTGGCACGCACCGCCCTGGCCGAGCGCGCCTCGCAGCTGATGGAGGCTGCCCGCCTGCTCGGCGCCCCGCTGGCGCGGCGCATCCGCGAGGTGGCCTTGCCGCTGGCCCGGCCCGCCGTGGCGGCCGGCGTGGCGCTCGCGCTCATGGAGACCCTGGCCGACTTCGGCGTGGTGAGTTACTTCGGTGTGCAGACCTTCACCGCCGGCATCTACAAAGCCTGGCTGGCCATGGACAACCGAATGGCCGCCGCGCAGCTCGCCACGATGCTGTTGGCCGTGGTGGCGCTGCTGCTGTGGCTGGAACACCGCGCGCAGCACCGCATGCGCTTCTCCACCCTGCGCGGGCTGCGCGCGGGCAGCTTTGAGGCCCAGCCCGCGCAGCTGCGCGGGGGGCGCGCGGCGCTGGCCATTGCACTGTGCGCGCTGCCCATCGCGTTCGGCTTCGTGCTGCCGGTGTTGTTCATGCTGCGCCCGCTCATTGGCGGCTGGGAAGAACTGCCCTGGACCTCGTTCGTGCAGTGGTCGCGCAACAGCGTGTGGCTCGCCAGTCTGTCGGCGGCACTGGCCACCCTGATCGCACTGGCGTTGGCTTTCTCCGTTCGCGTGCGCCCGGGCCAGGTCACGCGCGGGGTGGTGCAGCTCGCCAGCCTGGGCTACGCCGTGCCGGGTGCCGTCATCGTGGTCGGCCTGCTGCTGCCGGTGGGCTGGTTGCAGGCCATCCAGCCCGACACCAGCGTGGGCTACTACGTCACCGCCACCGCGCTGGGCATCGTCTGGGCCTACATGGTGCGTTTCACCGCCGTGGCCCTGCAGTCCCTGCAGAGCGGCTACGCGCGCATTCCCGCCAGCCTGGACGACTCGGCCCGCATGCTCGGCACCACCGGTTTCGGGCTGGCCGCGCGCGTGCACTGGCCGCTGCTCAAACGCTCCACCGCCGCCGCCGCGCTGCTGGTGTTCGTGGACGTGATGAAGGAGCTGCCCGCCACGCTGGTGCTGCGCCCCTTCAACAGCGACACGCTCGCGGTGGTGACGTACCAGCTCGCGCGCGACGAACGTCTGGGCGAAGCGGCGCTGCCCGCGCTCACGCTGGTGTTGGTGGGGCTGGTGCCGGTGATGCTGCTGAGCCGGACCTTGCGACAGCGGTAAGCGGTTGTTGCGGGCCGTTGTGCCGCTGGTTGCACGCTGGTCCAATGCACGTTTTCAAACCGCTGCCTGAACCCATGCTCCAAAAAACCCTGGAAGAACGCCGCCAGTTCATGGCCCTGGCCGCCGCCACCGGCGCTGCGGCGCTGGTGGCCGGCTGTGGAACCCGCGCACCGCTGCCCGGCCAGGCGCCGGCCAGCGCGGCCTACCGCCGCGAAGCCGCCACCCACCTCTACCGCAAGTACCCGGACCGCATCTACCGGGGCAAACTGCCGCCCATGCTCTACGCCATCGGCGTGCTGGAGGTGGAACTGACCCAAGGCGGGCGCGTGGGCTCCACCCGCTGGCTGCGTGGCCCCAGCCACGCGCCTGAAGTCATGGCCGAGATCGAACGCCTCGTGCGCGCCGCCGCGCCGTTCCCGTCGCCGCCCGGCTTCGGGCGCGTGCAGTACGTGGACACCTGGCTGTGGGACCGCAGCGGGCGCTTTCAGCTCGACACGCTGAGCGAAGGGCAGCTCTGAGGTCCGCCGGATCGTTCACGACTGGCCCATCTCCCGCGGCCCGCCATTGACGCCCCACGGTGTGCCGAAGCGGTCGGTCACCATGCCGAAGGTGTCGGCCCAGAAGGTCTCGGCCAGGGGCATGCCGACTTTGCCGCCCTCGGCCAGCGCGTTGAACACGCGCGTGGCTTCGGCCACCGTGGGGTAGGTGATGGCCAGCATGCAGCCCTGGATGCCGGCATAAGGCACGCCGGGCGGCGTGTCGCCGGCCATGATGGCGAAGTCCGGGTGCACCAGGTAGGCGTGCATCACGCGGTCGGCGTGCGCGGGTGGCACCGGCATCTCGCCGGGCATCTGGCCGTAGGTGATGAGCGCTTCGAGCTTGGCGCCCAGCACATGGGCGTAAAACGCCATGGCTTCGGTGCAGTCGCCGTTGTACGAGAGGTAGGCACAGAGTTGGGTCGGCATGGGGATCTCCTGAACAGGTGATGGGACTTCGGGCTTGCCCACCCACGACGAAACAGGCTCGACATTTTCGACATCCTCGACCCGCCGTGCGTCACCGAACAGACCCCGGCGCCTGTCGTCCGTACCGTGACCGTCTGGTCTCGTTTTGCAGACCTTCCGGAGACCCCCATGTCCATCACCACCACCACCGCTTTTCCCTACACCGGCATCCCCAGCACCGAGGTCGTGCGCGAGCCGGGCCACACCGGCATGGCCGAGCACGGCACCGACATCACCAAACACCTCCTGCAGGAGGCCAACGACCGCGTGGAGCATGGAATGCACGAGCCGGAGCTGCGCGCAGATGCCGGATGGGCGGCCACGGGCGCGCAGATGAAACGCCAGGCCTTGCAGGTGCGTGACGTGGCGGTGGAGTCGGCCGACAACCTGCGCGGGGAGATCCGTGCCCATCCGCTGTTGGCGGTGTTCACAGGGATCGTGGTGGGTGTGCTGCTGGGTCGCGCCTTGCGCTGAAGACCGGCTGCCGGTCGGCAAGGGCTGGTGCGGCCAAAGGGAATCG
The DNA here is from genome assembly GCA_013823505.1 of Polaromonas sp. The sequence continues at coordinate 30,152 of PNMH01000030.1, read as the reverse complement.
AACCCCTATCTGGCCCTTAGGAGGGGCCCGTTCTATCCGTTGAACTATGGCCGCGCAAGCGTGTGCGCATTGTACGGGGGCGACTCTGCGCGAGCCGCCGCGGGCAGGCGCAGCAAACTGCCGCAGACCGGCACGGTTTCCCCCAGAAAATCCAGAAAGCTGCGCACCGCGGGTGTGAGGCCCCGGCGCGAGGGAAACACCGCGTGCACCACACCCACCGGGGTGGACCATTCGGGCAGCAGGCGCACCAGCCGGCCATCGCGCAGTTCGTCTTCGCACATGTAGTCGGGCAGCCAACACATACCGCTGCCGCCGAGCACGGCGAGCTTGAGGGTGAGCAGATCGTCAGCAATGAAGCGGGGCCGGTACTGCAACACCGCCTCGCGGCCCTGAGCGTTGGTCAGGCGCACGCTGACCACGCCATCCACGGCCGACATGGCCACGCTGTCGAGCTGGCCGGCTTCGTCCAGCGTGGTGGGTGTGCCCTGGCGGGCCAGCAAGGCCGGGCTGGCCACGAGCACCGAGCGCGCGTCGTCCAGCCGCTTCACCACGAGGCTGCCGCTGTCCTCCAGCGTGAGGCGCACGCGCAGCGCCACGTCCACGCCGTCCTTCACCAGATCCACCACGCGGTTGTTCACCTCCATCTCCACGCGCACCTGCGGGTGCCGCGCCAGGTAGATCGGCATCACGTCGGCCAGCACCGTTTGCGCCAGCGTGACCGGGCACACCACGCGGATGGTGCCGCGCGGCTCGGCCTGGGCGTGGGCCACGGCGTCGGCCGCCGCCTGGGCCGATTCGCGCAGCGCCTGGCAGTGCCGCAGGTAGGTTTCGCCCACCTCGGTGAGCGAGAGCTTGCGGGTGGTGCGCTGCAGCAGCCGCACGCCGAGCTGTGCCTCCAGCCCGGCCACGCGGCGCGACAGGCGCGACTTGGGCAACCCCAGCGCGCGGCCCGCTGCGGCAAAGCCGCCGCGTTCGACCACTTCGGCGAAATACAGCATGTCGTTGAGGTCCTGCATGGGGCTGCCCTGGATTGTCCTGTTGATGGAACGGTGTGGCCCGATTTTGCCCACTTATCAAACATTCGATCGAGATTCAAACTCCATCCATCGCCACAACCCGCGGCCTATTCGACCTTTGGAGCTCCTCATGCAACTGCTGCACATCGATTCCGCCATCACCGGCGACCAGTCCGTTTCCCGCCAACTCACCGCGCAAACCGTGGCGGCCTGGGTGGCCAGCCACCCCGGCACGCAGGTGCAGCACCTGGACCTGGCCGCCGAGGTGGTGCCCCACCTGGGCGCCGACGCGCTGGGTTTCCGCACCGGCCAGGCGGCCGCCACCGAAGCACAACGCCGTGAAAACGCGCTGTCCGAAGCGCTGGTGAGCCAGTTCCTCGCGGCCGACTTGGTCGTGATCGGCGCGCCGCTCTACAACTTCACCATCCCGACCCAGCTCAAGGCCTGGATCGACCGCGTGGCCCAGGCCGGCCGCACCTTCACCTACACCGACAAAGGCCCGAAAGGTCTGGCCGGTGGCAAAACGGTGATCGTGGCGATCACCCGCGGCGGCGTGTACTCCACCAGCGAAGGTGGCCGCGCCATGGAGCACCAGGAGAGCTATTTGCAGACGGTACTGGGTTTCTTCGGCATCACCGACGTGCGCTTCGTTCGCGCCGAGGGCGTGGCGATGGGCCCGGACGCCAAGGCGCAGGCGCTGACCACGGCGCAAGGCGAGATCGCCAGCCACACGACCGAGGCCGCGCTGGCTTGAGCCTCAGTCGTACTGGATCGTAAAAATAAGGTCGAGTGCGTTCTCTTCACCCGCCCGCGCCCGCACCGTGAGGCGGCGCGACACGTCGTAGAAGATGCTGACCGTGCCCAGCGCCCCGGCCAGGCTGCGTTCGTAGCTGAGGTAGAGGTTGTTGGACAGGCGCTTGCCCAGCGTGAGCGCCGCCGCGGCGGTCGTGCCGTCGGCGTTGGTGCCGCTGCCGGCAAACGACACTTCGTCCAAACCCAGCGCGCTGGCCAGGCCGCCATCCAGCCGGCCGTCGCGCCCAGCCAGCAAGGCCAGCGCGGCCTGCTGCAGCACGGCGGCCTCGGCCCCGGCGCCGCTGGCCGGGCGGCCCAGCACCAGCCAGGCCAGTTTTTCGCTGTCGGGCAGTTCGGGGTCGGAGAACAGGCGCACGCGCGGTGACTGCGCTGTGCCGCTGATCTGCACGCCCACGCGCTGGCTGCTGTTGGGGCGCACAGCGGTGATGTCCAGCGTGGGGTTGTCGTAGGGCCCGGTGAAACGCAGCACGCCGGTTTCAATGGTGAGCTGCTGGCCGTAGGCGCGGTAGGAGCCGCGTTCGGTGCGCACATCGCCCAGCACGCGCGGTGTGGGCAGGTCGGGCGTGCTGCGCACATTGATCTTGCCGGCCAGCCGGGTCTGCAGCCCCTGGCCGCTCACCTGGAAGTCGTCGCCCAGATCGATGTCGATCAGCACGTCAGGCCGCACGCGGAACGCACCGGGTGTTTCCAGCGCGGTTTCGGTGCCGCGCACCACCACGTCGGCGCCCAGGCTGGGGGTGGATTCGTCGGGCAGCACAAAGAGCGCGGAATCGGCCCGCAGCCCGCCGCGGATCTGCAGCGCCGTGCCCACCAGCTCGGCCTGCAGCTGGCCCGAGAGGGTGAGGCGGCGGTCGGCGCGGGACGACACGCGCAGCTTCGTCGCCGTGGCCTGCAGGTTGATGTAGGGCTGGCGCTGACTCACGCCGTCCACCGTGACGCGGCGGAACTCGGTGGTGCCGCTGGCCAGCAGGGTGCCGCCGGTTTCCACGCCGCCACGGCCCTGCAGATAGAAGCGGTCGATGGTGATGCGCTCGCCGGCCAGCGTGGCGCGCAGTTCGCCGCGCGAGAACGAAATGCCGTTGACGATGGAGCGCAGCGCCAGCTGGTCGGCTTGCAGTGTGCCGTTCCACAGCGGGTTGGCGCGCGTGCCGCTGAGCGTGGCGCTGGCGGCCAGCGTGCCACGAACACGCCAGCCGGGTGGCGCCAGCGCCGACCACACCCCCACCTGCGGCAGGCTGGCCGTGATGGTGCCGCGCAAGGGCGCGTCGGGCGCCCAGTGCCACGCGGTCTGCTCGCCATTGGGCGGGTTCAGCGTGGTGCCCAGATCGGCGCTGGCCTGGCCCAGGCGCTCGGTGTCCCAGCGCAGGCTGGCCTGCACGTTGGCGCCCTGGGTGGTCACGCTCAGTCGCGCGTCCTTGATGCCGGTCTGCAGCCGCTGCGTGGAGGTGGTGTTCTCGTCAAACGCGCCATCGGTCTGCACCGAGAGGTCGCCGCTGCGGCGTTGCAGCTGGGCGCTCAGGCGCGGCGGGGTGGCGGCGTCGGCGGGCAGGAAAAAATCCCAGCTGCCGTCGAACACCACGTCACCGCCCAGGCCGGCCTGGCTCAGGGGGCCGGTTTTGGCGCCCTCGGCGGTGGTGAAGGCGTCCACCCACGAGAGCGGCAGGCCGGTGAGCTGGCCGCGAGTCGCCAGCGCACCCTTTTGCCAGCTCAGCTGGTCCCACGCCAGGGTCATGGGGCTGGTGGTGACCACGGTGGCGCTTGGTGCGCCGCCCACGCGGTTGCTGAAGGTGGGTTGCAGGCGCAACTGGCCGGCGTCGGCCTGCAGGTTGATGGCGGAGCGCGCGTCCTGCCAACGCAGGCCGAGCGCGGCAACGCTTTGCAGCGTCCAGTCCACCACGCGGTCCTTGCGCGCGCTGTCGGTGGCGCGCAGTTGCAGGCGGGTGAGGTCGAGGCGCCCGCTGTCGATGTCGGGCCGTTGCGCGCTGCCCAACTGCAGCTGGCCCTGGGTGTCCAGCGTGCCGCGCCAGGGCCCCGTCTCGGCCTGGCCGGTGGCGGTGATGTTGAGCTGGTGGGGCTGCCCGCTGGCCTGCAGGTTCAGGTTGGCCAGCGTCAGCGTCTGCAGCGTGCCCACCACGGCGGCGGTGCCGGTGGCCGGGTCCGCCGCGCGTGCCGCGGTGCCGCGTGTGATGAGCAGGCGTGGTGCCTGCAAACGGGCCTGCACGCGCGGCGGTGCGGCGGCGGTGGCACCCGTCACAGGCGCGGGGTAACCGAGCACACCCAAGCCGCCGTCCCAGCTGGCGGTGAGGCGGGCGTTGCCCTCGGCCTGCAAGCCGGGCTGGGCGTCGAGCTGTGCGCGCAGCATCGGGCCGAGCACCGGCAATGTCTGCAGGCTCTTCACCCAGGCGAGCACGCGCGATGCGTCGTCCAGCGCGAGGCTCAGCGCGCCCTTGCCTTGGGCATGGGCCACACGGCCTTGCCAGTCGCCTTGGGCGCCGGGCAGTTTGAGCGCGAGCCGCCCGTCGAAACGGCGCGCGCCCACATCGAGCTGGCCCTCACCGTCCAGCGTGGCGTCGGCCAGGCCAGCGCTGAGGGTGCGCAGGTCCAGCACGCCGAGCGCGGCGTTGTCGGGCTGGGGCGTCCAGCGGCCTTGCAGGTTCAGGTCGCGCAGGCGCAGGCCGGCGAGTTGCCCGGCCTTGGGCTGGGTGCCCGAGGGCTTGACCACGGCGCTGAGGTCGATCGCCGGGTTGGCCGATTCGGCGTTGACCGCGCGGGCGGAGAACGTGCCGTCGAGCGCGGCCGGCGCGATGCTGCTCCAGAGGGCGACCGGGTTGATGCGGCTGGCTTTCAGCTCGCCTTGAAAGTCGCCCAGCGGCGAGGCGGCGGGTTCGCGCCAGCCCTGCCCTTGCACGCGGCCACCGCCGAGCTGGGCGTCCAGGTTGGAGAGCGTCCAGCGCGCGCCGCGCTGCTCCAGATCGGCTTGCAGGCTTTGCAGCGGCAGGCGTTGCTGGTCGGCGGCGCCGGGCAAGGCGTTGGTCAGGCGAACTTGCGCGCGCCAGGCCTCGCCCTCGGGCTGCGCCACCATGGTGCCGCTGAGTTCGGTCACCGGCGCTTGTGGCCAGAGTGCGGCGAGGTTGAGCCGGTTCATGCGCGCGTTGGCCGCCTCGATCGGCTGGGTTTTCCAGGGGCGGATGCGCGCGCTGGCGTCCAGCACCGGCGTGTCGGTGGCACTGGCGGTGCTGCTGTTGATGCTGGCGGTGGCGTCCAGCGCCGCGTCGGACTCGGCGAGCTGGCCGGTGACTTTGGCGATGGCCTTGAGCACCAGGTCTTCGCCGCCGGGCACGGTGGTCTTCACCTCGCCCTGCGCGTCCACCCGCAGCGGCATGGGCGCTTGCGCACCCAGCACCGCCTGGATCTGGTACCGCCCGCCGGCCACCTGCAGGTTCTCCAGATCGAGCTGGTGCGCGTCGGCCACACCGAGGTTCCACAGGCTGTCGGCCGGGCGGTAGCGGTACTGGCCCTTGAGTCCGCTGATCGAGAGTTCCTGCTTCCCGTCGAGCACCAGGTCACCCACCGACCACGGCAGCGTGATGGCCATCGGCAGGGTGATGGGTTGCAGCGGCTCCACCGGGGTGGGCGGGCGTCGGTCGGTGATCTGCAGGCGGCCGATGTCGAATTGCGAGAGGCGCAGGCCGCGCGCGAGCAAAGCATCCCACCAGAAGCGGTTGTCCAGCGCGATGCGCACGCCGGTGGCTTGCACGGTCAGTTCGTCGCGCCGCCATTGCAGCCGCCCGATCTCGCCACCGTTGCGCAGGCTGCCCTGCACCTCGGCCACGCTGAGCGTGCCCGCGCTCGGGCCCTGGTCGGCCATGTAGGACTGACCCCATCCGATGGCTTGCGCCAGCGAGCCGGCGGTACCGGCCCACACCCAGAGGGCGATCGCGCCCGCCAGCACCAGGCCGAGCAGGGCGCCGGGCAGCCAAAGGGCGAACCAGGCGATGCCGCCGAGGGCGCGCCGCCGGGTTTTCTGGGGTTCGGTTGGTTCGCTCAAAACGTGAAGCCCACGTTGAGGTGCAGGCGCAGCCGCTTGCTCTCCAGCCCGTAGGCCAGGTCCAGCTGCAGCGGGCCCACCGGGCTGTTGTAGCGCACGCCGGTGCCCACGCCCCACAGGGGTTTGAGGTCGCCCGCGCGGTTGGCCACGGCGCCGCCGTCGATGAACAGCACGCTCTCCACCGGCGAGCGGCCGTTGGCGTTGAAGATCGGGCGCTGCCACTCCAGGCTGACCACGCCCTTGTAGCGCCCGGGCAGCACGCTGCCGTCGGCCTGGCGCACGCCGATGTCGCGCAGGCCGTAGCCGCGCACCGTGGCGTCGCCGCCGGTCAGGAAGAGTTGCGTGTCGGGAATGGCGGCACTGCGCTTGGCCACCACCGCGCCGCCTTCCACCCGCAGCGCCAGGCGGCCGAGGTTGGTGCGGTTGTTGAACGCGTTCACCACGCGCGCTTCACCCGGTTTGGCCTCGGGCGGCGGCGAGCGGTCGCCCAGCGGCCAATAGCCCAGCCAGCGCGCCTGCGTGCGCGTGAAGGGCTGGCGGGTGGTGCCCAGCGTGTAGCCCACACCCAGTTCCGCCGCGAGACCGTAGCCCGCGTTGGGCGAGATCGGGTCGTCAAAGCGGCGGCGTGTCCAGGCGTAGTTGGCGGTGACCGACGAGTTGGCCTCGGCGGTGCGCAGGGCCTGCGTGGCTTCGTTGAAGACACTCGCGCGGTCGTATTGCAGATAGAAGCTGCGGTCGTACTCGATGCCGTCTTGCGACTGGCCGGCGCGCAGCCGCTGGCTGGTGGTGATGTTGAAGTCGTCCTGCTCCTGCAGCCAGCGACCGCCGGCAATCCAGCGCCAGCCGTCGTTGCTGGGCGGTGAACTCCAGTCGGTGCTGGCGAGCTGGTCCACGCGCTCGATCTTGAGCGCACTCACGGCGCGCCAGTTGATGCCCGGCACGCTGTGGTGCGTGTGTTCGATCGACAGGCGCGCGCCACGGTCGGTGCTGCCGCCCACGCCGAGCACCAGCTTCTGGCGCAGGCTCTCGCGCAGTTGCACCTTCACCGGCAGGGACTCGCCGTCCATGCTGGGCTCCACGAACACAAAGGCCGAGTCGTAGTAGCCGCTCTCGATCAGGCGCTGCTGGGCCGCTTGCAGCTGGGCCAGGTCGTAGTCGCTGCCTGGCACCACGCCCGAGAGGCGCACCAGTCGCTCCACAGTGACCTTGTCGTAGCGCTGCGCGCCTTCCACCACCACCTCGCCCATTTGAAAGGCGCGGCCGGAGTCCAGTTCGATGTAGAGGTTGGCCTGGCGGTTGTCGGCGTCGATGTCGGCCAGGCTGTTCTGCACGCGGCCGGCGGGATAGCGCCTGGCGATCAGGGCGCGCAGGGCAGCGTCCTTCGTGCGGTCCCAGTCGCTCTGGGAAAACGGCAGGCCCTGCATCACGCTCACCTCGCGCTGGATGGTGTCGCGTTGCTCGCTGGCCTCGGGCGCTGTGGCGATGTCGCCCAGAAAGGACACGTTCACCGAGGCCACCCGCGTGATGGGGCCGGGCGACACGCGGATGGTCACGGTGCCCAGCGGGCGACTCCGGGCGCCGTTGCCCGCGGCGGCTGTGTCGGCCGCCTCGGCCAGGGCAGGCGGTCCAACCACGTCCACCACGGGCGAAAAGTGGCCCAGCGTGGCGAGCAGTTCGCGCAGGTTGGCGGGCGCTGCGGCCAGCAGGCGGGTGAGTTCGTTGGCGTCGAGGTTGCGCAGCAGGCGAAAGCGCTGCAGCTCGATGTGGCGCAGCAAAAACTCGCGTACCTCGTCGGGCGCCTGCAGGTCGATTTCGAAGCGGGGCTCGGCGGGTGGGCGGGGGGTGGTGCGGTCGCGGGGCGTGGGCGCGGCTGGCGCGTCGGCGTCGGCATCGGCGGCGTCCACCGCGTCCTGCAAGGCGCTGGCCGCTGGCGCAACCGGCGTCTCCACGGCTTGCGCGCGTGCAGGCGGTGGGCACCACAGCGCGGCGCAAAGCAGAAGGGACCCCGCCCAAGGGGCGGAGTCCGGAACAAAACGTTTCATGCAGTTATTTGGAGAGCAGTCTCATCGTGTCTTCCAGCCCCTTCAAGGTCAGCGGGAACATGCGCTGGCTCATGAGTTGCTGGATCACGCTGATGCTCTGTCGATACTGCCACACGCCCTGAGGTTCCGGATTGATCCACGCGTACTTGGGAAATGCGTGCGTGAGGCGCTGCAGCCACTCGGCGCCGGCCTCCTCGTTGTTGTATTCCACGCTGCCGCCGGGTTGCAAGATTTCGTAAGGACTCATGGTCGCGTCGCCCACGAAGATGAGTTTGTAGTCCTTGTTGTACTTGCGGATGATGTCCCAGGTGGGGAACTTCTCGGCGTAGCGGCGGCGGTTGTTCTTCCACATGAAGTCGTAGACGCAGTTGTGGAAGTAGTAGAAGTCCAGGTGTTTGAACTCGCCCTTGACCGCCGAGAACAGCTCCTCCACCCGCTGGATGTGCTCGTCCATCGTGCCACCCACGTCCATGAGCAGCAGCACCTTCACGTTGTTGTGCCGCTCCGGGATCATCTTGATGTCGAGGTAACCGGCGTTGGCCGCCGTGGCTCGGATGGTGTCGGGCAAATCCAGCTCGAATTCGTTGCCCTCGCGCGCGAACTTGCGCAGGCGGCGCAGCGCCACCTTGATGTTGCGCGTGCCCAGCTCCTGCGTGTCGTCGTAGTCCCGGTAGGCGCGCTGCTCCCACACCTTCACGCCGCTCTTGTTGCCGCCCTTGCCGCCAATGCGCACGCCCTGCGGGTTCTGCCCGCTGTTGCCGAACGGCGAGGTGCCGCCGGTGCCGATCCACTTGCTGCCGCCTTCGTGGCGTTCCTTCTGCTCTTCCAGCCGCTTCTTCAGCGTCTCCATGAGCTCGTCCCAGTCCATCTTGGGCGCGTTGGCCTTCTGCTCGTCGGAGAGGATGCGCTCCATCTCCTGGCGCAACCAGTCGGCGGGAATGGGCTTGGTGAAGTCCGCGATCATCTCCACGCCCTTGAAGTAGGCGGCAAACGCTCGGTCGAACTTGTCGTAGTGCTTCTCGTCCTTCACCAGCGCGGTGCGCGCCAGGAAGTAGAAGTCGTCCATGCTGCAAGCGTCGGGGTTGCGCGGTCCGACCACGTCGGCCTGCAGCGCTTCGAGCAGCATCAGGTATTCCTTGACGGACACCGGCAGCTTGGCCGAGCGCAGCGTGTAGAAGAAGTCGATCAGCATGGTGATCTCCCGGGTTCAGGCGTGAAGGGCCCGCAGGTAGAGCAGCTGGGCTTTCGCCTCCGGCCATTCACCCGCGCGCATGCTGTACATGGCCGTGTCGCGGATCGTGCCGTCGCGGCGCAGGGCGTGGCCGCGGATCACGCCGTCTTTTTTCGCACCCAGCCGCTCAATGGCTTTTTGCGACGCGAAGTTGTAGTTGTCGGTGCGCCAGCCCACCACGTGGCAGCCCAGGGTGTCGAAGGCGTGGCCCATCATGAGGAGCTTGCAGGTGGTGTTGACATGGCTGCGCTGCACGCTTTTCGCGTACCAGGTGTAGCCGATCTCCACGCGTTTCACCGCGGGCAGGATGTCGTGGTAGCTGGTGCTGCCCAGCACTTTGCCCGAGGCCTCGTCGGTCACGGCAAAGGCAAAGCGGTGTCCTTCATCGCGCATCTTCAGCGCTGTTTCGATGTAGCCGCGCGTCTCATGCGGCTCGGGCACCGAGGTGATGCGCAGTTTCCAGAGTTCGCCGTCGGCGGCAGCCGCACGCAGGCCGTCTTCGTGGTCCAGCGACAGCGGGACCAGGGCAATGCCGTTGTTGCGCAGGGTGACGGGTTGAACGAAAGACATGGCGAACCCGTTCAACGGTTCCTTTGGTTCATGAACACCAACTTTTCGAACAGGGTGGTGTCCTGCTCATTTTTCAGCAGCGCGCCCACCAGCGGCGGGATGCTGACCTTGCTGTCGGCGCTCTGCAGGGCTTCGAGCGGGATGTCTTCGGCCATCAACAGCTTGAGCCAGTCGAGCAGTTCGGAGGTGCTGGGCTTCTTCTTCAGGCCGGGCAGGTTGCGCACATCGTAGAAGGTCTTCATGGCCGCGGCCAGCAACTCTTTCTTGAGACTGGGGAAGTGCACGTCCACGATGCGCTGCATGGTCTCGGCTTCGGGGAACTTGATGTAGTGGAAGAAGCAGCGGCGCAGGAAGGCGTCGGGCAGCTCCTTCTCGTTGTTGGAGGTGATGAACACCAGCGGGCGGTGTTTGGCGCGCACCAGCTCGCGCGTCTCATAGCAGTAGAACTCCATGCGGTCGAGTTCGCGCAGCAGGTCGTTCGGGAATTCGATGTCGGCCTTGTCGATCTCGTCGATCAGCAGCGCCACGGGCTGGTCGGCCGTGAAGGCCTGCCACAGCACCCCTTTCAGGATGTAGTTGTGGATGTCCTTGACCTTCTCTTCGCCCAGCTGGCTGTCGCGCAGGCGGCTCACCGCGTCGTATTCATACAGGCCCTGCTGCGCCTTGGTGGTGCTCTTGATGTGCCATTGCAGCAGCGGCAGCTTGAGCGCGGTGGACACCTCTTCGGCCAGCATGGTCTTGCCGGTGCCCGGCTCGCCCTTGACCAGCAGAGGGCGTTTGAGCGTGATCGCGGCGTTCACCGCCAGCATCAGGTCCTGCGTGGCGACGTAGTTCTCGGAGCCTTGGAATTTCATGGGTTGTTCTGCTGGAAGGGTTGAACAAGGGGGGAATCCTGGGTGATCCGGCCCCGTGGCGGCTGGCAGCAGGCTGACAAGGCCCGCACCGCCGGGGGTTTTGAGGGGAGGGGCGCCTCGACCGGTCTATATAATCAGCGGTTGATTTTCCCCCGCTGACTCATTCATTGTGCTTGCAAAATGACCTCACTGTTGTCCACGATCACCCGCACCCTTGTCGCCGCTGCGACGCTTTCCGCAGCCGCTTTTTCGGTTCACGCCCAGGGTGCCACCGGTGACTTGGCGGCCGGTCAGAAAAAGGCCGAGATGTGCATCGGCTGCCATGGCATTCCGGGCTACCAGAACAGCTTTCCCGAAATCCACAAGGTGCCGATGATCTCGGGCCAGTCGGGCGCCTACATCGTGTCGGCCCTCAATGCCTACAAAAAAGGCGATCGCAAGCACCCCACCATGCGTGGCATCGCAGGCTCGCTGACCGAGCAGGACATGGCCGACCTGGCCGCTTATTACGCCTCGCACGCCGACAAGACCGCCCCCGACACGCCCCGCACCGCCAGCACGACCGCGGCGGCCTTGATCGAAAAAGGTGCCTGCGCTTCGTGCCACGGCGCCAACTTCAGCAAACCGATCGACCCGAGCTACCCCAAGCTGGCTGGTCAGCACCCCGACTACCTGTTCTTCGCGCTCAAGGCTTACACGGTCGAAGGCAACAAGGTGGTGGGTCGCTCCAACGGCATCATGGCCGGCATCGCCAAGCAGTACTCCACCGCCGAAATGCGTGAGATCGCCAAGTACCTGGGCTCGCTCGAGGGTGAACTCAAAGTGGTGGCCCAGCCGCGCTTCAAGTAAGCACCGCCTGCCTCGCCAAAAAGCCGCTCACCGAGCGGCTTTTTTTGTTTCTGTTCAGTCCTGCGTGGCGCGTCGGCGCACCTGGTCAATGTAGGCCTGACCATCGGGCGGCCTTCCGGCGCGCTGACTCTCCCAGAGCATCGTGCCCAGGCACTCCATCACCTCGTGGTGCGCGGCGTGCAGGTCGTCGCGGCGCGCGGTGAGCAGCTCCACGGCCTGGCGAATGCCCGGGGGCTGGTCGATGCTGCACTGCTCGCTGATCGACAAGTGCATGGACAGGTGCAGGAACGGGTTGTCGCGCTCAGTGCCGGGCTCGCCGATGCGCGCCAGCGCCGCGTCCACATCGCTCAGCTCGGCGTGGTACTCGGGGTGCTCGGCGATCCATTGGCTGGCCAGCGACTCGATGGCTTCCATGGGCTGCTGCTGCAGCGTCTTGGCGTGCACCGCGCAGAAGAAGCGGCGCACGTCGGATTGGGTCGGATTGAACATGGGGTGATTGTCCCGCAGCGCGTGTCATCAGAGGCGCCAGCTGGGCAGTTGCCAGTTGCGCCACAGGGCCAGACCGCGCAGCCCGGCGGTGACCCCCACGCAGGCCAGCAGCGCCAGCCAGCCCGGCGCCTGCAGGTGCCACAGGCCCACGTAGACCCAGCTGCCGGCAAAGGCGCAGACGGCATACGGTCGGTGGTCGTGGAAGGCGGTGGGGATCTCGTTGCACACCACGTCGCGCAGCACGCCGCCGAACACGCCGGTGATCAGCCCCATGAGCACCGCCACCAGTGCCGGCATGTCCAGCAGCAGGGCCTGGTGCACGCCGGTGGCGGCAAACAGCCCCAGGCCCAGGGCGTCGGGCCATTGCATGGCGCGCTCGGTGATCGGGAAATGGCGCGAGCGCAGGAACAGCATCGCCAGCACGCACAGGCCGAACACACCCCACAGCAGTTCCACGTGGCGCACCCAGAAGAAGGGCCGCTGGTCCAGCAGCAGGTCGCGCAGCGTGCCACCGCCAAAAGCGGCCAGGAAGCCGACCACGCACACGCCCACGGCGTCGAGCCTCTTGCGGGCACCCGCCATCACGCCCGAGAGTGCAAACGCAGCGGTGGCACTGATCTCCACCAGCAGACGCAGGCCCTCGCCCCAGAGGGCCACGTTGTTCAGGGTCGGGTTCATGCGCCGCCTTTCACTGCGAGCAAGGCCGAGATTTGGCGGGCGGCGTCCAGCAGCGGCGGCAGCAAGCTGTCTTGCGCCACGCGCGCGCTGGTGCGGTTGGCCTGGCCACTCAGGTTGAGTGCGGCCACGGTGCGGCCGGCAGCGTCCACCAGCGGCGCGGCGAGCGAGATCAGGCCTTCCTCCAGCTCCTGGTTCACCAGGCACCAGCCCTGTTTGCGCACCTGCTGCACGCGCGCGAGCAGGGTGGCCGGGTCGGTGACCGTGTGGCGGGTGAGCGGCTTGAGGTCGGACGCATCGAGCCGCGCGCGCACCTCGTCGTCGCTCAGCCCGGCCAGCAGCATGCGGCCCAGCGAGGTGCAGTACGCCGGCAGGCGCGAGCCGATCCCGAGGGAGTTTTTCATGATCTTGTGGGTGGGCACGCGCATCACATAGACGATGTCGGTGCCGTCGAGCACCGCGGCCGAGCTCGATTCTTTGACCGATTCGACCAACGCCTCGACCACGGGCTCGGCCACATTCCAGATCGGCATGGACGAGAGGTAGGCAAAGCCCAGGTCGAGGATGCGCGCGGTGAGGTGGAAGTCTCGGCCATCGGTTTCCACATAGCCCAGTGCCTGCAGCGTGAGCAGGATGCGGCGCGCGCCAGCGCGTGTGAGGCCGCTGCGCGCGGCGACTTCGCTCAGCGTCTGGCGCGGAGCCTGGGCGCTGAAGCTGCGGATGACCTCGAGCCCGCGCGCGAACGACTGCACGTAGCTGTCGCCGGGGCGAGGAGGGGAGGAGGTTGAAGGCATGGAGCGTGTTGAAGGACGCCTGTTTATAATTCATTCTGCGAACATTTGTTCTTTATGCGAACATATTTTGAGTTGCCGGATGCGACCTGAACAGGAGACCACGTGATCAACAAGATTTCCCCGTCGATCGCCGACGCACTCTCGGTGGTGCGCGACGGGCACACCGTGCTCATCGGCGGCTTCGGCACCTCGGGCATCCCCGCCGAACTGATCGACGGTCTCATCGAACATGGCGCCCGCGAGCTCACCGTGGTGAACAACAACGCCGGCAACGGCGACACGGGTCTCGCCGCGCTGCTGGCGGCCGGGCGGGTGCGCAAGATCATCTGCAGCTTCCCGCGCCAGGCCGACAGCCATGTGTTTGACAGCCTGTACCGCGCCGGCAAGATCGAACTGGAACTCGTGCCCCAGGGCAACCTGGCCGAGCGGCTGCGCGCGGCGGGTGCCGGCATCGGCGGCTTCTTCACGCCCACCGGCTTTGGCACGGCGCTGGCCGAAGGCAAGGAAACGCGCGAGATCAACGGCCGCCATTACGTCTTCGAGTCACCGTTGCCCGGCGACGTGGCGCTCATCAAGGCCGAACGCGGCGACCGCTGGGGCAACCTCACCTACCGCAAGGCCGCGCGCAACTTCGGGCCGGTGATGGCCATGGCCGCGCGCCACACCATTGCCACCGTGCACGAGCTCGCGGAGCTCGGTGAGCTCGACCCTGAGACCATCGTCACGCCCGGCATCCACGTGGGAAAGATCGTTCGCATCGACCGGGTGGCCACCCAGGCCGGCGGCATCAAAGGGGCCGTATGAATTACCAGAAACGCAGCAAGGCCGAGCTCGCGCAACGCGTGGCGCGAGACATCCACGACGGCGCCTACGTGAACCTCGGCATCGGCATGCCCACGCAGGTGGCGAACCACCTCGCCCCGGGCATCGAGGTGGTATTGCACAGTGAGAACGGGATCCTGGGCATGGGCCCGGCACCGGCCGCGGGAGAAGAAGACTACGACCTCATCAACGCCGGCAAACAGCCGGTGACGCTGCTGCCCGGCGGTGCTTACTTTCACCACGCCGACAGCTTCGGCATGATGCGCGGCGGCCACCTCGACATCTGCGTGCTCGGCGCGTTCCAGGTGTCGGCCACGGGCGATCTGGCGAACTGGAGCACCGGCGAGCCGGGTGCCATTCCCGCTGTGGGTGGGGCGATGGACCTGGCCGTGGGCGCCAAACAGACCTGGGTGATGATGGACCTGCTGGACAAACAGGGCCGCAGCAAGGTGGTGCCCGACTGCAGTTACCCGCTCACCGGTGTCGCCTGCGTGAAACGCATTTACACCGATCTCGCCACACTCGCGTGCACGCCGCAGGGCTTGCAGCTCATCGACAAGGTCGATGGCCTGGACCACGCCGAACTCGAACGCCTGGTGGGCCTGCCCATCGCCGCCTGACCCCACCACACCGGAGACCTTCATGACCCAAGCCTTCATCTGCGACGCCATCCGCACCCCCATTGGCCGCTACGGCGGCGCGCTCTCCAGCGTGCGCACCGACGACCTTGGCGCCATCCCCTTGCGTGCGCTGATGCAGCGCAACCCGGGCGTGGACTGGGCCAGCATCACCGACGTGATCTTCGGCTGCGCCAACCAGGCTGGCGAAGACAACCGCAACGTGGCCCACATGGCCAGCCTGCTCGCCGGCCTGCCGCTGGAAGTGCCCGGCGCCACCATCAACCGCCTGTGTGGTTCGGGCCTAGACGCCCTGGGCACCGCGGCGCGTGCCATCCGCGCGGGCGAGGCCGGTCTCATGATCGCCGGCGGCGTGGAAAGCATGAGCCGCGCGCCCTTCGTGATGCCCAAAGCCGAAAGCGCCTTTGGCCGCAACAACGCGGTGTACGACACCACCATCGGCTGGCGCTTCGTCAACAAGCTGATGAAAGAGAAGTACGGCGTGGACTCCATGCCCGAGACCGCCGAGAACGTGGCCACCGAGTTCAAGATCGAGCGCCAAGCGCAGGACCGCATGGCCCTGGCCAGCCAGACCAAGGCCGTGGCCGCGCAGAAGGCCGGGCATCTCGCGCGCGAGATCGTGGCGGTGACGATTCCCCAGAAGAAGGGCGACGCGATCGTGGTGGAACACGACGAACACCCGCGCGCCACGACGATGGAGTCACTCGCCAAGCTCAAAGGCGTGGTGAGGCCCGACGGCAGCGTGACCGCCGGCAACGCCAGCGGCGTGAACGACGGCGCCTGCGCCCTGCTGCTGGCCGATGAGGCCAGTGCGAAGAAAAACGGTCTCACGCCTCGCGCCCGTGTGGTCGGCATGGCCACGGTGGGTGTGGCCCCGCGCATCATGGGCATCGGCCCGGCACCGGCCACGCAGAAGGTGCTGGCGCTCACCGGCCTGTCGCTGGCGCAGATGGACGTGATCGAACTCAACGAAGCGTTCGCCGCGCAAGGCCTGGCCGTGCTGCGCATGCTGGGCCTGCCCGACGACGACGAGCGCGTGAACGCCTGGGGCGGCGCCATTGCCCTGGGCCACCCGCTGGGCGCCAGCGGCGCGCGCCTGGCCACCACGGCGGTGAACCGCCTGCACGCCACCGGCGGGCGCTACGCGCTGTGCACCATGTGCATCGGCGTGGGGCAGGGCATTGCGCTGGTGATCGAGCGCGTCTGACCGCTCCGTTTTCCAGCGCGCGCAAAACTGATTTGCGCAGCGCCGGTTGATGTGACGCGGCCAGCCCGCGACACTGCCTGGAACGCTGGGGTTGCACGCTTGCGCACCACCGGCCATCAGGAGACACCACATGCGATTGCACTTCATCGGCGTGGGCAAGATGGGCCTGCCCATGGCCCTGCACCTGCGCGCCAGCGGCGCCGAGCTCAGCGTGAGCGACTTTGATGCGACGCGCTGTGCGCTCGCCACCGAGCAGGGGCTCAACGTTGCAGCCGACACCGCGCAGGCCCTGCGGCAGGCCGACGGCGTGTTCTCTTCTTTGCCGAACGACGCGGCCCTGCTCCAGGTGGCCGAGCAAGTGGCCCATCACGTCCAGCCGGGCGCGTTCTGGGTCGACACCAGCACCGTGTCGCTCACCGCGTCGGCGCAGGCGGCGCAGATCAGCGCGGCGGTCAGTATTGAACACGTGCGCACCACGGTTTCGGGCAACAACAAGATGGCCGAAGCCGCGCAACTCACCGTGCTGGCCTCGGGACCGCGCACCACCTACGACCGTGTGTTGCCGCTGCTGCAGCGCTGGGGGCCGAACCAGTTCTACCTGGGTGATGCCGAGCAGGCCCGCCTGATGAAGCTGGTGATCAACCTCATGATCGCGCAGACCAGCGCCATGCTGGGCGAAGCGCTCACACTGGGCCGCAAGGGCGGGCTCGACTGGCACGACATGTGGCGCGTGATGGGCGCCAGCGCCGTGGCCTCGCCCATCGTCAAGGCCAAGTCGGCGCAATTGTCCGAGCGCGATTTCTCCGCCACCTTCACCGTGAACCAGATGATCAAGGACCTGGACCTCATCCTCGGTGCGGCCAGCGAACACCAGGTGCCGCTGCCGCAGACCGCCTTGACCCGCCAGCTGATGGACGCCGCGCGCGCCCACGGCGACGCAGAGGCCGACTACGCCGCCATCATCCAGGCGACCGAACGCAGCGCGGGGCTCTCCACATGAAACGCTTCGTCTACCAGAGCCTGCCGTCGCGCGTGGTCTTCGGCGCCGGTTCGCTGGCCGAGCTGCCGCGCGAGATCGACGCCATGGGCGCGCGTCGCGCGCTGGTGCTGTGCACCCCGGAACAGCGCGGCCTGGCCGAGCGGGTGGTGGCGCTCCTCGGTGACCGTGCGGCCGGCGTGTTCGACCGAGCGGTGATGCACGTGCCCATTGAAACCGCGCGCGAGGCGCGCGAGGTCGCGCGCCAGCTCGGGGCCGACTGCGCCGTGGCCATTGGCGGTGGCTCCACCACCGGCCTGGGCAAGGCCATTGCGCTGGACTCGGGCCTGCCCATCCTCGCCATTCCCACCACCTACGCCGGCTCCGAGATGACGCCGATCTACGGCATCACCGAAGCCGGGTTGAAGAAGACCGGCAAGGACATCCGCGTGCTGCCGCGCACCGTGATCTACGACCCCGAACTCAGCCTGGGCCTGCCGGTGGGTTTGAGCGTGACCAGCGGCATCAACGCCATCGCGCACGCGGCCGAGGGCCTGTATTCGGTGGAGGCCAACCCGGTCATCAGCCTCATGGCACAAGAAGGCATCGCGGCGCTGGGCCGCGCGCTGCCCATGATCAAGGTCAACCCCGGCGACGTGGCCGCGCGGTCCGACGCGCTCTACGGCGCCTGGCTCTGCGGCACCGTGCTCGGCGCCGTGGGCATGGCGCTGCACCACAAGCTGTGCCACACCCTGGGCGGCAGCTTCAACCTGCCCCACGCCGAAACCCACACCATCGTGCTGCCGCACGCCCTGGCCTACAACGCCGCCGCCGTGCCCGAGGCCATGGCCCGCATCGCCACGGCGCTCGGCGGCAGCAGCGCCGCACAAGCGGTGTTCGACCTCGCGCGCAACAACGGCGTACCGGTGGCGCTGAAAGACATCGGCATGAAAGAAGCCGATCTGGACCGGGCCTGCGAGATCGCGATGAGCAACCAGTACCCGAACCCGCGGCCATTGGAATCGGAGGCGATCCGGCGGTTGCTGCAGGACGCGTTCGAGGGCAAGCGACCCGCGTGACCCGGACCCGCGCGGTCAATACACCGTGAACCGCCCCGTCCACTTGCGCTCGTAGCCCATCTTCACGAAGTGCTCGGCCATGAAGTCGATGAAGGTGCGCACCTTGGCACTCAGGTGCTTGCGGCTGGGGTAGGCCAGGTTCACGGTGATGCGGGGCAGGTCCCAGTCATCGAGAACAGGCACCAGGCGCCCGGCCACGATGTCGTCGTAGACGATGTAGCTGGGCTGCACCAGGATGCCCAGGCCGTCGAGCGCCGCGGCGCGCAGGATCTGTCCGTCGTTGGATTCGAGCAGCGCCTTCACCGCCACCGTCCGGCTTTCCTCGCCGCGCGTGAAGCGCAGTTCGTAGGGGTTGTTGGCGTGCACGTAGATCAGCAGGTGGTGGCGCTGCAGCTCGTCCAGCGTCTTGGGGAAGCCGTGTTTGGCGAGGTAGCGGGGTGAGGCGGTGAGCACGCGGCGGGTTTCGGCCAGGCGGCGGATGGTGATGTTGCTGTCGGGCTCGACCTCTCGGTTGCGGATCGCCACGTCGATGTTGTTGTCGATGATGTCCAGGTAGCGGTTGGCGGCTTCCACGTGCACGGTCACGTTGGGGTAGCGCTCGGTGTACTCGCGGAGCAACGGCGCGATGTGGTGCAGCGAAAACGACAGCGAGGCGCTGATGCGCAGGGTGCCGGTGGGGTTGAGCGCGGCGGCGTTCACGGTGGACTCGGCGTCGCGCAGGTCGGCCAGGATGCTGCGGGCGCGCTGGAAGAATTCCTGCCCCGTGTCGGTGAGGTAGAGGCGGCGCGTGTTGCGCTCCACCAGCCGCACGCCCAGGCGTTCTTCGAGCGCGGCCAGCTGGCGGCTGGCGCTGGCGTTGGACATGTTCATCAACTCCGCCGCACGGCTGAGGCTCCCACTCTCGGCCACGTGCACAAACAACTCCATCTCGGTCCAGCGATCCATGTTCACCCCGTATTTGCAGCGCGCGGAAAAGTCATTTGCACTGCGGCACTGGTTCGCATTGTGCGCAGCTTCTACAGTGCGGCATACCGAGAAAACCCCGCAGGTCAACCATCAGGCATGACCAGCAGGAAGAACTCGAAGGAGACAAAGCCGTGCGCAACCTCGACCAATACAACATCACGCAAGCCGTGATGGCCCGCTTCGCGCAGACGCCCGATCCGCGCCTGAAGGAAATCATGACCAGCCTGGTGCAGCACCTGCACGCCTTTGCGCGCGAGGTGAAGCTGACCGAGGCGGAGTGGATGCAGGGCATCGAATTCCTCACCGCCACCGGCCAGAAGTGCGACGACCAACGCCAGGAGTTCATCCTGCTGTCCGACACGCTGGGCCTGTCGATGCTGACCGTGGCGATGAACAACGACAAGCCGCCGGGCTGCACCGAGGCCACCGTGTTTGGTCCGTTCCATGTGGAGGGCGCGCCGCACATCGAGCTGGGGGGCGACGTGGCCCAAGGTGCCAAGGGGCTGCCCTGCGAGGTGCGCGGCACGGTGCGCGGCCTCGACGGCTCACCGGTGCCGCAGGCGCACATCGAGGTCTGGCAGGCCGATGCCGAAGGCATGTACGACGTGCAGCGGTCGGACTGCAACAAAGCCCAGGCGCGTGGCGTGCTGCAGGCCGACGCCCACGGCCGCTACCACTTCAGCTCCATCCTGGCCGAGGCCTACCCGATCCCCGACGATGGTCCGGTGGGCGACATGCTCAAGGCCACCAAACGCCACCCCTGGCGCCCGGCCCACCTGCACTTCCTCATCAAGGCGCCGGGCTACCAGACGCTGATCACCCACGTGTTCCGCAACGGTGACCAGTACCTGGATTCGGACGCGGTGTTCGGCGTGCGCGAATCGCTCATTGCTGACTGGCTGCCACAGGCCGACGGCCGCTACCTCGTTGAATTCGATTTCGTTCTCAACCCCGCCACCTGAGTTTTCGCCACCCCCCACAACAAGGAGACAAGACCATGATGAAACGCGCCTTCCTCACCACCACGCTGGCGGCCGCCCTCACCGCCGCTGGCCTGGGCAGCGCCCACGCGCAACAGACCTTCAAGCTCACGATCGCGTCGAGCCACCCGACCACGCTGCCGTGGGTGGGCTTGATGAGCTCGCTGTTCGTGCCCGAGGTCAACAAGCGCGTGGCCGCGCTCAACAAGGGCTACAAGATCGAATGGCGCGAAGCCTACGGCGGCCAGCTCTACAAGATGAACGCCACGCTCACCAGCGTGGAGCAGGGCATCACCGACATCGGCTGGGTGTTCCACAACCTGGAGGCCGCCAAGATGCCGCTCTCGCAGTTCGGCACCGTGACCCCGTTCACCACCGACGACGTGCGCATCATCCTGGACGTGGCCAACGAAATGAACGAGAAGGTGCCCGCGCTGCAGAAGGAATGGGACAAGAACAACATGGTGTTCCTGGGCGCCACCGGCGTGGACACCTACCACCTGTTCACCAAGAACCCGATCGCCACCTACGCCGACCTCAAGGGCCGCAAGATCAGCGCGCCGGGCAGCATCGGCCTGTGGCTCAAGGGCTCGGGCGCGGTGCCGGTGGACGGCTCGCTCACGAGTTACTACACCGACATCCAGACGGGGGTGAGTGAAGGCACGATCTCGATCGCCACGGGCATCCTGCCCAACAAGATCTACGAGGTGGCGCCCTACATCACCACGGTGAACATCGGCGCGCTCTACATCGGTGGCATGGCCATGAACAAGGACAGCTACGCCGGCCTGCCGCCCGAGGTGCAGCAGATCGTGAAAGACGTGGGCAAGGAGTATTCGAAGGCGCTGGGCGCCACGCTCATGCAGCGCTACGAGACGGCGCTCAAGACCATGGAAACCAACGGCGCCAAGCAGACGCCTTCCGTGCGCATCACCAACATGAGCTCGGGCGAGCGCGACAAGTGGGTGAAGACCATGCCCAACCTGGCGGCCGAGTGGGCCAAGACGAATGCGTCCAAGGGTCCGGCCAAGGAAATCGTGAAGACCTACATGGATGCGCTGCGCAAGCGGGGCGTGAAGCCCGCGCGCGACTGGGACAAAGAATTGTGAGTCACCCCCGCGCCGCGCCTGCGGCGCGTCACCCCCTCGAGGGGGTGTGACCTGGGGCCGGCCAAGCCGGACCCGCGGTCACCCTGGGCACGGCATCGCACCCCGCCCATGTTGTTTGTTTTCTCTTCTCTTTTTGGGTTCATCTCATGAGCTATGAAGCCAACACGGACCTGGAGGCGGGTCCACCGCCTTCGGGTGCGCCCAACAGTCCCTTCGGGCGACTTATCGACAGCCTCAATGCCTTCGGCTCGATCGTCATCGGTCTCGTGATGGTGCTGATGGTGGTGGACGTGCTGATGCGCAACCTGCTCAACCACCCCATCGACGGCGTGGCCGAGCTGGTGGCCACGTCCATCGTGGTGATCGTGTTCCTGCAGCTGCCGGCCACGCTGCGCCACGGGCGCATGAGCCGGGCCGACCTGTTCATCGATCCCTACATCCTCAAACGCCCGCGCGCCGGCAAGCGCCTGCGCGCGGTATTTTCGGTGGTGGGCATCTTTGCCTGCGGCGTGATTGCGTATGCCACCTGGCCACTGCTCAGCCGCGCCTGGGGCAACAGCGAGTTCCTCGGCATCGAAGGCATCTTCACCTTTCCCACCTGGCCCATGCGCCTGGTGGTGCTCGGTGGTGCAGCACTGGCGGCCATTCAATACGCCTTGCTGGCGGTGCAAGACTGGCGCGAAGCCGGAGAGCACGCATGACCGAACTGCACATCGGCATTGCCGCCATCGTCTGCATGCTGGCGGGCATTTACTTCGGCATGCACATCGGCATTGCGCTGATCGCCACCTCGTTCGTGAGCGTGTGGCTGATCAAAAGCCCCGAGGTGGCGGCGCGTTTTGTGGCCGCCTCGGCCAACGACGCGATCCGCGACTATCTGTTCGGCGTCATTCCACTGTTCGTGCTCATGGGCATGCTGGTGAGTGTGTCCGGGGTGGGGCGAGACACGTTCGACGTGTTCCAGTGGCTCCTGCGGCGCATCCGTGGCGGCCTGGGCCTGGCCACGGTGGCGGCCAACGCGGTGTTCGCCGCCATCACCGGCATCTCCATCGCCTCGGCCTCGGTGTTCACCAAGGTGGCGGTACCCGAGATGATCCGCCACGGCTACACGCCGCGGTTTTCCGTGGGCGTGGTGGCGGGCTCCTCGGTGCTGGGCATGCTGATTCCACCCAGCCTGCTCATGATCATCTACGGCGTGCTGGCCGAAGAATCCATCGGGCGCATGTTCATCGCCGGCATCATTCCCGGGGCCTTGCTGGCGTTGGGCTTTTGCGTGCTGATCGTTGGCATGGCGTGGCTGGTGCCGCACAAGGTGGGCACGCCCGAGGCGCTGGCGGGTGTGGGCGCGGGCATTGAAGAAACACCGCTGTCGGCGGCCAAGAAGTTCGTGCCCATCCTGCTGCTCATCACGCTGGTGCTGGGTGGCCTGTACGCGGGCTTCTTCACGCCCACCGAGGCCGGCGCTGTGGGCGCTGCGGGCGCGCTGACGATTGCGCTGGTTCGCGGGCGCCTCACCTGGCGCAAGCTGTGGCAGGTGCTGGTGGAGACCGGCTTTGTCTCGGTGTCGGTGCTGTTCCTCATCATCGCGGCCATGCTGTACAGCCGCATGCTCGCGCTCACCGGCATGCCCTCCGCTGTGACCGAGGGCATCACGCACATGGGCCTGGGGCCCTGGGGCTTCCTGTTCATGTACGTGCTGATCGTGATCGCGCTGGGCTGCATCATCGATTCGGTCTCCATCATGCTGATCATGTTGCCCATCGTGCTGCCGATCGCGCGCGCCTTCGGCATGGACGTGGTGTGGTTCGGCGTGATCACCGTCGTGGCGGTGGAAATCGGCCTGCTCACGCCGCCCTTCGGTGTGTCGGTCTACACCGTCAAGTCGGCGCTCAACGACCCGCGCATCACCGTGCGCGACATCTTCGCCGGCAGCTTTCCGTTCGTGCTGATGATGGTCGTCGTGCTGGCCATCCTGGCCGCGTTCCCCAGCCTGTCCACCTGGCTGGCTTACCTTTGAGAGCACGCCCATGCTGTTCACTTTCATCTTGATCGACAAACCCGACACGGCCGCCCTGCGCACGGCGGTGCGTCCGCCGCACAAGGCCTACCTGGCTGCCGTGGCCGATCGCATCGCGTTTGCCGGGCCTTTCGTGCACGACGACGGGGTCACCATGCTGGGCAGCCTGTTGGTGATCGACTTCCCCGCGCGCGACGCGGCCCACGCCTGGCTCGCCGACGAGCCCTTCACGAAAGCAGGGCTGTACGGCAGCGTTTCGGTGCATGCCTTCGTGAACCTCTGGCCCCAGAAGGCTGGTTTTCCACCCGCGAGCTGAACACCATGCTCAAACACATCGTGATGTGGAACATCCAGGGCGGTCCCGATGAAGCCAAGGCGGCGGCGATCGACCGCGTCAAGGCCGCGTTTGAAACCCTGCGCGGCAAGATTCCCGGTTTGCTCCACATCGAAATCGGTGTCGACCGCAGCGGCGTCGACTACGCCTGCGATGTGGTGCTGTACTCCGAGTTCGAGTCGCAGGCCGCGTTGGACGCCTACGCCACGCACCCCGAGCATTTGCGGGTGCGCGAGGCCATCGAAGGCCTGCGCGTGGCGCGTCACCAGGTGGACTACACGGCCTGAAGCACCCGCCGATAATTCCACCACCCCAACGAGCCCGCTCCGTGAAGCGGGCTCTTCTTTTGTCTGCTGCCCGTGGCCCTGACCCTCATCACCGATCCCTTATTTTACGCCGTGGCGATCCCGGCGGTGCTCTTGCTCGGCGTGAGCAAGAGCGGCTTTGGCGCCGGTTTCGGTTCGCTGGCCGTGCCGATGATGGCGCTGGCGGTCACCGTGCCCCAGGCCGCGGCCATCCTCATGCCGGTGTTGTTGCTCATGGATCTGCTGGGCATGGCGGCGTTTCGCAAGAACGTGGACCGGCGCCTGCTGATGTTCATGCTGCCCTTTGGCCTGGCCGGCATCGTGGTCGGGGCGCTGCTCTTCAAGTTGCTGGACGCGCGCATGGTGGCCGGCATCGTCGGGGTGTTCACGCTGCTCTTTCTGGCACAGCGGCTGGTTTTTCCGCCCAAGCCGGACAGCGCACCACCGCCGAAATGGGTGGGCGCCTTGCTCACCGTCACCTCGGGCTTCACCAGCTTCATCGCGCACGCGGGTGGACCGCCGCTCAACGCCTACGTGATCCCGCTGCGCCTTTCGCCCCTGTTGTTCACCGGCACGCTGGCGTTCTTCTTTTTCTTCATCAACTTGGCCAAGTGGATTCCCTACGCCTGGCTGGGCCTGCTCGACCTGCGCAACATGACGACCTCGCTGGCGCTGCTGCCGTTTGCGCCCATCGGCGTGTGGGTGGGCGTGCGGATTGCGCACCGCATCCAGCCGCAGCTGTTTTACCGGCTGGTCTACACCGGCATGTTCCTCACCGGCTGCAAACTCGTCTGGGACGCGCTCGCATAACATAGGCGCTCGCCGTGTCAGCCCCGCCCGCGCCCCAGACGCGCGGGCTGTTTCCTTCCCAAGGAGCTCCAGATGCCGATCGTGGTGGTTGCCAATCCCAAAGGAGGCGTGGGCAAATCCACGCTGTCGACCAACGTCGCCGGCTACTTTGCCAGCCAGGGCCACCCGGTCATGCTGGGTGACGTCGACCGACAGCAGTCGTCGGCCCTGTGGCTCAAGTTGCGCCCGCCCGCCGCGCGGCCGATCCAGACCTGGGCCGTGTCGCACGACCTGGTTGCCCGCCCACCCAAGGACACCACGCACGTGGTGCTGGACACACCCGCCGGCCTGCACGGCTGGCGTTTCAAGGACGTGCTGAAAATCGCCGACAAGGTGCTGGTGCCACTGCAACCCAGCATCTTCGACATCTACGCCACACGCGCCTTTCTGGACGAACTGGCCGAAACCCGCCGGGCCGACAAGCTGCAGGTCGGCATTGTCGGCATGCGGGTCGATCCGCGCACCATCTCGGCCGACAAACTCAACGAATTTGTGGCCAGCCTGGGCCTGCCAGTGCTGGGCACGCTGCGCGACACGCAGAACTACATCCACCTCGCGGCGCGCGGCCTCACGCTGTTCGACGTGGCGCCCGGCCGCGTGGAGAAAGACCTGCAGCAGTGGCAAGCCATCTGCCGGTGGCTCGACGCCTGAGGCGCCCGCGCTGTCCCGGTGCCGACATCCACCGGCGCCGCTCGGCCGTACAGTGGCCAGCATGAAAACCTTCGAAACCCTGGCCGATGTGGCCGCCTGCGTGGGCCAGGAAGTGGCCGTGAGCGACTGGGTCACCATCACCCAGGAACAGGTCAACCGCTTTGCCGAGGCCACCGGCGACCACCAGTGGATCCACGTGGACGTTGAGCGCGCCAAGGCCGGGCCGTTCGGCGCCCCGATTGCGCACGGTTTCCTCACGCTGTCCCTGTTGCCGGTTTTTTTTGAATCTGCCCTGGAGATCAAGGGCTCCAGCATGGGGGTGAATTACGGCCTGAACCGGGTGCGCTTCACCTCGCCCGTGCCCGTGGGCAGCCGGGTGCGGGCACGCCTGACCCTGCAGACCTGCGAGGCCATCGAACACGGCGGCCAGCAAATGACCTGGGGCGTGGTGGTGGAGCGCGAAGGCGCCGACAAGCCGGTGTGTTTCGCTGAATCGCTGGTCCGGCGCTATCCCTGAATCGTCGGGGTTACTTGATCCGCACGAGCTGCTTGGGCTCGAGCCAGCCTTCAAAGATCTGGATCAGCGCGTTGATGCGCTCGGCCGCCACCGACTGGTTGTGCTGTTGCGAGATCAGCTGAAACGCGTCGTTGCGCAGCATCCACAGCTCCTGCGGGGTGCGCGCTGACTCGATCTTTTTTCGCAGGCGCAAGGCCTGCTGGTCCAGACAGTCTTCGATCGCCTGCAGCAAATGGTTGCGGATGCCCGCCAGGTCTTTGAGGGACGCTTTGTGCGAGCTGCGCTTGCGTGGAGCGGTGCCCACGCCCAACCAACGTGCAATGGAAGTGATCATGCGGTGCTCCGGGCGAACGGCGCTGCCAGGGTGCTGGTCTGGGCCGTCACGGCGGGGATACTGATGCGGGTATGCATGGGAAATTATCAGGCTAGTGTCGAACAAGTTGACACATGTTGTGTGCCCGGGGCGTGATCTGTTTCACGGAACCGCCGCGGCAAAGCCCTGCTGGCGCCAGGCTTCGAACACCGTCACCGCCACTGAATTGGACAGATTCAGGCTGCGCTGGCCCGCCAGCATGGGCAGGCGCAGACGCTGTGTGGTGGGGATGGACTCCCGCAGCGCCTCGGGCAAACCACTGGTTTCGGAGCCGAACACCAGCCAGTCCCCGGGTTGAAACGCCGTGTTGAAAGCGCTGTGGCTGCCGCGCGTGGTGAAGGCAAACAGGCGGGCGGGGTCGGGTTGTTCGGTCTGCAGGAAGGTGGCCCAGTCGGCGTGGCGACGCAGTGGCGCGTACTCGTGGTAGTCGAGCCCGGCGCGCTTCATGTGTTTGTCGTCCATCGAAAAACCCAGTGGCTCGATCAGGTGCAATGCGCAACCCGTGTTCGCACTCAGGCGGATGACGTTGCCCGTGTTGGGCGGGATTTCGGGGCTGACGAGAACGATGTTGAACATGGCCGCCGAGCTTAGCGGCTCGGCGCGGTGCGTGCGAAAACCAGTGCGCTGACCCGAGTCGCGCCCGCCTGCTGCAAGGCCTGCGCGGCGGTGTGCAGCGTGGCACCGGTGGTGGTCACGTCGTCGACCAGCAGCACGTGGCGGCCGCTCAGTCGGTGGGTGTGCGCGGGGTGGGCGGCGAACACGCCGCGCAGGTTGCGCAGCCTGGCCTCGCGGCCCAGGCTGTGCTGGTCGGGTGTTTCGCCCAGGCGCACCAGGGCGGTGGCCAGCGCGCTGCCCATGGCGCCGCAGGTCAGGCGCCGCAGTGCCTTGACCAGCTCCCAAGCCTGGTTGTAGCCACGCTCGCCCAGGCGCTGCGCGGTGAGCGGCACCGGCACCACCAGGTCGCAGGTCTGCAGCAGGGCGGTGGCAGACGGCACCTGCAGCATCCGCTGAGCAAAGGGTCTGGCCCAGCCGGGCTCCGATCGGAACTTGAAGCGGGCAATGAGGCCGTCCCAGGGGTAGGCGTAGTCCACCGCCGCGAGGCACTGCGCCAGCGGCGGCGCATCGGGCCGTGTCTGGCAGGCGCCGCACAGATCCAGATCGCCCGGCAGCACCGCGGCACAGGCCCGGCAGCGGAACCGGAGCGTTGCAAAGCGCTGTGCGCAGGCCTCGCACACCGGCTGCGCGGGCCAGGCAGCGCAGACCTGGCAGGTGCCCGGCAGGGTCTCCAGAAAGGCGAGTCGGGCGGCGAGCATCCGGCCAATATACTGGCGCGCTCCCGCCGATACCCCATGGGCCCCAGGCCCGTCTCGCCGCTTGAACACGCCCACCACCCCCGAAAAACCCGTGCCCGGACTGGACCCCGTGGCCGCGCAGCGCTGGCTGCAGCGCGCCGGCTCGACCAGCCCCTGGCTGCACGAAGAGGTGGGCTCCCGCATGGCCGATCGGCTGACGTGGTTTCGCGAGAAGCCCACGAGCTGGCTGCACTGGGAGCCGGTGCAGGGCGGGTTGGCGGTGCACCGCAAACTGCGTGGCATGTTGCCCGAAGCCTCCTTTCATGTGGTGGCCCGGCGGATGCCCGAGGCATTGGCAGCCACCCGCGAAACCCAGGCACGCTCGTGGAATCCGCTGCAGTGGGGCCGAGCAGCGGGGCCGGGCACCGCCACGGCCGAGACCCGCGTTCGCATGCTGTGGGCCAACATGGCGCTGCACATGGAGCCGCGTCCTCAGACCTTGCTCGCGAGCTGGCACCGGCAGATCGAGACCGACGGCTTCCTGATGTTTTCCTGCCTGGGGCCCGACAGCCTCAAGGAATTGCGCTCGCTCTATGCCCAACACGGGTGGCCGCTGCCAGCCCACGCCTTCACCGACATGCACGACTGGGGCGACATGCTGGTGCACGCTGGTTTCGCCGAGCCGGTGATGGACATGGAGCGCATCACCTTGTCCTACAGCAGTGCCGCAGCCATGCTGGCCGAGCTGCGTGGCCTGGGCCGCAACCTGAGCGACCAACGCCTCGGCGCCACCCGTTCGCGCCATTGGCATGCAGGCTTGTGCGCAGCCATGGAGTCGGGCTTGCCGCGCGCGCCGGACGGCCGGTTGGTGCTGACCTTCGAGATCATTTACGGCCACGCCTTCAAACCCGTGCCCCGGGTGCCGCTGGCTTCCAGCACCTCGTTGGCGGTGGATGACATGCGCGC
The DNA here is from genome assembly GCA_013823505.1 of Polaromonas sp. The sequence goes on along the minus strand of PNMH01000030.1, from coordinate 1,690 downwards.
CATGTTGCGTGCCGGACGTCGCTGAGCGGACCTCGCCGGCAGCCATGCCACCTTGTCCCACTCGGGAGTGGCGCCTTTGTCAGCGGACTCCTGGTTTGGCGCCGCTACAATCTGCGCTGGCCAAATTTTCAAGGGCATCTTCCCTTTGCCAACGCACCGTCTTTCAAGACGATCGCGACCAGTACCGGTGGTGGGTGGTGAACCAGGCAAACAGCGTTTTCCGATTTGCGACCGTGTCCGACCAGGGCATGGAGTGGTCGCTGAAGCGCAACTGTTCGGTCACCCCGGCTCAATTGGGCTACCTCTACGCTTCCATGTGCATCCTTTCGATGGGTGTGGCGGGGTTCTTCTGGTCGCAAGGTGCCACTTTGGTGTTGCCGTTTGCGGTGCTGGAGTTGGTGGCGGTGGGTACGGCGTTCCTGATTTACGCACGCCACGCCACCGACAACGAGCGCATCAAGCTCCTGGAAGGCCGGTTGGTGGTGGAGTGGGAGACGGCGGGCCGGGCATCCCGCTGCGAATTTGCCCGAGAGTGGGTTCGCGTGGAGCCCCGGCCGGACGCCGGTCAGTTGATCGAAGTTCGCGGCGGGGGCCAGTCGGTGCAGGTGGGGCGGTTCTTGCGCTCCGATTTGCGGCCGCTGCTGGCCCGGGAGATCCGGCTGGCCCTGCGTGGGGCTTGACGGAGGCTGGAGATGAAGGCGGGGTGCGTCGATTGGTTGGTTGGGGCCCTGGAAATTTGTTCTAATCTGCATTGATATAAATCAATACTTATATTTGAGGCGCAAAAAGTGAGTACGACGAAGAAAACGGTGCATTCCCCGCGGAACCCCTGGGCCAAGCTCGGCGCTGCGGCCACCACACTGACGCTGGGTCTCGGTGCCTGGACCACGGTCGCGGCACAAAAGGTCAACGACCTGCCGGGTGGACCTGCCGTCAACCAGCTCAACTTTGCGCCCCCGGTCACCCGCATCGCCGAAGAGCAGCACTGGCTGCACTGGTTCATGATGGCTTTGTGCGCCGTCATCTTCATCATCGTTTTCGGCGTGATGTTCTATTCCATCCTGAAGCACCGCAAGTCGGTGGGTCACAAATCGCAGACGCTGGCCGAACCCATCTGGGTCGAGCTGGGTTGGACCATCGTTCCTCTGTTGATCGTCATCGGCATGGCGCTGCCTGCCACCAAGGTGCTGGTGGCCCAGAAGGACACCACCAACAGCGACCTGACCATCAAGGCCACGGGCATGCAGTGGAAGTGGGGTTACGACTACATCAAGGGCGAAGGCGAGGGCATCGGTTTCCTCTCGACGCTGGACAACAACCACCGCGTGATGTCCAACAGCGGCAAGCCCGAAGCCACCGACAACTACCTGCTCAAGGTCGACAACCCGCTGGTGGTGCCGGTCGGCAAGAAGGTGCGCATCATCACCACCGCGAACGACGTGATCCACGCCTGGATGGTGCCGGCCTTCGGCGTGAAGCAAGACGCCATTCCCGGTTTCGTGCGCGACACCTGGTTCCGCGCCGAGAAGACCGGCGATTTCTATGGCCAGTGCGCCGAGCTGTGCGGCAAGGAACACGCCTACATGCCCATCCACGTGAAGGTGGTGACGGCTGCGGAATACAGCGCCTGGGTTGGTGAGAAGCAGAAGGCCATGGCCGCCGCGGCAGACGATCCATCCAAGGTCTGGGT
>PNMH01000029.1 GCA_013823505.1 Polaromonas sp. | reverse complement strand
CCCTGGAAAGATTCACCCGCGACGACGTGGACGCCTTCGCACTCGAATCGCAGAAGCGCGCTGCGGCTGCGCGCGCTGCGGGTTACTTCAAGGGCTCGATCGTGCCGGTCACCGACTTCCTCGGCCAGACCATCCTGGATGAAGACGAGTTCATCAAGCCGCACACCACCATGGACGGCCTGGCTTCGCTCAAGCCTGCGTTCGAGCAACTCGGCGGCATGGGTTTTGATTCGGTGGCCTTGCAGCGCTACCCGCAGGTCGAGCGCATCCACCACGTGCACCACGCCGGTAACTCCTCGGGCATCGTCGACGGCGCCACCGCTGTGCTGATTGGCAGCGAGGCCGCCGGCAAGACGCACGGCCTCACGCCGCGCGCGCGCATCGTGGCGGTGGCGCTCTCGGGCGCCGACCCGACCATCATGCTCACCGGCCCCATGCCGGCGGCGCGCAAGGCGCTGGCCAAGGCGGGTCTCACCATCGACCAGATCGACCTGTTTGAAGTGAACGAAGCCTTCGCCGCCGTGCCCATGAAGTTCATGAAGGAGCTCGGCGTGCCGCACGAAAAAGTCAACGTCAACGGCGGCGCGATCGCCATGGGTCACCCGCTGGGCGCCACCGGCGCCATGATCCTCGGCACCCTGGTGGACGAGTTGCATCGCCGCCAATTGCGTTACGGGCTGGCCACCCTGTGTGTGGGTGGCGGCATGGGCATAGCAACGATCGTCGAGCGCATCTGAACCACAGCCGAACCCCCATGAAAACCATCCGCTACGAACTGCACGAAGGCATCGCCACCCTCACTTTCGACGAGCCAGGCTCGCCGGTGAACACCATGTGCGCCGACTGGCAGCGCGACCTGAGCACCGCCACCGGGCTGGTGGTGCGCGACAAGGCCCTGATCAAGGGCGTCATCCTCGCCTCGGCCAAGAGCACCTTCTTCGCTGGCGCTGATCTCAAGAGCACCATGCGGCTGACGCCGGCGGACGCGCCGCGCGTCTTCGCCGAGATCGAGCAGACCAAGAAGAACTTCCGCACGCTGGAGACGCTGGGTGTGCCGGTGGTGAGCTGCATCAACGGCGCCGCGCTGGGCGGCGGTTGGGAAGTGGCGCTGGTCGGCCACCACCGCGTGGCGGTGGACAACCCCAAGATCCAGCTCGGCCTGCCCGAGATCACGCTGGGCCTCATCCCCGGTGCCACCGGCATCACCAAGATGACGCGTCTGCTGGGCTTGATGGGCGCGCAGCCCTACATCCTGGAGAGCAAGCTGTTCAACCCGCGTGAGGCGCTCGAACTCGGCCTGGTGCATGCGCTGGTGCCCGCCAGCAGTGACGATGTGTCGGCCGCGCTGCGGACGGCCGCCCTGCTCTGGATCGCGGCCAACCCCCAGGCGCAGCACCCCTGGGACGCCAAGGATTACAAGATCCCGGGCGGCACACCCGCCAACCCCAAGATCGCCGGCATGCTGACCGTGGCACCGGCCATGCTCAAGCAGAAGACGCGCGGCCTGTACCCCGCGCCCGAAGCCGCACTGGCCGCCATGGCCGAAGGCGCGATGGTCGACTACGACACCGCCACGCGCATCGAAAGCCGTTACCTCGCCAAGCTCATCGTGAGCCCGGTGGCGCGCAACATGATCAACACGTTCTTCTTCAACATGAACGCGATCAAGGGTGGGCAGTCGCGCCCGAAAGACGTGCCGCGCTACAAGCCCAGGAAGGTCGGCATCCTCGGCGCCGGCATGATGGGCGCCGGCATCGCCTACGCCCAGGCCAGCCGTGGCATCGACACCGTGCTGGAAGACGTGAGCCTGGAGAACGCACAGCGTGGCAAGGCCTACAGCGCCAAGCTCACCCAGCCCCGCGTCGACAAGGGCCGCATGAACCCGCACGACCAGCACGCGCTGCTGGAGCGCATCACCCCCACCGCGCACCCGGCCGATCTGCAAGGCTGCGATCTCATCATCGAAGCGGTGTTCGAGAACCGCGAGCTCAAGGCTTCCGTGACGCGTGAAGCCGAGCCCATGCTGGCCGACGGCGGGTTCTTTGCGAGCAACACCTCCACCTTGCCCATCTCCGGCCTGGCCCACGCCAGCGCCCACCCAGCCCGGTTCGTCGGCATCCACTTCTTCAGCCCGGTGGACAAGATGAAGCTGGTGGAGATCATCCGCGGCAAGGAAACGGACGACGAGACCGTGGCGCGCGCCTACGACTACGTGCAGGCACTGGGCAAGTTGCCCATCGTGGTGAACGACTCGCGCGGCTTCTACACCAGCCGAACGTTCGGCACCTTCGTGATGGAAGGCGCGGCCATGCTGGGCGAAGGCATCCCCGCGCCCGTGATCGAAAACGCGTCCATGCAGGCCGGCATGCCGGTGGGTCCGTTGGCGGTGCTGGACGAAACCGCGCTGTCTTTGTCGGTTCATGTGCTCGACCAGACCCGCGCCGATTTCATCGCCGAGGGCAAGACATTCGAGGCCACGCCAGGCGAACTGCTGGTGGAGCGCATGGTGAAGGAGCTCCACCGCGCGGGTCGCGCCGCCGGTGCCGGTTTCTACGACTACCCGGCCGGGCAAAAGAAATCGCTGTGGCCCGAGCTCAAACCGCTGTTTGAGAAGCCGGCTGCGGTCTGGGAGCTGCAGGACGTGAAAGACCGCCTGCTCTACCGCCAGGCGGTGGAGACCGCGCGCTGCCTGGCCGAAGGTGTGCTCACCAGCGTGCACGACGGCAACATCGGCTCCATTTTCGGCATCGGCTTTCCGGCATGGACCGGGGGTGCGCTGCAATTCATCTACGGCATGGGCATCGACGCCTTCGAGGCGCGTTGCGCCCAGCTCGCTCAACAGTTCGGCCCTGGGTTCGCACTCAGCGAAGACGTGAAGCGCGCCATCCGCCACCACCAACCTGTTTACTGAACATGAAGCGTCTCGCAGGAAAGATCAGTCTCATCACTGGCGCCGCCCAGGGCATTGGCCTGGCCACCGCCGTCAAATTTGCCCAGGAGGGCGCGATTGTCATCGTCTGCGATGTGAAGCAGGCCGCCGTGGACGCAGCGGTGCAGCAGTGCCAAGCGCTGGGCGCCCAGGCGGCGGGCTTTGTGATGGACGTGACGCAGCGCGACATGGTCGACGCGGTGATCGCGCAGGTGATAGAGCGCTTCGGCCGTGTCGACGTGCTGGTGAACAACGCCGGCATCACGCAGGACGCGCGCCTGCAGAAAATGACGCTGGAACAGTTCGACCGCGTGATCGACGTGAACCTGCGCGGCGTCTTCCACTGCGCCCAGGCGGTGGCCGACCACATGACCGCGCAAGGCAGCGGCGTGATCCTCAACGCCTCGTCGGTGGTGGGCATCTACGGCAACTTCGGCCAGACCAACTACGCGGCCAGCAAGTTCGGCGTCATCGGCTTCACCAAGACCTGGAGCCGCGAACTGGGCCCCAAGGGCATTCGCGTGAACGCCGTTGCGCCAGGCTTCATTGCCACGCCCATCCTCTCCACCATTCCGGAGAAGGTCATCACCGAGATGGAACAACGCGTGCCCTTGCGCCGGCTGGGTCAGCCCGAAGAAATTGCCAACGTCTACGCCTTTCTGGCGAGCGACGAGGCCAGCTACATCAACGGTGCGGTGATTGAGGTGTCGGGCGGCATGTCGGTTTGAGCCCTGCGCATTGCGCGCAGATCTGTTTTGAGGTCGTGAGTGGCGTCACAGCAGCCAGCGTCGGGATGTGTCGAAGTGGACGCGGCAGGGTATATCGCCCGATAAAGTGTATGCAAAACAAGGGGCTGTGTTACAACTTGCCGACTCCTCCGAGCAAGCACCATGCAGACCCCTCCGACCCCCGCCAACGAGCCACAACGGCTGGCCAGACTTCACAGCCTCGGCATCCTCGACACCTTGCCAGAAAAGGCTTTTGACGACATTTCCGCGTTGGCGCAGATGATCTGCGGCACGCCTGTGGCACTCATCAGCCTGATCGATCAGGACCGGCAGTGGTTCAAATCGCGTCTCGGCGTCGTTGAGCTTGAAACCCCACGGCAAGTGGCTTTTTGTGCTCATGCCATCCTCGAGCAAGACCATGTGATGGTGGTCGAAGACCTGCAGCAGGATCCGCGTTTCAGCAACAACCCGTTGGTGACGGGCGCTCCGGATGCACGGTTTTATGCGGGCGCACCCATCGTCACCCACGACGGTCTGGCACTGGGCACCGTGTGTGTGCTCGATACCCAAGCCCGCAAACTGGACCCCAGTCAGATAGACGCCTTGCAACGGCTCGCCAGTCTCGTCATCAACCTGCTGGAACACGAGTCGGTGCGTGTGCAAGAAGCCACTCGCAGCCAGGAAGCCTGGCATCTCCAGCACCAGGAACTCACGGCCATGGCCATCGCCGGGCTGGATCTGCAGGTCTACATTGACCCGAACTACCTAATCCAGCACGTCAACGACACCTACCTCGCGTACTGGGGCGGCACGCGAGAAGACATCATCGGCCGTCACATCGCCGAGCGTGTGGGAGGCGACGCGTTCCGGGACATCATCCAACCCCGGCTGGATCGCGCCCTGGCGGGCGAGACCGTGTCGTACACCCGCAAGACCGACTTTCCGGCGCGGGGCACACGCCATGTGGAGGTGGCCTTGCTTCCCGTTCGCAACGCGCGGGGCGAGATCGCCGGCGCCGTGATGCGCGCACAGGATGTGCAGGAAACCCGGACGCGCGAAGCACAGCTGCAACAGACAGTGGCCTTGCTGGAGCAGCGGACCATGGAGCAGGAACGCTTCATCCACATCATTTCCCACGACCTGCGCGAACCGATCAACACGGTCAACAACTTCACGTCGCTGCTGGTCGCCGACCACCAGGACGAACTCTCGCCCGTGGCTCGGCGCTACCTGTCGTTTGTGCAATCGGGCGGGCAACGCATGAGCTACTTGCTCGACGACTTGCTGCATTTTGTGCGACTGGAAGGCCGCTCCGTCCAGCTGCGCCCGGTCGATGTCGCCCATCTGGTCCAGCAGATCGCGACCGATCTCGGGCCTCTGATCGCTCGCCTGGACGGCCGTCTCGAATGTGGAGCGCAACCCAGTGTGATGGCCGATGAATCGCTGTTGCGCATCGTGTTGAAGAACCTGATCTCCAACGGCCTGAAGTTCTCACGCCAGAGTGTGCCCCCCGTGGTTCACGTGCACGTGGACGAGTCGCAAGACGGCCACCAGATTCACGTGACCGACAATGGCATCGGCATTGCCAGCGAACACCAGCAGCACGTCTTCGACATGTTCAAGCGCCTGCACACGCGCAAGCACTACGAAGGCACCGGTCTGGGCCTGTCGGTCTGCCGCCGAATCGCGCAACTGCACGGCGGCAGGGTCTCCGTGCAGTCGGTGCTCGACCAAGGCAGCCGATTCACACTGCACCTGCCTGCGGCACCCGCAGCGCCTCACCTGGAATGAACATGACGACTCCCGAGCGCTTCATCCTGATCGACGACAACGAGGCGGACAACGTCTTTCACGAAATCATGATCCGCCGTGCGGGTTTCAAGGGCGAGATCCTGATCTTTGAAAGCGGCATCGAAGCGCTGTCCTACCTCAGGACAGATCCCCTCACCACCCCCACCTGCATCTACCTCGACATCAACATGCCGCTGATGGATGGCTTCGAGTTCGCACTGGAGGCCACGCCCCTGCTGGCCGGCAAACCCACGGTGGTGCTGGTGATGCTCACATCGTCGGGGTCGCCCAAAGACCGCGACCGGGTGGGCGAGATACCCGTCATCCAGGGATTCGTCACCAAACCCTTGATGGTGGACGCGGTTCGGGACATGCTGCAGCGTGGCTGAAGAAACCCTCGCTCGACCCCAATCCAAAACCGACCTCTTCCTCGCCTTCACCTGGCTGGCCCTGCAAGGTTTTGGCGGCGTGCTGGCGGTCGTCCAGCGCGAGCTGGTGGAGAAAAAGCGCTGGATGACGCGCGAACAGTTCGTTGAAGACTGGGCTGTGGCCCAGATCATGCCGGGCCCCAACGTCGTCAACCTTTCCATGATGATCGGCGGGCGCTACTTCGGCCTGCCGGGTGCACTCGCCGCGCTGGCCGGCATGCTGGCCGCGCCGCTGGTGGTGGTGCTGCTGCTGGCCGTGGCATACGGCAGCGTGGCCGACAACCCCATGGCGCAAAACGCCCTGCGCGGCATGGGCGCCGTGGCGGCCGGCCTGATCACAGCCACCGGCATCAAACTCATCGCCGCGCTCGACAAAAACGCCATGGGCATGCCGGTGTGCATCGGCCTGGCCGTGCTCACCTTCATCGCCATCGGCCTGCTGCGCTGGCCCCTGCTCTGGGTTCTGCTGGGCATTGGCGGCGCGGCTTGTGTGTGGGCCTACCGCGTGCTCCAGCGCGACGAGGAGCCGCACGCATGACAGCCATGACGCCCGACCTCGCGAACTGGCTCAACCTGTTCACCCATTTCGCCTCGCTGTCGTTGCTGGGAGTGGGCGGCGCCATCACCACCGCACCCGACATGCACCGCTATCTGGTCTACCAGAACGGCTGGCTCAGCGAAGCGCAATTCACCTCAAGCATCGCGCTGTCGCAGGCCGCACCGGGCCCCAACGTGCTCTTCGTCGCCCTGCTCGGCTGGAACGTGGGCTTGAACGCCGGTGGCGGACCAGGAGCCGGCTGGACCGCCTGGACGCTCGCGCTGCTGGGCGTACTGGTCACCATGGTGGCCATCATGCTGCCCTCGTCCGTGCTGACCTACACCGCCACCCGCTGGGCCCACAAGAACCGCGAACTGCGCGCCGTGCGCGCCTTCAAGACCGGCATGGCCCCCATCGTGATTGCCCTGCTGATCGCCACCGGCTGGCTGCTCACCGGCTCGCACGACCACCCTGAGCGGGACTGGCCGCTGTGGCTGCTCACGGGTGTGGCGACGCTGCTGGTGTGGCGGACGAAGATCCACCTGCTGTGGATGATCGGTGCGGGGGCGGTGTTGGGGGCTTTGGGGGTGGTTTGAGGTCACGCCCTGACCCGATCACGCCAGCAGCGGCGGCAGGCACTGCGCCGCAGATTCCCTGAGACACAGTTCGGCCACCGCATCGAGCGGCGTGGCCTCGGGATTCACCATCACCACGCGCGCACCGCACTGGTGGGCGGTGAGCGCCAGACCGGCCGCCGGATAGACCTCACCCGAGGTACCCACCACCAACATCAGCTCGCAAGTGCGCGCAGCCTGCTCCGCCGATTCGAGCGCGGGCGCCGGCAGGTGCTCGCCGAACCAGACCACCGCCGGACGGCGCAGGTTGCCGCACACCGGGCAGCGCGGAGGGTGACCGGCCTCGAGGGTGTCGGTCTGGCAACAGGCGCGCGGCGCATCGAGCCACCGGTCTTCGGCAATGTTGCCGTGCAGTGCCAGCGCATCGGCCTGCCCTGCGCGCTGGTGCAAGCCGTCCACGTTCTGGGTGATGAGGGTCAGGCGGCCGGGATGTCGGTTGGCGAAACTGGCAAGTGCCCGGTGTCCTGCATGGGGTTGGACAGCAGCGATCAACGCGCGGCGATGGACATACCAGTCCCACACGCGCTGCGGATGGGCGCGAAAAGCGGCCTCGGTTGCCAGTTCTTGCGGGTTGAACCGGGCCCACAGCCCAGTCTGCGCGTCGCGGAAGGTGGGCACTCCAGATTCGGCACTCATGCCCGCGCCGGTCAGCACGGCAACATGGCGAGCATCACGAATCCAGCTGCGCACCGTCTCGCGCATGGCTTCAACTGCGCTGGCGCAGCGCCTCGTACAGACACACGCCGCTGGCCACCGACACGTTCAAACTCTCCACCGCACCATGCATGGGAATGCTCACGAGTTCGTCGCAGGTCTTGCGGGTGAGCTGGCGCATGCCCGCGCCTTCGGCACCGAGCACCAGCGCCACAGGGCCTTTGAGTTCCACCTGGTAGAGCGTCTTCGGTGCGTCGTCGCTGGTGCCGATGACCCAGATGTTGCGTTCCTTGAGTTCGCCCAGCGTGCGCGCCAGGTTGGTCACCATGAAGTACGGCATGGTCTCGGCCGCGCCGCTGGCCACCTTGGCCACGGTGGCGTTGATGCCGGCGGCATGGTCCTTGGGCGCGATCACGGCGTGGGCGCCGGCACCGTCGGCCACCCGCAGACAGGCGCCGAGGTTGTGCGGGTCGGTGATGCCGTCGAGCACCAGCAGCAAGGGTGGCACGCCGGTGGCCTCCAGTTGTTCCAGCAATTCGTCGAGCGAATGCACCTGCTTGATCTCTTCGACGCGCGCGGCCACACCCTGGTGGCCATGGCTGCCGGCGAGCTTGGCAATGCGCAGGCCGTCGGCCTCGATCAAGCGGGCGTTGGCCTCGCGGGCCTTGTCGAGAAACTGGCGCATGCGCGCGTCGCGACGCGTGGGCTCGTAGTAGATCTCGATGATGGATTGGGGCGCGGTTTTCAGGCGCACGCCCACGGCGTGAAAGCCGAAAAGCACTTTGGGGGAAGACATGCCCGGATTATCCCCTCCGGGCGCGGGAGGCCTCAGGCGACGGCCGCGGTCTCTTTCACTTCGGGCACCACCTGCCCGGCCTCGATGGTGATGCGGCGTTCGCAACGCTGGGCAATCCCGCGGTCGTGCGTGACCAGCACGAGTGTGGTGCCCTGCTCGCGGTTGAGGTCGAACATGAGTTCCATGATCTTGCCGCCGGTGGCGAAATCGAGGCTGCCGGTGGGCTCGTCGGCCAGCAGCACGGCCGGCTGCACCACGAAGGCGCGTGCCAGCGCGACACGTTGCTGCTCGCCGCCCGATAGCACTTTGGGGTAGCTGGACAGCCGCTCACCCAGCCCCACGCGTTGCAGCATGTGGGTGGCGGTGGCGCGGGCATCGCGCCGGCCGGCCAACTCCAGCGGCAACATCACGTTTTCCAGCGCGGTGAGGTTGCCCAGCAACTGGAAGCTCTGGAACACAAAACCGACCTTCTGCGACCGCAACGCGGCGCGCTGGTCTTCGTCCATGGCGAACAAATCGACGCCGTCGATGTGAACTGTGCCGCTGGTGGGCGTGTCCAACCCGGCCACGATGGACAGCAGCGTGCTCTTGCCCGAACCGGAGGCACCCACAATGGCGGCGGTTTCCCCTTTGTTCAGGGTGAAATCGATATCGCGCAGAATGGTCAGCGACCCGGTGGAGTCGGTGACCGACTTGAACACATGCTGGACCGCAATCATCACATCGGACATGGAAGGACTTCTCAAGTTGAAACGCCGTCACTTTAACGCGCTGGTCTGCAGCGTGTGCGCGCTCGCCGCTGCAGGGTCTTTGGGCACCGCACTCGCACAGACACCCGCACAGGCCGCGAGCGGCAACCTGCCGGTGGTCCTGGTGGTCGGCGATTCGCTCAGCGCCGAGTACGGTCTCAAACGCGGCACCGGCTGGGTGGCCTTGTTGAGCGAAAAGATGGCCAAAGAGAACGTCAAGGCGCGCGTGGTCAACGCCAGCATCAGCGGCGACACGACGTCGGGCGGGCGTTCGCGCATCGCGGCCCTGCTCAAGCAGCACCAACCCAAGTGGGTGGTCATCGAGTTGGGTGGCAATGACGCCTTGCGCGGCCTGCCTTTGAACATGACGCGGGACAACCTGGCCACCATGGCGCGCCTGTCTCGCGAAGCAGGCGCGCAGGTGCTGCTTCTGGGCATGGAGATGCCGCCGAACTACGGCGCGAAGTACGGGCAGGAATTCCGCGAGGTGTTCACTACCGTGGCCAAGACCGAGAAGACCGCGCTGGTGCCGTTCTTTCTGAAGGATGTGGCCGACACCAAGGACCCCACCGCGCTGTTCCAGAACGACCGCATCCACCCCAACGAGTCGGCCCAGCCCACCATGCGCGACAACGTGTGGCCCGAACTGCGCAAACTGATCGCCCGTCGATAATCGGGCATGCCCGTCCACACCCTGAATGCCACCGAGGCGCTGAGCCGCCTGGCCGAATTCGACCTGATCATCGACGCCCGCACCGAAGACGAGCACGCGCTCGACCATGTGCCCGGCGCGGTGAACTGGCCCACGCTCAACAACGAAGAGCGCATCACCATCGGCACGATGTACAAGCAGGTCAATCCGTTCGAGGCGAAAAAGCGTGGTGCGGCCTTGTCAGCGCGCAACATCGCAGCCCACATCGAGTGCGAAGTGATCGACAAGCCGCGCACCTGGAAACCGCTGGTGTACTGCTGGCGCGGCGGCAACCGCAGCGGTGCACTGGCCACCATCTTGGGCGCCATCGGATTTCACGTGACCCTGGTCGAAGGCGGCTACAAGGCGTGGCGCGCAGCGCTGGTCGAGTCGCTGCCTGCGCTGGCCGAGCGCCTGCACTACCGCATCGTCTGCGGCCCCACCGGCAGCGGCAAGACGCGTCTGCTGCAAGCCTTGGCTGCGCAGGGCGCGCAGGTGCTCGACCTGGAGGCCCTGGCCAGCCACCGCAGTTCGGTGCTGGGCCACATACCCGGCCAGCCGCAGCCGAGCCAGAAGCGTTTTGATTCGATGGTGTGGTCTGCCCTGCGCGGCTATGAACCGGAGCGCGTGGTCTACGTGGAGAGCGAGAGCAAGAAGGTGGGCAATGTGCGCGTGCCCGATGCGCTCATCGACGCCATGCGGGCCAGCCCCTGTATCGACCTTCGCCTGTCGGACGAAGAACGTGTGGCCCTGCTGCTGGAAGACTACGACTTCTTCGTGAAAGACCCGGCATCGTTCTGTTCCCGGCTCGAAGCGCTGATCGAGCTTCGTGGCAAGGAAGTCGTGTCGGGGTGGACAGAGAAGGTCAAGGGTGGTGAGACGCCAGCAGTGGTGCTTGAGTTGCTGACCCGCCACTACGATCCGATGTACGCCCAGTCAATCGGGCGCAACTTCAAACTGTTTCCGCAGGCCCTGCCCTGTGAGCTGCGGGACCGTTCAGCGGATTCGCTGAACGAGGCTGCGCGATCGTTGATCGCCAGCGAAAACAAGGCCTGAGCGCCGGGCCCAGGCCATTGGGCAGACCCTGAGGGTCAGTTGCCTGCGCCAGTGCCGTCGCCGCCCGCTGCGCCGTCCGGTGCATCGGTGCCCGGCTCTTCCGGTGCGTCGGTGTCGTCGTGGCGGCGGCCTTCGGCTTTGGCCTTGAGCTTTTCCTCTTTCTTTTTCTTCTTGGCAAGCTCGCGCTGGCGTTTTTCGTATCCGTAGTTGGGAGTAGCCAAATCAGTCTTTCAGGTCTGTTGAAACGAAGGGGTCAGGCTTGCAAGGCGCTCAGGGCCTGTGCAAGGTCGGCACGCAGATCGTGCACGGATTCCAGACCGACCGCAAAGCGTACCAGACCACCGGCGTGCGGCCATGCCCTGGTGCGAATGGAGGCCATGTCGTACGGCGCACAAAGGCTGACGGGGCCGGCCCAGCTCCAGCCCAGGCGGAAGAGATTGAGGCTGTCGCAAAACGCGTCAACGCGCGACTGCGAAATGGACGCGTCGAACACGGCGCTGAACAGGCAGGCGGCGGCTGTGGCGTCGCGCAGCCAGGTGGCATGTCCCGGCGAGTCGGGCAAAGCGGGGTGCAGCACCTGCACCACGCCGGGTTGTGTCTGCATCCAGGTGGCGAGCTCGCGCGTGCTGGCGTCTTGCGCCTGGTAGCGCAGTGCCATGCTCGGCAGGTTGCGCAGCACCAGTTCGGCATCATTGGCGGCAACGGCCAGACCCAGGCGCATGTGGGTGAGCAGCACCTGGCGGTGCAAGGACTCATCGCGGGTAACCACCGAGCCCATCAACACATCGGCGCCACCGCTGGGGTACTTGGTGAGCGCCTGCATGGAGATGTCCACACCCAGATCAAAGGCGTTGAAGGCGACGCCCGCGCCCCAGGTGTTGTCGAGCACCGTGACGATGGGCCGTTGTCCGGCGCGAGCCTGGTTGGCCTGCTGCACGCGGGCCACGAGAGCGGGCAGGTCCGGAAACTCCAGCGTGATGGAACCTGGCGCTTCCAGCCAGACAAGACGTGTGGCGGGCGAGAGTTGGCGCTCCAGGTCGTCCGGGTCCATGGCGTCGAAGAAGCGGTGGGTGATGCCCCAGGCCGCCAGCTCGACCGCGGCAAACGACTTGCCGGGACCATAAGCGTTGTCAGGGATCAGCACTTCGTCCCCGCTGCGCAGAAAAGCCATGTCGACCAAAGTCACGGCCGACAGGCCGCTGGGCACCAGCACGCAGTGATTGCCGCCTTCGATGGTGGCGATGCGTTCTTCCAGTGTGAAGGTGGTCGGCGTGCCGTGCAGGCCATACGTGTAGCCGCTCTTGTCTTTCCAGTCGTAGGTGCGCAGCGCTTCGACGTTGGGGAAGAAGACGGTGGACGCCTTGTGCACACCCGGGGCCACCGCCTCGAAGCCTTCAGGCGGCTTGTACGGGTGGTGGATCAGGCGGGTGGACAGGTCTTTCACAGCTTCCACTTCTCCAGCAATTGCGCCGGGCGCAGGCTGTCATAGCCTTCAAAGGGCTGGTGGATCCAGGGATTGGTGGGCAGGAACTCCACCGAGTAGTCCGGCGTGAAGGCCGAGAGTTGCTTGGTCCAGATCACCGCGCTGCGCATCTCGGTGATGGGCGCGTAGTTGTTCTTGAGCATGTCGATCACCGCTTTGAGCGTGTGGCCGGAGTCGGCCAGATCGTCCACCAGCAGCACCTTGCCGGCGATCTCGCCTTTGGGTGTGGTGATGTACCGCGCAATGTCCAGGTTGCCCTGCTGGGTGCCGGCCGCAGCGCGGTAAGAGCTGGTCGACATGATGGCCAGCGGCTTGTCGAAAATGCGCGAGAGGATGTCACCGGGGCGCATGCCGCCGCGCGCCAGGCACAAGATGGTGTCGAATTCCCAGCCAGACTGGTGAACCCTGAGCGCGAGCTTCTCGATCAGGTTGTGGTACTCGTCGTAGGAGACGTAGAGGTGTTTGCCGTCTTCGGTGAGCATTCGGACTCCTGGGGGTATCGGTCGGGATTCTGCACGAGGCACAGCCGGTCAGGCTGTACGGACGCTGCTCAGCCGTGGTACGGGTGGTGCAGCAGGATGGTGTGGTCGCGGTCGGGGCTGGTCGAAACCACGTGAATCGGCACGCCGGTGGTTTCCTGGATGCGTTGCAGATACCGGCGCGCGTTCTCAGGCAGCTTGTCGTACTGCGTCACACCCACCGACGAGTCGCTCCAACCCGGCAGGGTTTCGTAGATCGGCGTGCAACGCGCGATGTCTTCCGCACCCAGGGGCAGGATGTCGATGGTTTCACCATCGAGCTCGTAGCCCGTGCACAGCTTGAGCTCTTTCAGGCCATCGAGCACGTCGAGTTTGGTGATGCACAGACCGGTGAGGCCATTGACTTGCGCGGAGCGCTTGAGGAGTGCGGCATCGAACCAGCCACAGCGCCGGCTGCGACCGGTGGTCACACCCTTCTCGGCTCCCACCGTGGCCATGTGCCAGCCGGGTGTGCCTTCTTTTTCCCATTCAAGCTCGGTCGGGAACGGACCGCCGCCCACGCGGGTGCAGTAGGCCTTGGTGATGCCCAGCACATAGTGCAGCAGGCCCGGGCCCACGCCAGAGCCGGCAGCGGCATTGCCCGCCACACAGTTGCTCGACGTGACGAACGGATAGGTACCGTGATCGATGTCGAGCAGCGTGCCCTGCGCGCCTTCAAACAGCAGGTTGGCACCCGCCTTGTGGGCCTCGTTGAGTTCGCGCGACACGTCGGCGATCATGGGCTTGAGGAGTTCGGCCTGTTGCATCGCTTCGGCGAACACCGGCTCGAACTGGATCGCGCCATCTTTCATGTAGGCGGCGATCTTCTCGTCCCAGACCATGTCGGCTGAATGCAGGTAGCTGGTGAGCAGGTGGTTGTGCAAGTCGAGCAACTCGCGCAGCTTGGCGGCGAAACGCTCGGGGTAACGCAGGTCCTGCACGCGCAATGCGCGGCGCGCGATCTTGTCTTCATAGGCTGGGCCGATGCCGCGGCCGGTGGTACCGATCTTTTCAGTACCGGCCTTGACCTTGGCGGCTTCACGCGCAATGTCGATGGCGGCGTGGAACGGAAGGATCAGCGGACAGCCTTCGCTCACGCGCAGGCGCGAACGCACTTCGACACCGGCTTTCTCCAGCCCGGCGATCTCTTCAAACAGCTTGCCCACCGAGAGCACCACGCCGTTGCCGATGTAGCACTTGACGCCCGCGCGCATGATGCCGCTGGGAATGAGGTGCAAAGCCGTCTTCACGCCGTTGATAACCAGCGTGTGGCCTGCGTTGTGGCCGCCCTGGAAACGCACCACACCGGTGGCGGTTTCGGTCAGCCAGTCAACCAGCTTGCCTTTGCCCTCGTCGCCCCACTGGGTCCCCACCACCACCACGTTGCGACCGGGTTTCACGGCGCTGCTGCTGTTCGTCATTGGCTGATTTCCGTTTGAATGTTCTTCACTGTCCATGCGCCCGCCTGTGCCGCATCGGGCACCAGTTCGCGGTCGCAATGGAACTCGTCGACTTCGTGTTCATGGCCAGGCAACACGCACACCACCGTATGGCCCTGCGATCGCAGGTTGGCCACGGCGTTGCGCAAGCTGGTGTCCATGCCCCAGGGCGCGCGGATCGCGGCCACCAGTGATCGTGGTGCCACGGCGGCCACGAGTTCCTTCAGGTCCAGGCTGAAACCCACCGCTGGACGGTTGCGGCCGAACACGGCGCCCACTTCGTCGTAGCGGCCGCCCCGGGCCAATTCGAGTGACTGCCCCGAACCGCCCTGCCCCGCCTGCGCAAACAAGGCGAAGCGCATGCCGGTGTAGTAGGCATAGCCTCGCAGGTCGGCCAGATCGATGGACACCGTCATGTCCTGCGCGTGTGACGCGAGCCAGCGCAGGTTGTCCAGTGCGGTGTGCAAGGCGGGAGACGCCTGCAGCGTCTGCCGGGCTTCATCGAGCACGCCCACATCGCCGAAGAGGCGCGGAAGCGCGCACAGATCGCGGCGCACGTTGGCTGGCAAGTCGCGCGCGAGCACCTGGAGCTCTGCCACGTCCTTCGCATTGAGTGCGGCATGGATGCGGGCCTCCTGCGGCGCGGTCAGCGTCACCGGCGCGAGCACGGCGTCGATCACGCGCACGTCGGCCATGTCGAGCTGCAAACCTTTCACACCCGCGACGCGAAGACAAGCTTGCGCAAGCTCGATCACTTCGAGGTCGGCTTCCAGACCGGCATGGCCGTAAATTTCCGCGCCGAACTGCAACGGCTCGCGGCTGGCCAGCGGGCGGTCGATGCGCGTGTGCACCACCGGGCCACAGTAACTCAGGCGCGCCACCCCTTGGCGGTTGAGCAGGTGCGCGTCGATACGCGCCACCTGTGGCGTGCTGTCGGCACGCAGGCCGAGCGTGCGACCAGACAACTGGTCGACGAGTTTGAAGGTTTGCAGGTCGAGTGCTTCACCGGTGCCGGTGAGCAGCGATTCAAGGTGCTCCAGCAAGGGCGGCATCACCAGCTCGTAGCCATAGCCACGGGCTGTGTCGAGCAAGCTCCTGCGCAATTCTTCGATGTGGCGGGCCTCGGAAGGCAAGACATCGGCTATGTGATCCGGGAGGACCCAGGCAGACATGGGCATTTTCAGGAGCTGTTAAAACCGCGATTTTACCGGGGTGCGGAAGGGTATCCGCAGGGTGATCGCGCAAGGAACGGGCAGCGGGTGGGCAGAACACCCAACGAGCCTGTGAAATTCAGCTGAACATCCAGACCATCAGCAGTCCGGTGGCGACACAGATCAGACCAAAGAAACGAAGCTGCCCGTCACGCAGGCCGAGCATTTCAGAAAAGACCCGGCGCCACCACCGAGGTGCCACCAACGGAAGAAGGCCCTCGAACACCAGCACGAGGGCCAACGCGGTCCAAACAGGCTCCAAACCGGGCCGGCCGCGCGGTCAGCGCTGGCAATCGGTGCAAAGAACCATGCGACTCACCGGCTTGGTGCGAGGTTGCTGCTGCGCAGCGATTTGAAAAAGTCGGAAGATGGATCGACCACCACCACGTCGGACTTGCTGGAGAAGCTCGATTTGTAAGCCTCCAGGCTGCGGTAGAACTGGGCAAACGCCGGATCGCGACCAAACGCTTCCGAGAACGAAGCGGCAGCCTTGGCATCGCCCTCACCCTTGATGAGCTGAGCATCGCGGTACGCCTCGGACACGATCACTTCGCGCTGACGGTCGGCATCGGCGCGGATTTTTTCACCTTCGGCAAAGCCGGTGGAGCGCAGTTCGTTGGCCACGCGTTTGCGTTCAGCTTCCATCCGCTGGTAGACCGAAGCGGTGATGCTCTCGGCGTAGTCCACGCGGGTGATGCGCACATCCACCACATCCATGCCCCAAGGCTTGTCGGCACTGCGAACAGCGGCCAGCACTTCGCGTTTCACATCGGCCATCAGCTGTTCGCGGCGGGTCGACAGCAACTCGTTGACCGTGCGCTTGTTCACTTCCTGCTGGAATGAGTTACGCACCACACGGTTGAGTTGCAAGGCACCTGCGCGCTCGGTGATGCCGACGTTGCGGATGTATTCCTGCGGCTCGGAGATGCGCCAGCGCACATACCAGTCGATCACCACACGCTGCTTCTCGGCGGTGAGCGTGGGCTCGGTGTCGGTGCTTTCCAGCGTGAGCAGGCGTTTGTCAATGTAGGACACGTTCTGGAACGGCGGCGGCAGCTTGAAGTTCAGGCCCGGCTCGGTCACGACCTGCTTGATCTGGCCCAACTGGAAAACCACGCCGAACTGGCGCTGGTCAACCACGAACAGCATGGAGCTGGCGATGGCCAGCGCCACGACGAGGCTGGTGAGGATGAAACCCAATTTGTTCATGTGCGTTGCTCTTTGGTCTCTTGTGCGGCGTTCAGCGGCTCTCGCGATCGCGCGAGCGGGCTGCGTTGTCGAGGCTGCGGCTGGCCGGCGTGGACGCTGTGCCAGCACTCGGTGGCGGGGCGACCGTGGTGGGGCTCGTCGTCGGCGACTGAGCCGTCATCTGCATGATCTTGTCCAGAGGGAGGTACAGCAGGTTGTTGCCAGCCTTGGAATCCACCAGCACCTTGGTAACGTTGCTGTAGATCTCCTGCATGGCGTCGGTATACATGCGTTCGCGGGTCACCTGGGGCGCCTTTTGATACTCGGTAAGGACCGAGCGGAAGCGCTGCGAATCACCCTCAGCCTGCGCTACGATGCGGGCGCGGTAGCCTTCGGCTTCTTCGGTCAGGCGCGATGCCGCACCCCGAGCCCTGGGCACCACATCGTTGGCGTAAGCCTCGGCTTCGTTCTTGGCCCGTTCGCGCTCCTGGCCGGCCTTGAGAACGTCGTCAAAAGAGGCCTGAACCTGCTCGGGAGGACGAACACCGCCCTGTTGCAGGTTGATGCCGACCACCTCGATACCCACGCTGTAGCGGTCCAGAATGGTTTGCATGAGTGCGCGCACACGCGGAGCGATTTGATCTCGCTCTTCGGCCAGCGCGGCATCCATCTTCATCTTGCCGACCACCTCACGCACCGCGGTCTCGGCCACCTTGACCACCGAAGCGTCGGGGTCGCGGCTTTCGAACAGGAAGGCACGCGCGTCGTTCAACCGGTACTGCACAGCGAACTTGATCTCGACGATGTTCTCGTCCTGGGTGAGCATGGCCGACTCACGCAACCCGGTGGCGGGCACGATGTTGTCGCGGCCAACGTCAACCGAGCGGATCTGCGTCACGAACACCGTCTCGTGGCGCTGAATCGGGTACGGCAGACGCCAGTTGAAACCTGCGCCCACGGTGCTGTTGTACTTGCCGAACTGTGTGATCACAGCCTGCTGACCTTCCTGCACGATGAAGAAGCCGGTACCCAGCCAGATGAGGGCTGCAACGCCGGCGACGAGACCGACGCCGATGCCGGTGGTCTTGGGGCTGGGGTTGAAGCTCGGCATTCCGCCGCCACCCGAACCGTTACCGCCACCCTGGCCGCCGCCCTTCTTGCCCAGCAGACCTCCGAGCTTGCGGTTGAAGTCACGCCACAGCTCATCCAGGTCCGGTGGTCCCTGATTGGGGCCCTGGCCCCGCGGACGCTGCGGCGTGCGGTTGTCTTCGTTGCGCTCGGGTTCCTGGCCGTCCTTGGAACCCTCGTTGCGGGGAGCGTCATCGCCCCGGCCCCAGCGCGGATCGTTGAGATTGAACATGCCCAGCACCCTGCTCCAAGCCCGTCGTGGGACGGCGCGTGAGCCTTGCTCGGCATGTCGGGCGGGGTTTTGCAGATTCACATCCATGTGTTGCCAACTCTTTGTCAATTTCAAAACCATCACATTGTGCCCAATCAGGAGGGCGGACTTTCATTTTCGGGGAACGCCCCCGGGCTCTCAGGGCCTTGCCCACCCCCGGCGGCCAGCACCTGCGCTGCCAACAAGGCTCTGAGGGCAGGCAAACCCTCGCCTGTTTTGGCACTCACGTAAATTCGAGACACCGTTTGCCCATCCAGTTCCATCTGATCAGAAAGAACCAGCGGAATGTGGGCCTCGTCCATCGCGTCGAGTTTGTTGAAGACCAGAATCTGCGGCACCTGATCGGCGCCGATGTCCTTGAGCACACCCATCACCGACGCCATTTGCTCAGGGTGGGAGGGATTGGAAGCGTCCACGATGTGCAGCAGCAAGTCGGCATCGGCGGCCTCTTGCAGGGTGGCGGCGAAGGCATCGACCAGGCCGTGGGGCAGATCGCGGATGAAACCCACCGTGTCCGACAACGATACCGATCGGCCCGCCTCACCCAGATACAGCTGGCGGGTGGTCGTGTCCAAGGTAGCAAACAGTTGATCGGCCGCGTAGGCCCTCGCCTTGACCAGCCCATTGAACAGGGACGACTTGCCCGCGTTGGTGTAACCGACCAAGGAGATGGAGAAGGTATCTCGGCGCTCTCGCTGGCGGCGCTGAGTGGCACGTTGCTTCTTGACCTTCTCCAGGCGCTCTTTGGTCCGCTTGATCGACTCTCCGATCATGCGGCGATCAAGTTCGATCTGCGTCTCACCCGGACCACCACGCATGCCGATGCCGCCGCTCTGACGCTCGAGGTGCGACCAGCGCCGCACGAGTCGGGTGGAGAGGTACTGAAGCCGAGCGAGTTCAACCTGGAGCTTGCCTTCGTGGCTGCGGGCACGCTGGGCGAAGATCTCCAGGATCAAGAGCGTGCGGTCGTTGACCGGCATGCCCAGATGGCGCTCAAGGTTGCGTTGCTGCGCGGGACTTAGCGATTGATCGAACAACACCTCGGAAGCGCCTGTCGACTGGGCGAGCAGCTTGATCTCGTCGGCCTTGCCTGAGCCGACGAACAGGGCGGGGTCTGGTGCGCGGCGTTTGCAGGTCACCCGTTCGGCCACGCTGTAGCCCGCGGTCTGGGCGAGCAAACCCAATTCCTCCAGCGGAGCGTCGAAGTGAGGCGTGCCGAAATCCACCCCCACCAAGATGACGGATGGCGTGGGCGCTGATGGGTGTTCGGGAGATTTCAAATCGCTTCAGCGGCGAGGCGTCGGGCGATGCAAGCCGTGCGGCGCATCGGCACCGCGCCGGCTTCGGGGGCAAAGACGTTCAAGGAGCGGCGGATTCGTCCGCAGGTGCAGCTGAGAACTGCACAGGACGACCTGGGACGATGGTGGAAATCGCGTGCTTGTAAACCATTTGAGTGACGGTGTTCCTCAACAGAACCACGTACTGGTCAAACGACTCGATTTGCCCTTGCAGCTTGATGCCATTGACCAGGTAGATCGACACGGGCACATGCTCCCGGCGAAGCTGGTTCAGAAAAGGGTCTTGCAAAAGTTGGCCTTTGTTATTGCTCACGATATGCTCCGTGTTCAGAAAAAAGTTGATCAGATAGTCACCATACCACAGGGCTTGTACTGCTCATGCCTACCGGGTATTTCCTATTCCTTGAAGGGATTGGTCGAAGTTTTGAATTCGATCCGCAGCGGCGTGCCGACCAGATCAAATGCCTTGCGGAAACGACCTTCGAGGAACCGTTTGTAGGAATCGGGCACGTGCTCCAGCGAATTTCCGTGAATCACGATCACGGGCGGGTTCATTCCGCCTTGGTGGGCGTAGCGCATCTTGGGCCGGAACATGCCGCCCCGCGTGGGCGCCTGGAACTGCACTGCCTCTGCCAGCAGCCGGGTGAGCACCGGGGTCGACATCTTGCGCGTGGCCGACGCCTGGGCCTGGATGATCGATTTCCACACCGGAGCCAACCCTTGGCGTTTTTGCGCCGAGATCAAGTGCAATGAAGCGAACTTCAGGAAAGCCAACCGGGTTTCGATCTGGCGTTCGATCTGCTCGCGCTGGTAGGCGTCCACCGCATCCCATTTGTTGATGGCCAGCACCACGGCGCGGCCGCTTTCCAGGATGTAGCCGGCAATGTGCGCGTCCTGGTCGGTCACGCCTTGCGTGGCGTCGAGCAACAGCAGCACAACGTTCGCGTTTTCAATCGCCTGGAGGGTCTTGACGACAGAGAACTTTTCAATCGCCTCGAACACCCGGCCCTTGCGGCGGATGCCCGCCGTATCGATCAGCTCGAATTTCTGGCCGTTGCGTTCGAAAGGCACCGAGATGGTGTCGCGCGTGGTACCGGGCAGATCGAAGGCCACCAGGCGCTCTTCGCCCAACCACGCGTTGATCAGCGTCGACTTGCCCACATTGGGTCGACCCGCCACGGCCAGGCGGATCACGCCGACCGGTGCCGGCTCTTCCTCTTCGTCTTCTGGCGGCAGGCCCGGGATGCGCTCCATCGCCAGCTCGACCATGGAGCGAATGCCCTGCCCGTGAGCACCGGAGACCGGCAGCACTTCGCCCAGCCCCAGCTCGTAAAACTCGACCAGTTGCAAGCCCTGCGTCATGCCTTCGGCCTTGTTGGCTACCAGCACACAGGGCTTGCCCAGGCGTCGCAGGTAACTCGCAATTTCGTGGTCTTGTGCGCTGATACCGGCGCGCGCATCCACCACAAACAGCACCACATCGGACTCGGCCACGGCTTGACGCGTCTGCTTGGCCATCTCTTTGTAGATGCCTTCGGTGGCGTCAGGCTCGAAGCCGCCGGTGTCGATGACGATGTATTCGCGCGCACCGAGGCGGCCGTTGCCGTAGTGTCGGTCACGGGTCAGGCCGGCAAAGTCGGCCACAATGGCGTCGCGAGAACTCGTCAGGCGGTTGAACAGGGTGGACTTGCCCACATTGGGGCGGCCCACCAGGGCGATGACGGGTTTCAAGGAGGCTGCTTTCGTTCAGGAGGCGGTTCGGCTCGGAGGTTACTGGGGGCGCCACGCGAAGATGCCGCCATTGCGCGTCTGCACAACGAGGGCGTTACCTGCGAGGACCGGGGCTGCCAGAATGGGCGAGCCGTCGGTGCTCAACCGGGTCATTTCACTACCGTCTTCGCGCGAGACCAGGTGCACCAGACCCGCACCGTCGCCCACGGCGACGACACGGCCCAGGGCCACGGGTGCACTGAGGTTTCGGTATTTGAGGCGATCGATGCTCCAGACTGGCTCGCCGGAAGCGCGTTGCCAAGCCTGGAAACGGCCTTCGTTGTCGGCGCCAAACACCAGACGGTCATCACCGTGCACACCGGTGGTGCCTTGGGCCACACGCGACCAGACCACGTTGCCACGAGCGGCGTCAACGCAGCCCACGGCGGCCGAATAGGCCCTCGCGCAAACGCTGTCGCCGATCCGGCTCACCGGACCGACGATGTCCACCAGGCGTTCGACTTCATTCGTGCCACGCGGGGTGGCGATGGGAGCCTCCCAGCGCACCGAACCGTTGGCGGGGTTGAGCCCCACCAGGCGACTCGACAGGCCGGCCACCAAGGTGTCACCAACAGCGAGCAAGGCGCCACTTTGGCTGAGCACCAGCGGTTCGGCGGTGCGTGACTGCACCCACAAACGGGCTCCATTGCGCGCGTCGAATGCGGTCACGGTTCGGTCGGCGGTCAACACGAACACTCGCGCACCCGCCACCAGCGGCGCCGTGAAGGCACGTGCGGGCAGGCGCACGCGCCAGAGTTCGCGACCGTCGGCAATCGCGATCAACTGGTTGCTCTGTGTGACCACTGCGGCGGTCTGACCGTCGGAGCCCACGCCAGCTGCGATGGGTGTGCCCAGGTTGAGGCGCCAGGCGTCCTGACCAGAAGCGCCATCAATGGCGACAACGGTGCCGGATGTGCTGGCAGCGAAAACGCGTCCTCCAGCCACCAGCGGAACGATGGATTCGGTACCCGCGCCCACCTGGTTGGTCCAGGCTGCGCGGGTTCCCATGAGTGCCGCCACCGGTGGCAACTCGCTGGGTTGGGGCTTTTTGGTGCCGGACGAACACGCAGAGAGGGCCGCCACGGCCAACACACCCAGGCAGACGGTGCGTGACATCCAGACTTTGGAAGATTGCTTCATGGAGTTCAGGGCTGGGTTCAACGGGCGACCTCGGTTGTAGACGTCAACGTGGACACATCCACGCCCAACGAAGC
The DNA here is from genome assembly GCA_013823505.1 of Polaromonas sp. Next base: position 19,702 of record PNMH01000029.1, on the reverse strand, counting down.
CAGCTTCACCTCCACCAGGCGGCGGTATTCAGTGCGGCTGCTCAAGCCTTTCCAGGCGGTCTGGTACTGGACCTTGGCCTCATCGGCTTTGCCTTGTGCCATCAGCACATCGCCGCGGCGATCGGCAACGAGGGGCTCGAACGACTTGGGCACGGGTGCCTCGAGCGTCTTGAGCGCCTGGTCATAGGCTTGCGCCTCGACGTCCAATGCTGCGAGCCGCAAGCGAGCCACAGCCTTGTAGGAGTCATCGGACGATTTTTCGGCGGCCCAGGCCAATGCTGCGCGAGCCTCGGTCAACTTGCCCGCATCAAACAGCGTCTTGCCGGCTTGCAAAGCGGCCTGACTGGCGAAGGTGGTGCTGGCGAATTGGGCCTGCATGTCGGCCAATGCGCGCTGCATGCGGTCTGCGTCCTTGGCGATCGCAGCGCGGTCAACTTCGTCATACAAAGCGGCGGCCTTGGCCGCCTGGTTGCGCTGCCAATAGTTCCAGCCATTCCAGGCGGCAAACGAACCAAAGACCACGATCAGCACCCAGCTGATGAGGTTGCCGTACTGGCTCCAGAAGTGTTTGATCTGATCGAGCTGTTCCTGCTCTTCAAGGTCGAGGTGTTTGGCCATGCTGGAAATTCGATTCGGGTTCAGGCGCCGGGAGCGCAACGCTCGATTGTAGGCGGGTGGCGGCTGCATCCCCAGCTGGGACACACGCGGAAATCCGGGTGGGTCAGAAGTTGCGCAAACTGGCGGCCCACTCGGCCACCTGGCCCATCGGCAGAAGGCGCTGCACCGCGTCATGTGGCGCGGCGTCACCCTCGGGCCGGGGACCGCGCAAAGGCTTGACCGCCACACTGCCCTGCTGCAGCTCTTGCTCGCCAAAGATCAAGGCAAAGCGTGCACCGCTGGCGTCTGCCTTCTTGAATTGCGATTTCATGCTGCCCATGCCATCGGCGCCGCCCGCGTGCATTTGCACGTTCACGCCGAGCTGACGCAGCGTACGCAACACCGGCATGACCTGGGCCACATGCGCCGCGTCGGGCACCACCGCATACGCGTCGGGCACCGGTGGCTCGGGCAACTTGCCCTGCTCTTTCAGCAGTTCAAGAATGCGCTCCATGCCCAGCGCCCAGCCGACAGCCGGGGCGGCCTTCCCACCGATCTGCTCGAACAGGCCGTCGTAGCGGCCACCGGCACACACCGTGCCTTGCGAACCCAGCTGTGTGGTGACGAACTCGAACACCGACAGGTTGTAGTAGTCCATGCCGCGCACGAGGCGCGGGTTGATGCGGTACGAGATGCCGTGCGCATCGAGCAGGCCCCGCAGGCGGTTGAAATGGTCCAGCGACTCGGCGCCGAGATGATCCATCAGTCGTGGCGCCGCGTTCACCAGGTCCTGCATCGCCGGGTTCTTGGTATCGAGGATGCGCAACGGATTGCTGTGAAGGCGGCGTTTGGCCTCTTCATCGAGCTGGTCGGCATGCGCCTCCAGATAGGCGATGAGCGCCTGCCGGTGCGCCAGCCGCTCGGGCGGCTGGCCCAGGCTGTTGATTTCGAGTTCGATGCCGGTAAGACCGAGTTCGGCCCAGAGGTCGCAGGCCAACACGATCAGTTCGGCGTCCACATCGGGACCGGCGAAGCCCAGGGCCTCGGCGCCGAACTGGTGGAACTGCCGGTACCGTCCGCGCTGCGGGCGCTCGTGACGGAACATGGGTCCCATGTAATACAGCCGCTTGCCACCGTCGTACAACAGGGAGTGCTCCAGCGCGGCGCGCACCACGCCCGCTGTGTTCTCCGGGCGCAGCGTGAGCTGCTCGCCGTTGAGCCGGTCTTCAAAGGAGTACATCTCCTTTTCGACGATGTCGGTCACCTCGCCCAGGCCGCGCACGAAGAGCGCTGTGGGCTCCACGATGGGCGTGCGCAGGTTGCGGTAGCCGTAGCGACGCATCAGCGCGCGCAGTGTTTCTTCGAGCCACTCCCAGTGTGCGGACACGGGAGGTGCGATGTCGTTCATGCCTTTGACGGCGCTCAGTTTTTCTGCCATGCCTTGGGAGCTCGTGCGATCAGCGGACGCCGGGTGTGGACCCAGCCTCAAACGGTGACGCCAAACTTTTTCTCGATGTAGTTGTCCACGATGACCTGGAACTCGCGGACGATGTCGTCGCCGCGCAAGGTCAGTGCTTTTTGTCCGTCAATGAAGACGGGGGCTGCCGGTGCCTCGCCCGTGCCGGGCAGGCTGATGCCGATGTCGGCGTGTTTGCTCTCGCCAGGTCCGTTGACGATGCAGCCCATCACCGCTACCTTGAGGTTTTCCACGCCAGGGTAGCGTGTGCGCCAGACCGGCATGGAACTGCGCAGGTAGTCGTCGATCTGCTTGGCCAGCTCCTGGAAAGTGCTGCTGGTGGTGCGGCCACAGCCTGGACACGCGGTGACCGAAGGCACAAATGCCCGCATGCCCAGCGCCTGCAGGATCTCCAGCGCGATCACCACCTCTTGCGTGCGGGCCTCACCCGGTTGGGGCGTGAGCGAGACGCGAATGGTGTCACCAATGCCCTGCTGCAGCAGCACCGAGAGTGCCGCTGCGGAAGCCACCGCGCCCTTGGTTCCCATGCCGGCTTCGGTCAGACCCAGGTGCAGTGCGTAGTTGCAGCGCTGCGCCAGCGCCTGGTACACAGCGATCAAGTCCTGCACGGCGCTGACCTTGCACGACAGGAAAATGTTGTTGCCGTTGAGGCCAATCTCTTCAGCGCGTTGGGCCGATTCGAGCGCCGACGTGATCAGCGCTTCGTACATCACCTGGCGCGCTTCCCACGGCTGGGCACGTCCGGCGTTTTCGTCCATCAGACGTGCCAGCAGGTCCTGGTCCAGGCTGCCCCAGTTCACGCCGATGCGGATGGCCTTGTCGTGGCGCGCCGCGATCTCCACCATCTGGGCAAACTGCCGGTCGCCCTTGTCGCCACGACCCACGTTGCCCGGGTTGATGCGGTACTTGGACAGCGCCTCGGCGCAGGCCGGGTGGTCGGTCAGCAGGCGGTGGCCGTTGTAATGAAAGTCGCCGACCAGAGGCACGTCCACGCCCATGCGGTCAAGCTGCTCGCGGATGTAAGGCACGGCCTTGGCCGCCTCGTCGTTGTTGACGGTGATGCGCACCAACTCGGAGCCGGCCAACGCAAGTTCCTTGACCTGAATCGCCGTGCCCACTGCATCGGCGGTGTCGGTGTTGGTCATGGACTGCACACGCACCGGAGCGTCACCTCCCACCGTCACGCGGTTGCTGCCCCAAGCCACCACGCCCTGGCGTGTGTGGCGTGCTCGTGCAGCGGTCAAGGCGATGGGCTGAGATGCAAGGTCCATGGTCATTTCACTTCGAAGCGAGCGACATTGCTGCGCGAAAACGGCGCCGTGTCAAAAGGTTTGCCGCGAACGCTCACCTCCGCGGCATCGGCCTTGCCAAGCACCACGCTGTAGGGCGGAGCGGCGGAAAAATCGATCACGTCGCCGGCTTGCAGCAAGCGTTTGGCCACCACGTTACCGCTGCCGTTGATCACCTCGACCCAGGACTCACCCGTGGCCGCAATGCTCAGCAAGCCGCCCGCACTGGCCGCGACGGCTGGAGTGGTCGGCGTGGCAACAGCCACCGCAACGGAGGGGGCAGCTTCCGCAGGCACCGCAGCGACGGCAGCGGTTGCTGGCGCCACTGCAGGCGATGCTGCGTCCGTGCCCGCAGGCATCACACCTTCCTGCACGGCAGCGCCGGCAGGCTCCTGCGCGGCGACAGGCTCGGCCACGACCACAGGTTCGGCCATGGCCGGCTCCGCCACGCTGGCCACCGCAGGTGGACTCTCAGCCCTAGGGAGAAACACGATGACCAACGCACCGAGGAGCAGCGCGATCGCCGCCAGCAACGCGGGACGCGAAAGCCAGCTCAACGGATTGATCGGCTCTTCGTCGCGGCCCGGATTGAAAGGGGCGTTCAACGAGTGCCGGTGGTCGCCGAGCTTGGGTGATGCACTGAGTGGAATCTGTTGCAGGATGGGTGCGGGATCCACCTTGAGCTGGCGGCACGCGCTGGACGCCAATGCGCGCGCAAAGGTGAGGTCGGGCAGTTCACCGTAGCGCCCTGCTTCCAGTGCCTCCAGCTTTTTCACGGGCACTTTCAAGGCAGCGGCGAGGGCCGCGATGTGCAGCCCAGCGGCCTCGCGAGCCTCTTTCAGACGGATCGGCCGCGAAACAGGCTCCACCGACACGCCACTGCCTTCAACCGTCGCCTCACTCATCAAACTCTCCGCGCTGAAAACGCGCCCACTGGGCCGAATCCGGGTACCGGCGACCCAGTTGCTGGGCCAGCTGCGCCATGGCTTCGCGGTTGCGGAGCCGCCGCTCTACCTTGATGCCCAGCCACAGCGTTTCCGCGTTGGCGAGGTCGGTGTTGTTGAGGCGTCGAATCGTGAACTGGGCCTTGGCATCATCACCTCTGCGGAACTGCAGTGAGGCGAGGTTGTAAGCCACGATCGGGTTGGCCGGGTCGAGCTCATAAGAGCGCGCCAGGCTGGCTTCGGCCTCCACGAACTGCCCCGCGCGGATCTGGCAGATGCCCATGGCCAACAAGGTTCTGGCCTGCCCACCGTACACGGGGCTGGCCAAGGCGCGCTGGAACAGTTCGGTGGACTGTGCGTAGCGCCCACGCTGGCAGGCGTACCAGCCGTAGTTGTGCAGGGCGTCGGGGTCGCGCGGATTGAGCTGCATGGCACGCTGGAAGCTCTCTTCGGCCAGCGGGTCGTTGTTCATGCCCATGTAGACCAGGCCGCGCAGCACGTACGCCGGCGCGTAGGTTGGATCGGCCTGCAGCGCCAGCTTGATCTCGTCGAGCGCGACGGTGTTCTGGCCTTCGCCGAAATAACCGGCGGCCAGCTCCACGCGAATGCGCGCGCGCTTGCGCGCCTCGGGTTCGTCCGAGTCCGTGATCGGTTCTGCCGACGGCGTGCCGGGCACTGTGCCCCGTTGAGCGCATCCCGCGGAGAGCAACAGCAAGCACGTCAGCAGGGCCAGCAACCCCACCGTGGCGGCTGAAAACCGGGCTGGGAATCGGGTGACTGGGGTCATGCCTGCTTTTCCTTGTGGACGATGCGGATGGGATGTTCGGTGGCGTTGCGTCGCTTGGCCAGACGGCTGGCAGCATTGGTGCGGTCGAGCACGTCGCCGGCCAGTTGACCACAGGCCGCGTCGATGTCGTCACCCCGCGTCTTGCGCACTGTTGTCACCAGACCACCATCAATGAGGATGCGGGCGAACTGCTGCACCACCGGCCGCGGCGAACACAGCAGGCCGGAGCCAGGAAAAGGATTGAAGGGAATGAGGTTGATCTTGCACGGCACACCTCGACCCGCGTGGCCCTTCACCAAGGTCAGCAACTCCTGCGCGTGGTGGGGCTGGTCGTTGACGCCGTCGAGCATGCAGTACTCGAAAGTGATGAAATCGCGCGGTGCGGCGGGCAGGTACCGCAGGCAGGCGTCCAGCAGTTCGGCGATGGGGTATTTGAGGTTGAGCGGCACGAGATCACTGCGCAGTGCATCGTTGGGTGCGTGCAAAGACACGGCCAGCGCCACCGGGCAGTCTTGCGCCAGGCGGTCCATCATGGGAACCACGCCCGAAGTGGAAACGGTGACGCGGCGGCGCGAGAGGCCGTAGCCGTGGTCGTCCAGCATCACGCGCAGTGCCGGCACCAGCGCGTTGTAGTTTTGCAAGGGCTCCCCCATGCCCATCATCACGACGTTGGTGATCACACGCTCGTTGCGTTTGAGGTGCTTGCGCAGGAAGAACTCGGCCTGCCACAACTGGGCGAGGATCTCGCCGGTGGTGAGGTTGCGCGAAAAGCCTTGGTGGCCGGTGGAGCAAAAACGGCAACCCACGGCGCAACCTGCCTGAGACGAAATGCACAAGGTGCCGCGGTCTTCTTCCGGGATGAAAACGGTCTCCACCGCATTGCCACCGCCCACGTCGAACAGCCACTTGATGGTGCCGTCGGCCGAGTCCTGGCGAGAAAGCACAGGCAGACCGGTGATGGTGCAGTTGGCCGGGAGCTTCTCGCGCAAGCTGCGCGCGAGGTCGGTCATCTCGGCGAAGTCCGACGCCCCTTTTTGATGGATCCAGCGAAACAGCTGGACGGCGCGAAAGCGCTTTTCGCCCAGCTGCTCGCACCAGGCGGCCAAACCCTCAAGATCGAAGTCGAGCAGGTTGGCCGTCATGGCATGGTCAGCGCGCTGGCTCAGCGCGAGTAAACGTTGAGACCGGCGAAGAAGAACGCGATTTCAGCGGCAGCGGTCTCGGGCGCGTCGGAGCCGTGCACGGCGTTGGCGTCGATGCTGTCGGCAAAGTCGGCGCGGATCGTGCCGGCATCGGCCTTCTTCGGGTCGGTCGCGCCCATCAGGTCGCGGTTCTTGGCGATGGCGCCTTCGCCTTCGAGGGCCTGGATCATCACGGGGCCGGAGATCATGAAGTCGACCAGGTCCTTGAAGAAAGGACGGGCCTTGTGCACGGCGTAGAACGCTTCGGCTTCGCCGCGCGACAGGTGGGCCATGCGGGCAGCCACGACCTTCAGGCCAGCGGCTTCAAAGCGGGCGTAGATCTGGCCGATCACGTTCTTGGCGACGGCGTCGGGCTTGATGATGGAGAGGGTGCGTTCGATGGCCATGAAAATCCTGAAGTTTTGTGGGTGAATCTGTCGGGGTTTGGGGCACCCCGCAAAGCCCATGATTCTACATTGGTCGCGTCAAACCGCCGTGACGCCGGGGCGGGACACGAGCGGGTTCAGCGGCCGCCGGTGCGACCACCGCCACTGCCACCACCGCGGCGGCGCGCACCGCCAGGCGCACTGCCTCGTCCAGCCTCTTGCTCACGCCGACGCTGCAAGGCGTCCTGCCCGATGTAGCCGAACGAAGTTTTCATGGGGTCGGGCTGCGAGGCACCGCTGCCTGGCCCGCGACCGCCCGTGCTGGTGCCGGGCTTGGCGCCTCGGCCTTTGCCACCAGGGCCGGTAGGTGCGCCGCCCATGCCATAGCCGCTGCTGCGCCGGTCGCCAAAACCAGGGCTCTCGCTGCGGCTGCCGGGCGGTTTGCCTTGCGTGCGGCCCGATCGGGGACCTTGTTTCCCGCGCTGCGCCGGATGGCGACCCCCCGGACGGGGTGGGCGGGCCCCCTCCTCGTCCGCACTGGGCATGCCGGCGGCCGCCGTCAGGCGGGCGATATCTCGCTCGTCGAGCTCGATCCAGGCACCGCGCTTGAGGCCACGCGGCAGCATCATGGCGCCGTAACGGATCCGGATCAGGCGGCTGACCGCGTGACCCACGGCCTCGAACATCCGGCGCACCTCGCGGTTGCGACCTTCGCCAATCGTCACGCGGTACCAGCAGTTGGCGCCTTCGCCGCCACCGTCTTCGATGGAAGCGAACTGGGCCATGCCGTCGTCGAGTCGCACGCCGTCGAGCAGGCGCGCCTTTTCATCATTCGACAGCGCGCCAAGCACCCGCACCGCGTATTCGCGCTGCAGGCCAAAGCGTGGGTGCATCAGGCGGTTGGCCAGTTCACCCGAGCTGGTGAGCAGCAGCAGACCTTCGGTGTTCAGGTCAAGGCGCCCGACCGACTGCCACTTGCCCTGCATCAACTTGGGCAGGCGGCGAAACACCGTGGGGCGGTTTTGCGGGTCGTCGTGCGACACCACCTCGCCCGCGGGCTTGTGGTAGGCCAGCACGCGGGGCGGCGGCGGCGTCATGCGCACGCGCACCGGCTTGCCATTGACCTTGATCACATCGCCAAACTGAATGCGCTGACCGACGTGGGCTGGTTCGCCATTGACAGAGATGCGCCCCTCAAGGATCAGTTGCTCCATCTCCAGCCGCGAGCCCATGCCGGCCTGCGCCAGCACCTTGTGCAGCTTGGGCGACTCGGCCTGCGGCGCGAGCACGCGCTTGGCAGGCAGCAGCGGCAGTTCCTGCTCCTGCTCGGCATCGAACGCACCGCTGACCACATCGTCGAAACGCAGCACCTCGGGCGTGAGCTCAGACGGAGGTTGCGCTGGCGCAGGCTGAGCTGCGGGCACCTCGGTGGTGGGGTCGAGCTCAGTCGGGTTTCGGGGGGTTTGATCCGGGGTCATGGTCTTCCTGGGTGGACGGTTCCAACAACTGCGGGTCGGAGGGCGGGGAAATCGGGTCGACGGCCTGGGATTCGGCCACCACAAGCAGGTCTGCTTCGGGTGCGTCGACTTCGGCTGCATCGGACGGAAGGCTGTTGGCCAAAGATTCAAAATCCAGCCGGTCCAGCGCGGACTCCTGAACCTCGCTGCCATCCAGGGGCGGCAGCTGGTCCAGCGATGCCAGGCCCAGATCGTCGAGGAACTGTCGAGTGGTCGCGAACAAGGCCGGACGGCCCACCGTTTCGCGGTGGCCGATAACCTCGATCCAGCCACGGTCTTCGAGCTGCTTGATGATCAGCGAATTGATGGTGACACCGCGAATGTCTTCCATGTCGCCACGCGTCACCGGCTGACGGTAGGCAATGATGGCAAGCGTCTCCATGGCAGCGCGGCTGTAGCGCGGCGGTTTCTCGGGGTGCAGGCGGTCCAGGTAGGGCCGCAGTTCGGGCCGGCTCTGGAAGCGCCAGCCCGTGGCCACCTGCACCAACTCCACGCCGCGCCCGGTCCATTCAAGCTGCAGGTCGGCCAGCAAGGTCTTGAGCGTGTCGGCCGACACTTCCATGTCGAACAGCGTGCCGAGTTCGCGCACCGACAGCGGCTGGGGCGCGCAGATCAATGCCGTCTCGAGGACACGCTTGGCATCCGTGGTGTTCATGGTGTCTGTCAGTCAAAAACCGGTGGGTAGCCGGGACGGTGCGAAAGGCGAACGGGACCTGCGTAACGCGGGCCATGCAGCATGCGGGCACGACCGTCGGGTCGGGGCGAATCGGCTGGATCCTGCAAAACCCGGACAGGGGCATTCGGTCAGGCGGTGAAATCGAGCAGCTGGGCGAAGGTCGGGGTGAAGGTCTTGCACAAGCCATCCGCGTCGGATGGGGCTGCTTCAGGCCGCCGAGTCGCTGTCCCAGCTCTGCGCATTGTAATGGAGCCCGCTGGATTCCAGCGCCTGGAGCATGTCGGGCGGCGGCGTGGAACGAAACAACAACGGCTGGCCGCTGATGGGATGCTTGAGTTCGAGCCGCGCTGCGTGCAACGATTGCCGGGCCATGCCCCACAGCACGCGCCCGCCGTACAGCGTGTCGCCCACCAGCGGATGGCCGAGCCACGCCATGTGGACCCGTATCTGGTGGGTGCGCCCGGTGTGCAGCTTGCACGCCACCAGGCTGGCCTGGTCGCAGGTGTCGAGCAGACGAAAGCTGGTTTGCGCAGTCTTGCTGCTGCCGCCTTCCACCCGCACCACCGCCATGCGCAGGCGGTTGTGCACGTCGCGACCGATTGGCTGGTCCACATGCCGGTCTTCCATGCCTTTCCAGCGACCGTGTGCCAGGGCCAGGTACTGGCGGCTCACTTCGCGCGCGGCGATGGCGCGCACAAGCGCTTCCACCGCCTGGCGACTCTTGCCCACGAGCATCAGGCCCGAGGTGTCCTTGTCGAGCCGGTGCACGATGCCTGCTCGCGGCAAGCTGGCGGCGCCGGTGTGGTGGGCCAGCAAGCCGTTGAGCAAGGTGCCGTTCCAATGGCCGGCGGCGGGATGCACGACCAGACCGGCGGGTTTGTGGATCACCAGCAGATCGGCGTCTTCAAACACGATGTCCAGCGCCATGGCCTCGGGGACAAATGCCTGGGCCTGCTGGGTCGGCCGCAGTTCCACGTGCAGCTGATCACCGGCCGCAATGCGGGCCGACGCCTTGCTCTGCGCCACGCCCCGCACTTCCACCGCTCCGTCGGCCATGAGCTGCTGCAGGTAAGAGCGGGAAAACTCGGGGATCAGCTGGGCCAGCGCACGGTCGATGCGCCAGCCGTGCATGCCGACCGGCACCGCGCAAACGCGCTTTTCCACCTCCAGCGCCCATTCGTCGGCGCCCGTTGCCACGTCATGGGCCGTGTCTGCTGGCAGACCGTGCGACTCACCCCCCGTCGATATACTTTGCGCTTTCAATCCGTCGTTCCGTTGTGAAGGTGAGTTCGTTATGTTGACGTTCAGATTATCGGCCCTGACCGCTGCTGCATTGGGCACAGCGCTGCTGCTGAGCGCGTGCGGCAGCACCAAGCCCAAAGACGAGACCGCGAACTGGAGCCCCAACCGCATCTACAGCGAGGCCACCGACGAGCGATCAGCCGGCAATTACGAGCGCTCGGTGACCTTGCTCGAAAAGCTCGAAGGCCGCGCAGCCGGCACCCCGCTGGCCCAGCAGGCCCAGCTGGACAAGGCCTACACCCACTACAAAGCCAGCGAGCCGGCCCAGGCACTTGCCGCCATCGACCGCTTCCAGAAGCTCCACCCGGCCAGCCCGGCCATGGACTACGCGCTCTACCTCAAGGGTCTCGTCAATTTCAACGACAACCTCGGCCTGTTCGGATCGCTGGCACGACAAGACCTGTCGGAGCGGGACCAGAAGGCCGCCAAGGAGTCGTTTGAGGCCTTCCGCGAGCTGACCACCCGCTTCCCGGACTCGCGCTACACGCCCGATGCCCGCCTGCGAATGACCTACATCGTCAACTCGCTGGCTCAGTACGAAGTGCACGTGGCCCGCTATTACCTCAGCCGCGGCGCCCATGTGGCGGCCATCAACCGCGCTCAGACCGCATTGAATGAATACACGGACGCACCCGCACTGGAGGAAGCGTTGTTCATCATGGTTCGTTCCTACGACGCGCTGGGCATGACCCAGTTGCGCGACGACACACGCCGGGTGATGCAGACCAACTACCCCCAGAGTGAGTACCTGAGCCAGGGCTTCAAGAGCAAGGACGATCCCTGGTGGAAGATCTGGTGATGGCCAGCGCGTCCAGCGCTGTGTCCATGTCCGCTTCGTCCACCAGACGGCGCATGGGTGGCAGGCTGGCCAGCAACTGAAGGCCGTAGCTGCGGGTAAGCAGCCGGCGGTCTCCTATCACAAGCACGCCTCGGTCGGTTTCGGTTCGAATCAAGCGCCCGGCGCCCTGCTTCAAGGCCATGGCGGCCTCGGGCAAGTAGCCGTCGCCAAAAGCCTTGAGCCCCTGAGCTTCCAGCCGTGCTGCTCGCGCGGCCATCAAGGGATCGTCTGGCGATGTGAAGGGCAGTTTGTCGATCACGAGCAGCTGAAGCGCGTCGCCGGCCAGGTCCACCCCTTCCCAGAACGAGGCGGACGCCACGAGGACGGCACCCCGCTCCGTTGATGCAGCCGCCCTGAACCGGGCCAGCAGTGCCGCGCGCGACAAGCGTCCCTGGGCAAGCACCAACAGCGGCGCACAGCGGCCTTGCAACACCTCCTCACTCAGGGCCTCGGCCATGCGAGATACCGCACGCAGCGTGGTGGTCAGCACCAGGGTGCGACCACCGAGTCGGGTCGCCCACCGCGCCACCCGTGCCGCCAGCTCGGGTGTGTGAGCTTCGTCGGACGGCTCGGGCAGGTCGTGCGGCACAAAAAGCGATGCTTGCTCGCCATGGTCGAACGGGCTGGCAACCCGCAAAGTGCGCACCGCGGGGTGGTCCTCCAGCCCCAGGCTGCGGGTAAACCAGCTCAATGCGTCGTCGTGACCCAGGGTGGCAGACGCGAAGATCCAGCTTCTGCCAGACCCGGATTCCTGCACCAGCCGACTGAAGCGGGCGGCGCTGTCCAGCGGCGCACTCACCATGCGCCAGGAACGGTCAGCGCCCCACTCCATCCAGCGCACGCTGGTGGCATCCGCCGGGCTCGGGCCGCCCGGCGCCAGGTGGCTCCAGGTGCTCTGCAGGGCCTTGATGCGTACCAGCAAGCGGGAGAGTTCGGCCGAGCTCTGGGCCGTGGCCGACACCGCCTCCAGCACGGCCGTCAAAGCCTGGTCAAGGCCAGAGACGGCCTCCAGCCAACCTGTTGGGTCCAGGCCATCGGGCGTGGCATCGGGCCACGCACTGCGGCCCTGGGCAATTGCGCCACGAGGCACCGAGCCCAGGGCGCGGCACGCTTGATCGACCATGAGCGCGAGGTGCGCCCAGGGCCGCAACCCACGCGCCCGGGCGTTCCCTTGCACACCGAGTTCGCGCGCGAGGTCGCGCAGGTGGTCCGAAGCAATGGACTGCGACAAAAGCTGCACGCGCGTGTCGTTGAGTTGGTGCGCTTCGTCCAGCACCACCACCCCGGTCTCGGGCAACCAGTCCACGGCTTCGGCTTCGCGGATGACCTGATCGGCAAAAAAGAGGTGGTGGTTGATCACCACCCAGTCGGCCTCACGGGCCTGGCGGCGGGCCAGGTTGACGTGACACGCTGCGGCCTGCGGGCACGTGGCGCCCACACAGTTGTGGCGCGTGGACGTGATCAGTGGGCGCAGTGGCGATCGTTCGTCCAGCCCGTCCAGCTCGCCCACATCGCCGCTGCGTGTGATCTGAGCCCAGCGCTGGACATGCTCCAGTCCAGCGGCCACCGCCGGGTCGCGTTGCGCGGACGAGCCGATGGTTCTCGCCAGTTCCAGTCGGTGCAGGCACAGATAGCTGGATCGCCCCTTGAGCAGCGCCGCGCGCACCGGCAGGCCCAGTGCGCGCGACACGGCCGGGATGTCACGCGTGAACAGCTGGTCCTGCAGCGCCTGCGTGGCCGTCGACAGTAGCGCGCGCTGTCCGCTCAGCAGCACCGGCACGAGGTAGGCAAAGGTCTTGCCCACGCCGGTGCCCGCCTCCACCGCCAGGTGCCCGCCCGTCTGCAAGGCCTGCGCCACGGCCAGCGCCATGTCCAACTGGCCTGACCGGGGACGAAGACCGGAGCGGGACGCCGAAAGTGGGCCATCTGCAGCAAAGGCAGCTGCCACGCCCTGGACCAGATCAACCACGCCAGCGGCGTGCAAAGGCGCACGGGCGGTGGGGTACCGTGGGGGCATTACTGGATACCATTGCGTGCAACGAACGGCACCCGAACAACGATTGATTCATATGTCCAAAGGCTACCGCATCCAGGCTTCCACCGGCATCCACCGGGGTGACCGCGATTACCAGCAAGACCAGGTCTGTTTGCTGAACCACCCGCGCCACAGCAGCTGCATGCTGGCCGTGCTGGCCGACGGCATGGGCGGGCGCAGTGGCGGCCGCAAAGCGTCCGACCAGGTGATGCTCACGGCACGCCAGCTGTTCGAACGCTACGACCCGGACACCGATGACGCGTCTGCCTTGCTGCGCCAGATCGTCGAAGAGTCGCACCTGGTGATCAAGCTCACCGCCGTGTCGGCCGAACAGGAGCCGCACAGCACGATCGCCGCCTTCCTGATCGACCCCGACGGTGAGAGCCACTGGGTGCACGCCGGTGATTCGCGGGTCTACCACTTCCGCAACGGCCGCATGGTGTTTCGCACCATGGACCATTCCTACGTGCAGACCCTCGTCAATCAGGGCGAGCTGAGCGAGCAGGACGCGCTGGACCACCCGCACGCCAACATCCTGATGGGCTGCCTGGGCACCGAAAACGACCCGCCTGTGGACCTGCACGTGGTACCGCAACTCACGCCGGGCGAAGCACTGATGGCCTGCAGCGATGGCGTGTGGCACTACTTCACACCCGAAGAACTGGCCAGCACGATCGCGATGCTGTCGCCGCGCGAGGCCTGCGAGTTTCTGATCCAGAAGGCCCGCACCCGAGCCAAAGGCGCGGGCGACAACCTGTCGATCGTGATCGTGAAACTGGAGCCGTTGAGCTAAGACTTTTGCCCCTGCGCTCCGTCGCTTTCCGGGTCAGGTCAACCCGGTGTCCACCAAGCGGTGTTCAAGCGCCAGAAACTCCTCGGACTGCATCTCGCTCAAGCGGGAAACGGTGCGGGGGAACTCGTGCGACATGGGACCTTCGAGGTAAAGCTCTTCGGGCTGAACCGCCGCCGACATGACCAACTTGACGCGGCGGTCGTAGAGCACGTCGATCAGCCAGGTGAATCGCCGCGCCTCCGACGCTTGGCGCACCTGCATCTGCGGCACGTTGGATAGCATCACCGTGTGGAACTGGGTGGCGATTTCCAGGTAGTCGTTCTGTGAACGCGGCCCGCCGCAAAGGGTGCGGAAATCGAACCAGATCACACCGCCGGCTCGACGCACAGCCCTGATCTGCCGCGACTCGATCTGCATCACCGGGTCCTGGTCGCCCGCTTCGGCCAGTTCGTTGAAGGTCGCTTCCATCGATGCATCGGCCTGCGGCCCCAGCGGGCAGTGGTACAGCTCGATGTGGTTAAGCGTGCGCCGGCGGTAGTCAGTGCCGTTGTCCACGCTCAGCACTTCCAGGCGGTCCTTGAGCAACTCGATCGCGGGCAGGATGCGGTCGCGGTGCAGGCCGTCGGGGTACAGGCCGTCGGGATGGAAGTTCGACGTCGTGACGAAACCCACGCCGGCCTTGAACAGTGCATCGAGCAGGCGGTGCAGGATCATGGCGTCGGTCACGTCCGCCACGTGGAACTCGTCAAAGCAGATCAGCTTGTAGCGCTTGGCGATGCGCAGACCGAGCTCGTCCAGCGGGTTCACGGTGCCCTGCAACTCGCGCAGTTCGCGGTGCACCTCGCGCATGAACTCATGAAAGTGCAGGCGTGTTTTGCGTTTGAGCGGCACCGCGTTGAAGAAACAATCCATCAAGAAGCTTTTGCCCCGGCCCACGCCGCCGAACATGTACACGCCGCGCGGAATCTCGGGCTTGATGAAGAGCTTTTTGAGCGAGTTGGAACGGCGCTGCTTGTACTGCGCCCACTCGGTGGCACACCGCTCCAGCGCGTCAATGGCACGCTGCTGGGCGGGATCGGTTGTGTAGCCGCGCTCTTTCAGCGCGGCTTCGTAGGTGCTGCGAACGCTCAAGACCAGTGCCGGTTCAGAAATTCAGCGTGCGCTTGTCCACCGCGAGTGCGGCTTCTTTCGTCGCTTCCGACAGCGATGGGTGCGCGTGGCAGATGCGCGCGATGTCTTCGGCGCTGGCCTTGAACTCCATGGCCACCACGGCTTCGGCGATCAACTCGCTGGCTTGCGGGCCAACGATGTGCACGCCCAGGATCTCGTCGGACACGGCATCCGCCAGGAACTTGACCATGCCGGTGGTGTCGCCCAGCGCACGCGCACGGCCGTTGGCCAGGAACGGGAAGGTGCCGGCCTTGTAAGCGGCGCCACGGGCCTTGAGCTGCTGCTCGGTCTCGCCCACCCAGGCGATTTCGGGGCTGGTGTAGATCACCCAGGGGATCGTGTTGAAGTTCACATGGCCGTGCTGGCCAGCAATGCGTTCAGCCACTGCCACGCCCTCTTCTTCCGCCTTGTGCGCCAGCATGGGGCCACGCACCACGTCGCCCACTGCCCACACACCCTTGAGGTTGGTGCGGCACTCGGCGTCGACCACGATGGCGCCGCGCTCGTCGAGCTGCAGGCCAACAGCCTCGGCATTGAGGCCGATGGTGTTGGGCACGCGGCCGATGGAGACGATGAGCTTGTCGGCGTCGAGCGACTGGGCTTCGCCCTTGGCGTTTGTGTAGGCCACGCTCACACCCTTCTTTGTCGTCTTGATCTCGCCGACCTTCACGCCCAGCTCGATCTTCAGGCCCTGCTTGTCGAACGCCTTCTTGGCTTCCTTGGCGATCTGTTCGTCCACCGCACCCAGGAACGTGGGCAGGCCTTCGAGGATGGTCACGTCCGACCCGAGCCGGCGCCAGACCGAGCCCATTTCCAGGCCGATGACGCCGGAGCCGATCAGCACCATTTTCTTGGGCACAGCGCCCAGGCGCAGCGCGCCGTCGTTGGACAGGACCGTCTCTTCGTCGAACGGCGTGCCGGGCAATGCGCGTGCGTTGGAGCCGGTGGCCACGATGATCTGGCGCGCGGTCAGCAGCTCTTCTTTGGCACCCGTGACCTGGATTTCGTAGCCGGCTTCCACCGCCTTGGCGAACGAGCCGCGGCCGTGGAAGAACGAGATCTTGTTCTTCTTGAACAGGTACAGGATGCCGTCGTTGTTCTGCTTCACCACGGTGTCTTTGCGAGCGATCATCTTGGCGATGTCGATCTTGACGTTGGTAGCGGTGATGCCGTGATCGGCGAAGTGGTGGTTGGCGTGGTCGAAGTGCTCCGACGACTGCAGCAACGCCTTGGACGGAATGCAGCCGACGTTGGTGCAGGTGCCGCCGGGGGCAGGGCCGCCGGCGGCGTTTTTCCACTCGTCGATGCAGGCGACCTTGAAACCGAGTTGGGCTGCGCGGATGGCGGCGATGTAGCCACCGGGGCCACCGCCAATGACGACGACGTCAAATGTTTGGGACATGTTGGATTCCTGAATTCAAAAGGCCAACGCCCCTGTCGGGGCGTTGGCGAACGGGGTTGCCGATCAGATGTCGAAGAGCAAGCGGGCTGGGTCTTCCAGCGCTTCTTTCATGGCCACCAGGCCCAATACGGCTTCGCGGCCGTCGATGATGCGGTGGTCGTAGGACATGGCGAAGTAGTTCATGGGGCGCACCACCACTTGGCCGTTTTCCACCATCGCGCGGTCCTTGGTGGCGTGCACGCCCAGGATGGCCGACTGCGGCGGGTTGATGATGGGGGTGGACATCATGGAGCCGAAGGTGCCGCCGTTGGAAATGGAGAACGTGCCCCCGGTCATCTCGTCGATGCCGAGCTTGCCGTCCTTGGCCTTCTGGCCGTACTCAGCGATCTTCTTCTCGATGTCGGCAAAGCTCATCTGATCGGCGTTGCGCAGGATGGGCACCACCAGGCCGCGCGGCGAACCGACAGCGATGCCGATGTCGAAGAAGCCGTGGTAGACGATGTCGTTGCCATCCACCGATGCGTTCAGGATGGGGTACTTCTTCAGCGCGTGCACAGCGGCCTTGACGAAGAAGCTCATGAAACCGAGCTTGACGCCGTGTTCCTTCTCGAACTTCTCCTGGAACTTCTTGCGCATCTCCATGACCGGGGCCATGTTGATTTCATTGAAGGTGGTCAGGATGGCGTTGGTCGACTGCGACTGCAACAGACGCTCGGCCACGCGAGCGCGCAGGCGTGTCATGGGCACACGCTCTTGCGGGCGGTCGCCCAGATCGGGCGCCACCACCGGCACCTGAGGCAGCACCTTGGCGGGTGCGCCCGTGGGGATGGCCACGGGTGCGGCCACGGCGGCTGGCTTGGGTGCGGCCACGGCCGTGAGCACGTCGCCTTTGGTCACGCGGCCGTCTTTGCCCGTGCCGGGCACCGAGCCCGAGGCGAGGTTGTTGTCGGCCATGAGCTTGGCCGCGGCGGGCATGGCCACGCCGGCCTTGCTGGTGGATGCAACGGCTGCTGCGGCGGCAGCCGGGGCTGGGGCAGCAGCGGGTGCTGCAACGGCGGAAGCGGCGGGTGCTGGGGCGCCGGCCACGGCAGCGGTGTCGATGCGCGCGATCAGCTGTTCGGCCGCCACCGTGGCGCCATCAGCCTGAAGGATTTCAACCAGCACGCCGGCCGAGGGGGCCGGCACTTCGAGCACGACCTTGTCGGTCTCGATCTCGATCAGGATCTCGTCGACCGCCACTGAGTCGCCGACTTTTTTCTTCCACTGCAGCATGGTGGCTTCGGCCACCGATTCGGAGAGCTGCGGGACTTTGACTTCTACGATTGCCATGTTTCTTCTACCTGTTTGTTTCGGACTGCGCTGAGCCAGCCGACCCGGGATTCAAGATCCGCGGGCCAGGCGGCAGCAGCGGCTTACTTGGTGAGGATGAAGCCCTTGAGCTTGCCGAAGGCGGCGTCGATCAGGTTCTTCTGCTGTTCCTGGTGCAGGTGGGAGTAACCCACCGCTGGCGAAGCGGACGCGGCGCGTCCGGCATAGCCGAGCTTCTGACCGTCGAGCATGTTCTCGTGGATGTAGTGCTGCACGAAGAACCAGGCGCCCTGGTTTTGCGGCTCGTCCTGGCACCACACGATGTCGGTGGCGTTGGGGTACTTGCGCAGTTCGGCACCAAACACCTTGTGCGGAAACGGATAGAGCTGTTCGACGCGGATGATCGCCACGTCATCGGACTCGCGCTCCTCACGCTTCTTGACCAGGTCGTAGTACACCTTGCCCGAGCAGCAGATGACGCGCTTGACCTTCTCGGCCTTTTTCGCCACGTCCGCGCTCTGGTCGGGAATCACCGTCTGGAAACCACCCTTGGTGAACTCGGACAGCGGCGAGGTCGCGTCTTTGTTGCGCAGCAGCGACTTGGGCGTGAAGATGATCAGCGGCTTGCGCAGCCCACGAATCATCTGGCGACGCAGCACATGGAAGATCTGGCTGGCCGTGGTGGGCTGCACGATCTGCATGTTGGTGTCGGCGGCCATCTGCATGAAGCGCTCCAGGCGCGCCGAGCTGTGCTCAGGGCCTTGACCTTCGTAGCCGTGCGGCAACATCAACGTGATCCCGTTGACACGGCCCCACTTCACTTCGCCGGAGGCGATGAACTGGTCGATCACCACCTGGGCGCCGTTGACGAAGTCGCCGAACTGCGCTTCCCAGATCACCAGCGTGTTCGGGTCGTTCGAGGCATAGCCGTATTCAAAGGCCAGCACCGCTTCTTCGGACAGGATCGAGTCGATCACCACGAACGGAGCCTGGTTGTCGGCCACGTTCTGCAGCGGCACATAGGTGCCCTCGTCGAACTTCTCGCGGTTCTGATCGTGAATCACGGCGTGGCGGTGCGTGAACGTGCCGCGACCGCAGTCTTCGCCCGACAGTCGCACCGGGAAACCGCTGGCCACCAGCGAGGCAAACGCCATGTGTTCGCCCATGCCCCAGTCCACCGGAATCTCGCCGCGGCCCATGGCCGCGCGATCGGCGTACACCTTCTTCACCAGCTGGTGGGGGGAGATGGTGTCGGGAATGGCGGTCAGGCGGTCCGACAGGCGCTTCCACTCGGCCATGGGAATGGCGGAGTCGGAACTGTCCGTCCACTTCTTGTTGAGGTAAGGACTCCAGTCCACCGCAAACTTGCTCTTGAAGTTGGTGAGCACCGGGTCGACCGTGTGACGGCCGTCGTCGAGTGCGGCGCGGTAAGCCTTGACCATGTCGTCACCGATCGACTCGCCCAGGCCCTGCGCGACCAGCTTGTCGGCGTACAGCTTGCGCGTGCCGGGGTGGGCCGCGATCTTTTTGTACATCAGCGGCTGGGTCAGGCTCGGGGTGTCCTGTTCGTTGTGGCCGAGCTTGCGGAAGCACACGATGTCGACCACCACGTCCTTTTGGAAGGCCATGCGGAATTCGAGCGCGAGCTGGGTGGCGTACACCACGGCTTCCGGGTCGTCACCGTTCACGTGCAGCACCGGCGACTCGATCATCTTGACGACGTCGGAGCAGTACAACGTGGATCGGCTGTCGCGCGGGTCGGAGGTGGTGAAGCCGATCTGGTTGTTGATCACCAGGTGCACCGTGCCACCCGTGGAGTAACCACGCGTTTCGGCCAGTGCCAGCGTCTCCATGACCACACCCTGGCCAGCAAAGGCCGCGTCGCCGTGCACCAGCACTGGCAACACCTGCTTGCCCAGCGGATCGCCACGGCGGTCCATGCGGGCGCGCACCGAACCTTCAACCACAGGGTTGACGATCTCGAGGTGTGAGGGGTTGAA
>PNMH01000028.1 GCA_013823505.1 Polaromonas sp. | reverse complement strand
TGACCTGGCCGGCAACGACATCGGCTGGGCGATCCGCAAACGCCGCTACCAGGAAAAGCCGGACATGAAGTACAGCAAGACGGCCGATCTGCTGTGCGAAAAGGGCCGCTTCGGTCAAAAGACCGGCGCCGGCTGGTACGACTACGTGCCGGGCAAGCGCGACGCGATCCCGAACGCCGACGTGGTGAAGATGATCGAGGACCACCGCAAAGCCCTGGGCATCACGCCGCGCAAGATTTCGGATGAAGAGATCGTGCAGCGCCTGGTGTATTCGCTGGTGAACGAAGCCGCGCACATCCTGGAAGAGGGCATTGCCAACAAGGCCAGCGACATCGACGTGGTCTACATCTTCGGCTACGGCTTCCCCGCGCACCGCGGCGGCCCGATGATTTACGCCGACACCGTGGGCCTGTTCAACGTGGTGCAGAGCATGAAGCGCTTTGCCAAGAACCCGCTGGACGACGCGAAATTCTGGGAGCCAGCCCCGCTGCTGGCCAGGTTGGTCGCCGAAGGCAAGACCTTCAACTGATCCCACAGCACAAGACCGAACAGGAGAACATTTCATGACCAACGCCGTCATCGTTTCCACCGCCCGCACGCCCCTGGCCAAGAGCTGGAAGGGCGCTTTCAACATGACCCATGGCGCCACCCTGGGTGGCCATGCAGTTCAGCACGCGGTTGCCCGCGCCGGCATCGAAGCCGCCGAAGTGGACGACGTCATCATGGGTTGCGCCAACCCCGAGGGCGCCACCGGCGCCAACATCGCGCGCCAGATCGCGCTGCGCGCCGGCCTGCCCATCACCACCTCGGGCATGACGGTCAACCGTTTCTGCTCGTCCGGCCTTCAGACCATTGCCATGGCCGCACAACGCATCATCGCGGGCGAGGGTGACGTGTATGTGGCCGGCGGCGTGGAGAGCATCTCCTGCGTGCAGCAGGAAATGAACACCCACATGCTCGCCGACCCCTGGCTTGCGAAGAACAAGCCCGAGATCTACTGGAACATGCTGCAGACCGCCGAGCAGGTGGCCAAGCGCTACGGCATCGGCCGCGACGCCATGGACGAGTACGGCGCCGCCAGCCAGCAGAAGGCCACGGCCGCGTTGGAAGCCGGCCTGTTCAAGGCCGAGATCGCCCCCATCACCGTGACCGCCGGCGTGGCCGACAAGGTCATGGGCCTCACCACCAAACAAGTGACGGTGGAGAACGACGAAGGCATCCGCGCCGGCACCACCTTTGAAGGCATCCACGGCCTGCGCTCCGCGCTGCCGGGCGGCCTGGTCTCCGCCGGCAACGCCAGCCAGTTCAGCGATGGCGGCGGCGCCTGCGTGCTGATGAACGAGACGATGGCCGAGAAGCGCGGCCTCACGCCACTGGGCCGTTTTCTCGGCTTCGCCGTGGCCGGTTGCGAACCCGACGAGATGGGCATCGGCCCGGTGTTCGCCATCCCCAAGGTGCTCGCGCGCCTGGGCCTGAAGGTGAGCGACATCGATCTGTGGGAACTTAACGAAGCCTTCGCGGTGCAGGTGATCTACTGCCGCGACAAGCTGGGTATCCCGGGCGACCGCCTCAACGTCAACGGCGGCGCGATTGCCGTGGGTCACCCCTACGGCGTGTCGGGCCAGCGCCTGACGGGTCACGCGCTGATCGAGGGCAAGCGCCGAGGCGCCAAACGCGTCTGCGTGACGATGTGCATCGGCGGCGGCATGGGCGCTGCGGGCATTTTCGAAGTTCTCTGACACCGGGGCGCACCATGACTCTGCGCCCGACCGTCGACTTCCTGCTGCACGACTGGCTGCACGTCGAGTCGCTGCAGCAGCGCGAGCGTTTCTCGGACCACAGCCGCGAAACGTTTGACGCGGTGCTCGACACCTGCGAGCGCATCGCGCGCGAGAAGTACGCACCCTTCAACCGCCTGGTGGACACGCAGGAACCTCACTTCGATGGCGAGCGCGTGATCCTGCCGCAGGCCACGCACGATGCGCAGAAGGCCTACGCGGCCTCCGGCATGCTGAGTGCCGCGCAAGACTACGACGTGGGCGGCATGCAGTTGCCCTACACGGTGGAGGCCGCGGCCAACGCGTTCTTTGCCATGGCTTCAGTCAGCATCGGCAGCGGCATGCTCACCACCGGCAACGCCAACCTGCTCATGGTGCACGGCACCGAGATGCAGAAACAGGTGTTTGCGCTCAACGAGTTCTCGGGTCGCTTCTCGGGAACCATGTGCCTCTCCGAGCCGCAGGCCGGATCAAGCCTGAGCGACGTGTCCACCCGCGCCGTGCCCGATGGTGCCGATTTCGCCGACGACCCGCTGGGCCCGCGTTACCGGCTCAAGGGCAACAAGATGTGGATCTCGGCCGGCGAGCACGAGCTGACCGACAACATCATCCACCTGGTGCTCGCCAAGATCCCTGATGAAACCGGCAAGCTGGTGCCGGGCACGCGCGGCATCTCGCTCTTCATCGTGCCCAAGAAAATGGTCAACACCGCCGGTGAACTGACCGGTGAGCGCAACGACGTAGCGTTGGCCGGGCTCAACCACAAATGCGGCTGGCGCGGCACCACCAACACCTTGCTGAACTTTGGCGAAGGCAAGTACCCGGTCGGTGGCGAGTCCGGTGCCGTGGGCTACCTCGTGGGGCAGGCGGGCAAGGGCCTGCACTGCATGTTCCACATGATGAACGAGGCCCGCATCGGCGTGGGCATGGCCGCCACCATGCTGGGCATGGCGGGTTACCTCGCCAGCCTGGACTACGCAAAAAACCGCCCGCAGGGCCGCCCCATGGGCCCCGCCGGCAAAGACCCGGCGCAGCCGCCGGTGCGCATCATCGAACACGCGGATGTGAAACGCATGCTGCTCGCGCAGAAGTCGTATTGCGAAGGCGCGCTCGCGCTGGAACTCTATTGCGCCCGGCTGGTGGACGAGCAGCACACGGCTGAAGCCGCTGCGGCGGACGACGCGCGCTTGCTGCTGGAGGTGCTCACCCCCATCGCGAAGAGCTGGCCCAGCGAGTGGTGCCTGGAAGCCAACAGCCTGGCGATCCAGATTCACGGCGGCTACGGCTACACGCGCGACTTTCCGGTGGAGCAGTACTGGCGCGACAACCGCCTGAACATGATCCACGAAGGCACGCACGGCATCCAGGCCATGGACCTGCTGGGCCGCAAGGTCCTGATGGAAGGCGGCAAGGGCCTCACGCTGCTGGCAGGGCGCATCAACGACACCATCCAGCGCGCCATCCACGTGCCCGAATTCGCGGCCCACGCCAACGCGCTGGGGCAGGCGCTCGCGCAAGTGGGTGCCGCCACCAAGGCCGCCTGGGCCACCGGTGAGCCCACCGATGCATTGGCCAACGCGGTGCCTTACTTGCAGGCCTTTGGCCACACCGTGCTGGCCTGGGTCTGGCTGGACGTGTCGCTGGCCGCGCACGCGGCGCCCGAGACGGCTGCACGAACCGGGCGCCTCGCTGCCATGCGCTTCTTCTTCCACTATGAGCTGCCGAAAATCGGCGCCTGGCTGCAGGTGGTGAGCAGCCGCGACCAGACCTGTGCGGCCCTGCCCGAAGAGGCCTTCTGATGCTGCACCACATCGTCATGTGGAAGATCAAGGATCTGGGCGCTGAAGGCGACAAGGCCACCAACGTAGCCCAGGCCAAAGCCTTGCTGGACGCCTGCGCGCAGCTGGTGCCCGGCATCACACGCTTCGACGTGGCCACGTCCCAGCCGGGGCTGGAAGGCACCTACGATCTGGTGCTCAACAGCAGCTTCACCGACCGCGAAGCACTCGCGGCCTACCAGACCCATCCCTCGCACGTGGCGCTCAAGCCGTTCATGCGCAGGGTCGTGCTGGAGCGCCAGTGCATGGATTACGAGATCTGAGCAACACCACAACAAGGAAACACACATGACCCGCACCATCCACCAACTCTTTGACCTCAAAGGCAAGAACGCACTCATCACCGGCGGCTCGCGTGGCCTGGGCCTGCAGATGGCGCACGCGCTGGGCGAAGCCGGTGCCCGCGTGGTGATCAGTTCGCGCAAGGCCGAAGACCTGGAGGCCGCCACCGCCGAACTGCAGGCCGCCGGCATCGACGCGCGCTGGATCGCCGCCGACTGCTCAAAGGAAGAAGACATCCAGCGCCTGGCCGACGAGAGCCTGCAGCGCGTCGGTGACATCGACATCCTGATCAACAACGCCGGCGCCGCCTGGGGCGCACCCGCTGAAGACCACCCGGTGGACGCATGGGACAAGGTGATGAACCTCAACGTGCGCAGTTATTTCATCCTGAGCCAGATCGTGGCCAAGCGCAGCATGATCGCGCGCAGAACCGGCAGCATCATCAACACCGCGTCGATTGCCGGCCTGGGCGGCAACCCGCGCGACATGAAGACCATTGCCTACAACACCTCCAAGGGCGCGGTGATCAACTTCACCCGTGCGCTGGCCGCGGAGTGGGGCGCACACGGCATCCGCGTCAATGCGATCTGCCCCGGCTTCTTTCCCAGCAAGATGACCATGGGCACGCTCAAGGCCATGGGCGAAGACCGCCTGGCCGCACACGCCCCGCTGGGCCGCCTGGGCGACGACGAAGACCTGAAAGGCCTCACGCTGCTGTACGCAAGCGACGCCGGCAAACACATCACCGGCCAGTGGCTGGCGGTGGATGGTGGCGTGTCCATCATCACTGGCGGGTGAGCATGGAATTTTCCGTCCGCATCCCTTTCGTCGAACTGCTCGGCTTTGAACTCCAGAGGTTCGAAGGCGGCGAGGCGGAGATCGGCTTCAAGCCTTCCGATGACCACCTGAATTCCTTCAACGTGGTGCACGGCGGCGCCAGCATGACGCTGCTCGACGTGGTGATGGCGCACGCCGCGCGATCGGTGGAGGCCGACATGGGTGTGGTGACCATCGAGATGAAGACCAGCTTCATGCGCGCGGCCAAGGGGCCGCTCACCGCCAAAGGCAAGCTGCTGCACCGCACCGCCACCATGGCCTTCACCGAAGGCAGCATTTTTGATGCTGCTGGCAAGCTCTGTGCGCACGCCACCGGCACGTTCAAGTACGTTGCCCGGCTGCCGGTGGGCGCGGGCAGCGTTCAAGCCTTCAACCAGATTTCCACCGACTGATTTCACCGACCGACTTTTCAGGAGACACACATGCCCACCAACCAGCAAATCGTGCTCGACAACCGCCCGCAAGGCGAAGCCACTGTCGACAACTTCAAGCTCGTCTCCACCGACACCCCGGCACTCAACGACAACCAGGTGCTGGTGCGCCACCACTTCCTGAGCCTGGACCCTTACATGCGCGGGCGCATGAACGACAGCAAGAGCTACGCCGCTTCGCAGCCTTTGGGCGAGGTGATGATTGGCGGCACCGTGGGCGAGGTGGTCGAGTCAAAGCACCCCAAGTTCCAGCCCGGCGACAAGGTCGTGGGCATGGGTGGCTGGCAGCAGTTCAGCGTGGTCGACGCCGCGCAGCCCGGCGCGCTGCGCAAGGTCGACACCACCCACGTGCCGCTGTCGTATTACCTCGGTGCGGTCGGCATGCCGGGCGTGACCGCCTGGTACGGCCTGGTGAAGATCATCAACCCCAAGGCCGGCGACACCGTGGTGGTGAGCGCGGCCACGGGCGCGGTGGGCAGTGCCTTCGGTGCGCTGGCCAAGGCGCGCGGATGTCGCGCAGTGGGCATTGCGGGTGGGCCAGACAAGTGCAAGTACGCGGTGGAAGAGCTCGGCTTTGACGCCTGCATCGACTACAAGCTGCACAAGGACGCTTACTCGCTGGCCAAGGCCTTGAAAGACGTGTGCCCCAAAGGCATCGACGGCTATTTCGAAAACGTGGGTGGCATGGTGCTCGACGCGGTGCTGCTGCGCATGAACGCCTTTGGCCGCATCGCCGTGTGCGGAATGATCGCCGGCTACGACGGCCAGCCACTGCCGCTGGCCAACCCTGCGCTCATTTTGGTGAACCGCCTGAAGATCGAAGGCTTCATCGTCAGCGAACACATGGAGGTGTGGCCCGAGGCGCTCACCGAGCTGGGCACGCTGGTGGCCACCGGCAAGCTGCGTCCGCGCGAAACCGTGGCCGAGGGCCTGGCCGCTGCACCTGAGGCCTTCATGGGTTTGCTCAAGGGCAAGAACTTCGGCAAACAGCTCGTCAAACTTGTGTAACCCCCCGCGCCGCCTGCGGCGTCACCCCCCGGGGGGCGCCACTGGCGGCCCGGCAAAGCCGGTTCCGCGGTGGCCTGGTCTGAAGCCACTGCTCTCGTTGGAGGTGTTGTGATGAACGCAACGCACGAAGTGTTCAACCAGCCTGCGCCGCTGGTCGACACCAACCTGTTCAGCGCCAATCGCGCCATGCAGGCCGCGCTGGCGTTCAACGCACCCGCGCTGGACACCGCGCCGCTGCAAGCGCTGGGCGCCGTGGTGGGCAGCGGCGAGATGCAGGCACATGCGCGGCTGGCCAATGTGAACACGCCGCAGCTCAAGACGCACAACCGGTTTGGGCAGCGGGTGGACCAGGTGGAGTTTCACCCGAGCTACCACGCGTTGATGACCGAGGCGGTGGCGGCAGGCCTGCACGGCACGGCGTTTTCCGCCGAGCAACAGGCCACCGGCCATGCCCATCAGCTGCGGGCCGCCGGGTTCATGCTCTTCACCGAGCTGGAGCCCTCCATCCTCTGCCCCATCTCCATGAGCTACGCCGTCGCGCCCGCGCTCAAGGACAACCCTGCGATCTACCAGGACTGGGCGTCCGGCCTCACCAGCCGCGCCTACGACCCCGCCCTCAGGCCCTGGCACGACAAGGCCGGCCTGACCATGGGCATGGGCATGACGGAGAAGCAGGGAGGCTCCGACGTGCGAGCGAACACCACGCGCGCCGAGCCCGCCGGCAGCGACCGCTGGGGCCAGCGATTCAGCGTCACCGGCCACAAATGGTTTTTCTCGGCCCCCATGTGCGACGCTTTCCTGATCCTGGCGCAAACGGCCAGCGGCCTGAGCTGCCTGTTTTTGCCGCGCGTGCTGCCCGACGGGTCGATGAACCAGCTCTTCATCCAGCGCCTCAAGGACAAGCTGGGCAACAAGGCCAACGCGAGTTCCGAGGTGGAGTTCGTGGGCGCCAGCGCCTGGCTGGTGGGCGAAGAGGGCCGGGGCATCCCGCAGATTTTGGCCATGGGCACCATGACGCGGCTGGACTGCGCTTTGGGCACCAGCGGCCTGATGCGCCAGGCGCTGAGCATCGCGCTCAACCACACTGCCCAGCGCAAGGCCTTCGGCAAAACACTCATCGACCAGCCGCTGATGAAGAACGTGCTGACCGACCTGGCCTTGGAGTCCGAAGCCGCCACCGCGCTGGCGCTGCGCCTGGCGCGCAGCTTCGACCGCAGCGGCGACGCGCACGAGCAGGTGATGAACCGCCTGCTCACGCCCGTGGCCAAGTTCTGGATCTGCAAGCGCGGCAGCCACTTCGCCCAGGAAGCCATGGAATGCCTGGGCGGCAACGGCTACGTGGAAGAGGGCGGTGAAGGCGTGATGGCGCGCATCTACCGCGAAATGCCGCTCAACAGCATCTGGGAAGGCGCGGGCAACATCATGGCCATTGATCTGCTGCGCGCCCTGCGCAAGGCCGATGCCGCCGCCGCGCTGGCCCAGGAGCTGGCCCCCGCCAAAGGCATGCACCCCGCCCTGGACCGCCTGGCCGCCCAACTGCCCATTCGCGTGGAAGAGATGGCCAGCGAGATGGAAGCGCGCCGCCTGGCGCAAGACGTGGCGCTCGCCGTGCAGGCGGCGCTGCTGGCGCAGACCGCGCCTGCCGCTGTGTTCAGTGCCTTTTGCGATTCGCGCATCGGTGGCGAGTGGGGTCACAGCTTTGGCTCGTTGGGCGCCGGCGTCGACTTCGACGCCATACTCACCCGCGCCATGCCGCACTGAACAACGACACTGGAGACACCATGCCCGACCTCATCCTGCACCACTACCCCACGTCCCCGTTCTCGGAAAAGGTGCGCCTGATCCTGGGTCACAAGAAGCTGAGCTGGCAGAGCGTCAACATCCCGCGCATCATGCCCAAGCCCGATGTGATCGCGCTCACCGGCGGCTACCGCCGCACGCCGTTTCTACAGATCGGCGCCGACATCTATTGCGACACCGCGCTCATCTGCGATGTGCTCGAACACCGCCAGCCCGAACCCACGCTCTACCCGGAGCACCTCAAGGGCGCGGCGCGTGTGCTCGCGCAGTGGGCTGACAGCACCTTGTTCTGGGCCGCCATGGGATACAACCTGAGCCCCAAGGGCGCGGCCGCGTTGTTTGCGGGCCAGCCGCCCGAAGCGGCCCAGGCCTTCGCGGCCGACCGCGGCGCCATGCGCACCGGCATGACCAGCCTGCGCCCGGGCGACGCCACCGCCGCTTACAAGAGCTACCTGCGCCGCCTCTCGACCATGGTGGAAATGCATCCTTTCCTGCTGGGTGACGCGCCTTGCGTGGCCGACTTCGCGGCCTACCATCCGCTGTGGTTCAGCCGCGTGGTCAACCCCGCCATGGCCGGCATCCTGGACGCCACGCCGCACTTGATCGAATGGATGGACCGCATGGCCGCCATCGGCCATGGGCACCTGAGCAAGCTCACCTCCACCGAGGCCATCGCCATCGCAGCGGCCGCGCAGCCCGCGCTGCTCAACGACGACACCTTCCAGGACGACCACGGCATCGAGCTGGGCAGCCGGGTCACCATCAACGCCGAAACCTTTG
The DNA here is from genome assembly GCA_013823505.1 of Polaromonas sp. The sequence goes on along the minus strand of PNMH01000028.1, from coordinate 34,289 downwards.
GCCAGGAACCGACCGAGGGCATCCTGCGCGCGGCCACCCGCACCCGCTACACGCTGGAGCGCACCGACGAACGCGCCGGCCTGCTGCACGTGCACTTTCCGCGCATCGGTTTTGTGCTGAGGGAAGTGCGCGCTTGAGACCCGAAGGCCCCACACACTGGCGTTGCCTGCCGTTTGACGCACTCTCCGCCCGCACGCTCTACCGCTTGCTGGCCTTGCGCAGCCAGGTGTTCGTGGTGGAGCAGAACTGCGTGTTTCAGGACATGGACGGCGCAGACGCGCAATGCCTGCATGTGATTGCGGAGATCGACCAGCCCGAAGGGACCGAGTTGATGGCCTACGCACGGCTGGTGCCCGCCGGGCTGAAATACGCCGAAGCTAGCATCGGCCGTGTGGTGACCAACCCGGTCACGCGCGGCAGCGGCATTGGCCACGTGCTGGTTCGCCAGGCGGTGCACATGCTGCACGGCCTGTGGGGCGTGCAGCCCATCCGCATCGGCGCTCAGGCCCACCTGCAGGCCTTCTACGGGCAGCACGGGTTCCAGCCCGCGGGGCCGATTTACCTCGAAGACGGCATCGACCACATCGAGATGGTGCGGGCCGCCTGAGCTTTTCATACACACAGGAGACAACCATGATTCAAGACTTCAAAGGCAAAACCGCGGTGCTCACGGGCGCGGGCTCGGGCTTCGGCCTGGAGTGCGCGCGCATCGGTGCGAAGCTCGGCATGAACCTTGTGCTGGTGGACGTGCAGCAGGACGCGCTGGACGCAGCCACCGCCGAAATCGAGGCCACCGGCGTCAAGGTGCTCTCGCGCAAGGTCGACGTGTCGAGCACCGAGCAAATGGAAGCACTGGCCGCCGATGTGGCAAAGACCTTCGGCGCACCGCATTTCGTGTTCAACAACGCGGGCGTGGGCTCCGGCGGCCTGATCTGGGAAAACTCGGTCAAAGACTGGGAATGGGTGCTCGGCGTGAACCTCTGGGGCGTGGTGCACGGCGTGCGTCTGTTCACGCCCATGATGTTGGCCGCTGCAAAAAAGGACCCGACCTGGCGCGGCCACATCGTCAACACCGCCAGCATGGCCGGCCTGCTGACGCCGCCCAACATGGGCATCTACAACGTCAGCAAACACGCGGTGGTGAGCCTCACCGAAACGCTCTACCAAGACCTGAAGCTGGTGAGTGATCAGGTGAGCGCGAGCGTGCTCTGCCCGTACTTCGTGCCCACCGGCATCAGCCAGAGCCACCGCAACCGCCCCGCTGAACTGGCCGACGAGAAGGCCACGCAGAGCCAGCTGATCGGCCAGGCCATGAGCGACAAGGCCGTGAGCTCGGGCAAGGTCACCGCCGCCCAAGTGGCACAACTGGTGTTCGACGCCATCACCGCCGACCAGTTCTACATCTTCAGCCACCCGCGCGCGCTGGGCAATGTGCGCGCGCGCATGGAAGGCATCGTGAACCAGACCAACCCGGCCGACCCGTTCCACGAACGGCCCGAAATCGGCGTGGGATTGCGCGCGGCGCTGCGCGCGGTCTGAGGCCCGGGCGCGAGGGCACTCAGGCCGGGTCGTGCGCGGTCTGGTGCGCCGCCGCTTTCTTCACCTGGTTGCCCAACACCAGCGCCCGCCCCGCAAACAAGCCACCAGCGGCCTCCATGTCCATGCGCTCGGCATCGCGCCGGCGCAGGTGCTCCATCACCTCGTCGGCTTCTTCTTCGGCCGCGCCCAGGGTGAGCACAGCCTGGCGGCCCATGGCCATGGCCGATTCAAAGGTTTCGCGCACGAGGTAGCCCACATCGGCCTTGCGCAACTCGAGCACGTGTTCGCGGTCGAAGGCGCGCACCAGCAGTTCGGCCTGCGGGAACTCGGTTCTGGCCAGTTCGGCAATGCGGGTGGCGGCGCCCTTGTTGTCCAGGCACACCAGGATGGCGCTTGCGTTGTGTGCGCCGGCGGCGTGCAACACATCGGCGCGGCAGCCGTCGCCGTAATACACCTTGAAGCCGTAGGCCTCGGCGTCGCGGATCATCTGCACGTTGTTGTCGATGATGGTGATGCTCGCACCACGCGCGATCACGCCCTGGCTGGCGATCTGGCCAAAGCGGCCAAAACCGATCACCAGCACGCTGGCAGCCTGGCCATTGACAGCTTCGATGCCCTCCATGGAAACGCCCGGCTTCGTCGCCAGGCGCCGGTGCACCAGCACCACCAGCGGGGTGAGCGCCATGGAGAGCACGACGATGGCGGTCATGTTGGCGTTGACGACCGGGTCGATCACCTTCGCGCCGAGGGCCGCGGCGAACAGCACGAAGGCGAATTCGCCCCCTTGGGCCATGAGCACGGCGCGGTCCAGCGCGTCGGCGTGTGAACTCTTCGCGAAGCGCGCCACACTGTAGATACACAGTGCCTTGACCACCATCATCGCGACCACGCCAGCCACGATGAGCGGCCAGTTGCTCGCCACCGCTGAGAGATCCAGCGACATGCCCACGCTCAGAAAGAACAAGCCCAGCAGCAGGCCACGGAAGGGCTCGATGTCGGCTTCGAGCTGGTGTCGGAAGGTGGACTCAGACAGCAGCACACCGGCCAGGAAAGCGCCCATGGCCATGGACAGGCCGCCCACCTGCATCAGCAGTGCCGCGCCCAGCACCACCAGCAGGGCGGCGGCGGTCATGACCTCGCGCGCCTTGGCGTTGGCCAGCACGCGGAAGAGGGGGTTGAGCAGCCATACGCCGGCAGCCACGAGCGCCACCAGCGAGCCCAGCGCCAGGCCGATGGTGGCCCAGCGCGACGAGGTGGCGGCCGCTGTGCCCGCCAGGTCGGGCGGCGCCATGAAGGTCACCACGGCCAGCAGCGGCACGATAAGCAGGTCTTCAAACAGCAGGATCGCCACGATCTTCTGCCCACGCGGCTGCGCCATGTCGCCGCGCTCGCCCAGCAGCTGCATCACCACGGCGGTGGAGGTGAGCACAAAGCCCATGGCGCTCACGAACGAGACCGGCAGCGAGAAGCCGAACGCCAGACCCACGCCGGTGAGCAGCAGGCCGCACACCACCACCTGCAGGCTGCCCAGGCCGAAGATGGCGCGGCGCAGGCTCCACAAGTGGGAGGGCTGCATTTCCAGCCCGATGACAAACAGGTACATCACGACACCGAGTTCGGCCGTGTGCAGGATGGTCGCCGGGTCGCTGATGAGCGCCAGGCCAAACGGGCCGATCGCCAGGCCCGCCGCCAGGTAGCCCAGCACCGAGCCCAGGCCCAGGCGCTTGAACAAGGGCACGGCCACCACCGCTGCGCCCAGCAGGGTGACGACTTTGAGCAGATCGCCTGCGCTGCCTTCAACGGCCATGGGGAACTCCGGGTGGTTGGATCAACGAAAGGCGAAATTGTGACGCACGGAAGCGGCGCCTACACCAGAGCGACCCAACCGCGCTGAGGCAATGCCATCGCAGCGCGGGGACAATACCGATGATGTTCTTCTCCCGCTACCTCAAGATGGCCCTGATCCTGGGCCTGCTTTCCGCCATTGGTCCCTTTGCCATCGACATGTACCTGCCCGCGCTGCCCGACATCGGCCGCAGCCTGGGTGCCGATGTCGGCCCGGTGCAGTTCAGCCTGACCGCTTTTTTCCTCGCGCTCGGCGTGGGGCAATTGCTCTACGGCCCGGTCTCCGACATGGTCGGGCGCAAGCCGCCGCTGTATTTCGGTCTGGGCCTGTTCACGCTGGCCAGCATCGGCTGCGCACTGGCCACCGACATTGAAACCCTGGTGTTCCTGCGCTTCCTGCAAGGCCTGGGCGCGGCTGCCGGCATGGCGATTCCGCGCGCCGTGGTGCGCGACCTCCACACCGGGGCCGACGCCGCTCGCCTCATGTCGCTGCTGATGCTGGTGTTCAGCGTCTCGCCCATCCTGGCGCCGCTGGTGGGCAGCGGCGTGATCGCGCTGACCGGCTGGCGTGGCGTGTTCTGGGCTGTGGCCCTGGCCTCGGTGGCCGGCCTGGCGCTGGTCTATGGCGCATTGCAAGAGACTCGCGGCGCGGCCGACCGCGTGGAAAGCAGCCTGGGCAGCGCCTTGCGAGCCTACGGCGTGCTGCTGCGCGACTGGCACTACCTTGGCCTGGTGGGCATCGGCGCCACGGCGATGGCTGGTTTCTTCGTGTACCTGGCGGGCTCACCGTTTGTGCTGATCAACCACTATGGCCTCACGCCGGTGCAGTACAGCCTGGCGTTTTCGTTCAACGCCGTCGCCTTCATCGGCGCTTCGCAGTTCACCGGCCTGCTGGGTCGGCGCTTCGGCCTGGTGCGGCTGGTGAAGGTGGCCGCGAGCGCATCGGGCCTCACCATGTCGCTGTTGCTGGCCTATTACCTCGCCGGGGGTGACGAGCTCGCCGTGCTCATTGCCTTGTACTTCGTGGCCAGCGGCTTCATGGGCCTGGTGATTCCTACCACCTCGGTGCTCGCGCTGGAAAAACACGGCGCCATTGCCGGCACCGCCTCGGCCCTGCTGGGCACGCTGCAGATGCTGGGCGGCGCGGCGGCCATGGGCATCGTGAGCCTGTTCGCCAACGGAAAACCCCTGCCCATGGTGGTGGGCATGGCCTCGGGCGCGCTGATCGGCGTGGCGCTGACCTGGATCACGCTGGGGGGTGACGGGCGAGCGCACCTGGCGCCTGAGGCACAGGGCTGATGCCGCGCGACGGCCTGCCGCAACCCCAGCGCGGCCGGGCCGTGCTGGTGATCGTGCTGGGCATCGCCATGGCGGTGATGGACGGCAGCATCGTCAACCTGGCGCTGCCGGGCATCGCGCGCGAACTCAACGCTCCCGCTTCGCAGGCCATCTGGGTGGTCAACGCGTATCAGATCGCTTCGCTGGTCATGCTGCTGCCGTTGGCAGCGCTGGGAGACCGCTTGGGCTACCGGCGCGTTTACATGGTCGGCATGGCGCTGTTCGTGCTGTCGTCGGTGCTCGCCATGCTGGCCGACTCGCTGCTCATGCTCACGGCTGCGCGCGCGCTGCAAGGCCTGGGTGCGGCCGGCATCATGAGCGTGAACACCGCCCTGGTGCGCCTGATCTACCCCAGCGATCGACTGGGACGCGGCATGGCCATCAACTCGATGGTGGTGGCCACCTCGGCCATGGCCGGACCGGCCGTGGCGGCGGCCATCCTGTCCGTGGGTTCCTGGCCCTGGCTGTTCGCACTGAACCTGCCACTGGGCCTGCTCACCCTGTGGATGGGCCGCCGCGCCCTGCCTGCCAACCCACAACGCACGGGCGCCACGCCGCAGTTTTCGCTGATCGACGTGCTGCTCAACATCCTGATGTTCACCTTGGTGTTCATCGGCGCCGAGCAACTGGGTGTGCGCGGCGATGCGGCGCACGGCGCTTCACCGCTGGGCTGGACCCTGCTGGCCGCTGGTGTGGCGGTGGGTGGGGTGTACCTGCGCCGGCAGTGGTTTCTTGCCGCGCCGCTCTTCCCGCTGGACCTGTTGCGCATCCCCGTGTTTGCCCTGTCCATGGCCTCGTCGCTGGGTGCGTTTTCGGCGCAGATGCTGGCCTTCATTTCCTTGCCATTCCTCCTGCTGGAGGTGCAAGGCCGCAGCCACATGGCGGCCGGGTTGTTGCTCACGGCGTGGCCGCTGGCCACGGTGGCGGTGGCGCCCATCGCGGGGCGGTTGATCGGCCGTTACCCGGCGGGCTGGCTGGGTGGCATCGGCATGGGCGTGTTTGCCACCGGTCTGCTCGCGCTGGGCTGGCTGCCCACCGACCCCACCAGCCTGGACATGGCCTGGCGCCTGGCCTTGTGTGGCGCCGGTTTTGCCCTGTTCCAGTCGCCCAACAACCACACCATCGTGACCAGCGCACCGCTGCACCGCAGTGGCGCGGCCAGCGGCATGCTGGGCACCGCCCGGCTCACGGGGCAGACGCTGGGCGCGGTGATGCTGGCGGCGATCTACGCGGTGTGGAACCAGCACGACGGACAGGGCGAGATGATCGCCTTGCACCTGGCGGCCGGGTGCGCCTTGCTGGCGGGGTTGAGCAGTTCCCTGCGGGTGCGCGCGAGCCGCTGAGGCCCTTGAACCAGGGACGCTGAGGACTCAACCAAACAGGCGTTGCAACCACCCCCGTGCACCGGTGACCGGCTTTCGGCTGGCGGTCGGGAACTGGCTCGACGCCGATGCGAAGTCCAGTTCGAAATCGATGTCTTCCGACACCTGCGCCTGGTGGCGCTTGATGCGCTCGGGCACCGCCACCAGCTGCCGGTGGCGGGCCAGGGCGGACCTCAAGGTGCGATTCAGGAACTCCGGTCCCGCGGGCTTGGCAATGAAACGGTAAATCTGCCCCTCGTTGATCAGCCGGCCGATCGTCGCACTGTCGCGTTCACGGCTGTAGACCAGCACAACCACCTGGGGTTGGTTGCGGCGAACGGCACGGATCAGGTCCATCTGCTGCGACTGCGCACCCTCGATGTCGGTGATCAACACGGCGACCTTCTGGCGCGTCAGGTGACTGACCGCTTCGCCGATGTCGTTCGTGCACAGCAGCTTGCCAGCGTTCTTGATCGCGGCCTGCCACTGCGCGCTCGCGCCGGGGTCGCTGTCGAACACCAGCACGCTCTCGTCAAAAACGTCGGACCCCTGCGACGTCACCGTGTCCTGGAAATCGACCCACGATGTTTGCGTCATGCGGGCCACCTTGGCCGCATCGCCCACGGTGTCCAGCAGCTTCTGGTTGTCCCAAGGCTTGGAGATGAAGCGGAAAACCTCGCTGTCGTTGACCGAACTCAGCACGGCATTGAAGTCCGAGTAGCCTGTGAGCAGCAGCCGGATGCTGCGTGGCGACACCTGTTTGGCGCGCTCCAGGAACTCGGTACCTGTCATGCCAGGCATGCGTTGATCGCTGATGACCACATCGAAGTTCTCGGCGCCGAGCAAGGCCAGTCCATCAAAGCCGCTGCTGGCCACGGCCACCTCGTACTGACCGCGCAGCAACCACCTCAGGGAGCGCAGCAGACCAGGCTCGTCATCGACGCACAACACCTTGGGCAGTGAAACCTGGCTCATGGTCATGCCGCCTTGCCAATCGGCAGCCGCACCCGGAACTCGGAGCCCAGGCCCACGTCGCTGCTGACCTCGATGTCACCGCCGTGCTCCTGCACGATGTTGCGCGCGATCGCCAACCCCAGGCCAGTGCCTTCTCCGTCGACTTTGGTGGTGAAGTAGGGCTCAAAAATGTGGGGCAGCACATCGGCCGGGATGCCGCAGCCTGTGTCACGGATGCTCACCGTGATGCGTTCGGTGTCGGCGCGGGTGGACACGGTGATCGTGCCCGTGCTCTTGATGGCCTGTGCAGCGTTGTTGATCAGGTTGAGGAACACCTGGTTGAGCTGCGACACGTTGCACTCGATGGCGGGCAGCGGTTCAAAGTCCTGTTCCAGGCGGACCTTGGTCGAGATCACGGTTTTTGCGATGTAGCACACGGTGCCCAACGCGGTGTTGAGGTTCACCTCGGCGGTCTGGGCGCGGTCCAGGCGGGTGAAGCTGCGAAGGTTGTCCACCAGCTCGTTCATCTGGCCCATTCCCATGAGCACGTCATTGAGCATCTCGCGCGCCTCGCGCACTTCCAGCATGGCAAGGGCAAGCTCTTGCTCGACCCGGGCCTCGTTCGCCGACTCCATGAGGGTGTCCGATCCACCATGCACCGCTTCGGTCGTGTAGCTGGTGTGGCGGATCTGGCGGTGCACCGCTCCTTCGAGTTGGTCCAGCGCCTGAATGGACATCTGCACGTTGTTCTTGGAGAAGGCCAGCGGCGTGTTGAGCTGGTGCGCCACGCCGGCCACCATCTGCCCCAGCGAGGTCATTTTTTCCGACTGGGCCAGCCGCTGCTTGGTGGCATCGCTTTCCCGGGCCTGGCGCTCGATGACGGTCTGGGCACGGCGCACGATGCTCAACAGCACGACATACAGCACCGCGAGCAGGCCGGCCACGATGAGCAACTGCCGATTGGAGCTGTCTTGCACCTGCTGGTGGTTGTCGGAGGCCTGGTCGGCCAGACGAGTCTCGTTGGTCTGCGCCACCTGTTTGAATTCGCCCGATGTGGCCTTGATCTGTCCGAGGAATGGCGTCACGTCCGAGTACACCTCGAACACCCCCACAACCTTGTGGCTGCCCGGCTCGATCACGGGCAAATAGCTGGCGATCAGGTCCCGGTTTTCCACCACACCCTGCAGGGCGCTGAACTTGTTGCGAAAGGTCAGTTCGCTGAGCGCCTTGGCTTCACGCGCGGCCGCCCGCCAAGCCTCGCTGCCCGATTTGTCTTCGCCGATCTGTGCGACTTCGGTGGAGTAGATGGTGATGCCGGTGAGGTCATACACCTTGATCTTGAAAATGGTGCTGCCCTGCATGGCTTCGCGCACCCGCGCATCCAGCGGCGCGAAGGTGGCCAGCGCGCGCAGTTGCGCACCGGTGTCTTTGAAGCAGGCCTTCTTCTCCGGCGTGGCGCCCGGCTTGCCGTTTTCGTCCAACACATCGGGTAGGGTCCTGCAGGTCGAGAAGTCGACCGTGCCGCTCTCGGCGAGATAAGGCGAGAGATCGCTCGCCCACAAGGCGTTTGAGAACAGGCGGGTCAGGTTGACGTTGCCTTGTTCGTTCACCGCCAGCAGGTCGCGCCGGGCCACGGCATCGGCGCGGGTCACGAAATCGCTCTGGATGTCGCTGAGCATCGTCGCGCCGCTGGTTTGCACGTCCTGGAAAAAGTTGGACTGACGGTGCTCGAAATACATGAGGGTGGCGGCGACCACCCCGAAAGCCACGAGGCTGGTGGCGGTGAAATACCGGGTTAGGCGGAAATAGCTGCTCATGAACGCTCCAGGGTAAGTCGATGGGTCGCGGCGACCGATTCAAGGAAACTCCTCGCGCAGTGGGCCGCTTCGGGGTGGGAGCGATACTAGGAAGGGGTATCAAAACGACCCATACTCCAACGGGAGTATTTCCAGACAGCAGGCCAATTTGTTGGCGACATAAGTCATGCCAGCATGAGAAAAGTCACTGCGCCGCCGGCCCCTGCCGTGCGCCAAGGTGGCTCAAGCCGTGTGGCAAACTCCCCGGCTTTTTCAATCACACAGACAGGCGCCCCAGAGGCGACCCGAGCCAAAGATGCAGAACATCGTTGCGCAAATCGCGCAGGAAATCCGGGTGGGCGTCCACCAGGTCCAGGCCGCCGTGGACCTCATCGACGGTGGGGCCACCGTGCCCTTCATCGCACGCTACCGCAAGGAAGCCACCGGCGGGCTGGACGACATCCAGCTGCGCGAACTGGCCTTTCGGCTGGACTATCTGCGTGAACTCGAAGCCCGTCGGGAGACCATCCTCAAGAGCATCGACGAGCAGGGCAAGCTCACGACCGAGCTGCGCGCTGCGGTGCTGCTGGCCGCCACCAAACAGGAGCTGGAAGACCTCTACCTGCCGTTCAAGCAACGCCGGCGCACCAAGGGCCTGATCGCGCGGGAGTTCGGCATCGAGCCGCTGGCCGACAAGTTGTGGGCCGACCCGAGCTTGAATCCGTTGACCGAGGCCGAAGCCTTTCTGAAACCGCCCGAGGTGCTGGACGACGGCAAGCCCGGCGCCGACTTCTCCACCGTGGCCGCTGTGCTTGATGGCGTGCGCGACATCCTCAGCGAGCGCTGGGCGGAAGACGCGGCGCTGCTGCAGAACCTGCGCGAATGGCTCTGGGCTGAAGGCCTTCTCAGGAGCACGCTGGTGGCCGGCAAGGACGAGAACGCACCCGAGGTGGCGAAGTTTCGCGACTACTTCGACTACGACGAACCCATTTCACGCGTGCCCTCGCACCGCGCGCTGGCGGTGTTCCGTGGGCGCTCGCTGGAGATCCTGGACGCAAAGCTGGTGCTGCCCGAGCCCGAGGTGGCCCCCGCAGCGACAGGCAAGGCCGCACCCGTGGTTTCGCTGGCCGAAGGCCGCATCGCCCTGCAACTGGGCTGGAGCCACCAAGGCCGCCCGGCCGATGATTTGTTGCGCAAATGCGTGGCCTGGACCTGGCGGGTAAAGCTCTCGCTGTCCAGCGAGCGCGACCTGTTTGCCCGCCTGCGCGAGAGCGCCGAGGCGGTGGCCATCAAGGTGTTCGCCGACAACCTGCGCGACCTGCTGCTGGCCGCGCCCGCCGGCCCGAAGGTGGTGATGGGCCTGGACCCGGGCATCCGCACCGGCGTGAAGGTGGCGGTGGTCGATGCCACCGGCAAGCTGGTCGATACCGCCACGGTTTACCCGCACGAACCCCGGCGAGACTGGGACGGTGCTTTGCACACGTTGCGGCTTTTGGGCGAAAAGCATGGTGTGAACCTGATCGCGATCGGCAACGGCACCGCCAGCCGCGAAACCGACAAGCTGGCCGCCGACCTGATGAAGCAGCTCGCCCGCCCCGAGATCCAGAAGGTGGTGGTGAGTGAGGCGGGTGCTTCGGTTTATTCCGCCAGCGAGTTCGCGTCCCAGGAAATGCCCGACGTGGACGTGAGCCTGCGTGGCGCGGCCAGCATCGCGCGCCGCCTGCAAGACCCGCTGGCCGAGCTGGTGAAGATCGACCCCAAGAGCATCGGCGTGGGCCAGTACCAGCACGACGTGAACCAGAGCGAACTCGCCCGCACGCTGGACGCGGTGGTGGAAGACTGCGTGAACGGCGTGGGCGTGGACCTCAACACCGCCAGCGTGCCGCTGCTGTCCAAGGTGTCGGGCCTCTCCGGCAGTGTGGCCAAGGCCGTGGTGCGCTGGCGCGAAGCGCACGGTGCGTTCAAGAACCGCCAGCAGCTCATGGACGTGGCCGGCCTGGGCGCCAAGACCTTCGAGCAGAGCGCGGGGTTCCTGCGCATCCGGGGCGGCGACAACCCACTCGACATGACCGGCGTGCACCCGGAGACGTACCCGGTGGTCGAGCAGATCATGAAAACCACCGGCAAGCCGGTGGCCGAACTCATGGGCCGCGCCGACATGCTCAAGACGCTGCGCCCGGAGCTGTTCGCCAACGAGCGCTTTGGTGTGATCACGGTCAAGGACATCCTGGGCGAGCTGGAAAAACCAGGCCGCGATCCCCGCCCGGACTTCCAGGTGGCGCGCTTCAACGATGGCGTGGATGACATCAGCGACCTGCGCGAGGGCATGATTCTCGAAGGGACGGTGAGCAACGTGGCCCAGTTCGGCGCTTTCATCGACCTGGGCGTGCACCAGGACGGGCTGGTGCACGTGAGCCAGTTGGCGCACAAGTTCGTCAACGATGCGCGCGAGATCGTCAAGACTGGCGACATCGTCAAGGTCAAGGTGATGGAGGTCGACGTGGCGCGCAAACGCATCGGCCTGTCGATGAAACTGGGTGACGCGCCTGGTGGAGCACCGGGGCGCTGCGCAGGGCAGGGCGCAGGCCCGCGCGACAACCGCTTCGAGCCGGTCCGATCGGGTCGCTCCGACGCTCGCGTCACCTCGGGCAGTTCGGGGGCAACGGCACCCTCGGCCATGGCTTCCGCGTTTGCCCGTCTGCAGGGCTCGGGCAAAGACCGCAAGGGCTGAAACTGGCCGGTTCAAACCGGCCATTCCGGGGCGGGGTCGGGGCTCAAGTTGGGTGCCTGGGTGCCGATACACCATGGGACGGGTAATTGATCAGGTCAATGCCCGCAACGACCCCAAGCCGCCACCGGACTTCACCCCATGCAACTCGAAGCCCTGCTGAACTTTCCCCGCGCGCTGCCCGCGATGTCGCGCACCGTGTCCGACCTGCTGGCGGAGATGAACAAGGACGATCCGAACCCCAAGCGGGTGTCCGACCTGATCTCACAGGACCCGTCGCTCACCACGCGGGTGCTTCGACTGTCCAACTCGGCCTTCTTTCGTGTCAGCCGCAAGATCGGCAGCGCCGAAGAAGCCGTGGCCATGCTCGGCATGACCCATGTGCGTTCGCTGGTGATGGCCGCGGCGCTGGGCTCCAGTTTCAAGAACGTGCCCGGCGTGAACTTGCCGCAGTTCTGGCGCTACAGCCTGCGCGTGGCCGACATTTCCAAATCGCTCGCGGGCGTGCTGCGCCAGAACGAGAGCAACGCCTTCACCGCCGGCCTGATCCACGCCATCGGCGATCTGATCATGCACATCGCCATGCCCGATCTGGTCGCCCCGCTGGACATGGGCACACCCCCCCTGGACCTGAACAGGGCGCAAGCCGAGATGTCGATGTTCGGCTACACCTACGCCCAGGTGGGTGCGGGCATGGCCGAGAAGTGGCAGTTCCCCACCACCATCGTCTCGGCCCTGAACAACCAGATCAGCCCCTTCGAAGGCGAGGCCTACGACCCCCTGGGCGGCGTGCTCCACCTCGCCTCGTGGCGTGCGCGTGCCGAGGAAATCCAGCTCGATGAAAACGGCCTGGTCGCCACCTTTCCCGACCTGGTGGGCCTCTCGCTCGGCCTGGACCTGGACAGCGTGCTCGGCAAGGATCCGTCGGAGTGGTCGTTCAGCCAGGCGCTGGGCGCCTTCATTGACTGAAAAAGTCCTCAAGTGCGCAAACTTTCAGGCGATAAAAATGGCAGCAAGCCCCATTCGGGTCGGCACTCAAGGCGGGGAAAAGACATGCAACTCGACAAGCTCCTGAAACGGCCCGATGCCCTGCCGTCTGCACCCAAGGTGGTGCGCAAACTGATCGAGACCTTCGACCAGGAAGATGTCGACGCGATGCAGGCAGCGGCCTACATCGAAGACGACCCGGTGCTCACCGCCAAGCTGCTCAAGACCGCCAACTCGGCCTTTTTCGGTCTGCACCGCTCGGTGTCCAGCGCGCGTGAAGCCATTCAGGTGCTGGGCCTGATCAAGGTGCGCGCCCTGGTCATCGCCGCCTCGCTGGGCGAGGGCTTTCACGCCGTGGGCGGTGTCAACCTCAATCAGTTCTGGCGCTACAGCCTCAACACCGCCAACCTGTCGCGCTACATCGCACTGCCGATCCGCATCGACGAGAACACCGCTTTCACCGCCGGTCTCATCCATGGCATCGGCGAACTCGTGATGCATGTGGGCATGCCCGAGGCGATGATCGACCTGGACCGCAGCGTGCCCATGCTCGATCTCAAGCGATCCACGGCCGAGCGCGGTCTGTTCGGCTACAGCTACGCCGAAGTGGGCGCTGCGCTGGCGCGTGAATGGAACTTCCCACGCCGCATGATCAATGCCATCGAGCACCAGACGGCGCCATTCGAGAACGAGGTCTACGAGCCCATTGCCGGCGTGATCCACATCGGCTCCTGGCGCGCCCGGGCTGAAGAACAGGCCATGCGTTCCGAGCTGCTCATCAACACCTACCCCGATCCTGTGGGCCTGGTGCTGGGCATCGACCCCGACACGGTGGTGGCCGAAGAAATTCCCTCGATCTCGCGCCACACCGAGATCACCGAAGCCGAAGAAGCCTCGGGTCATTGAAGCTGGGCGGGCACGGGACTGCGTGACAATCGCAGCCCATGCAAGCCCTTCGCCTCTACGCTGGTCCGCGCGCCCTCCAGCACATCCAGCAACACGGTCTGCGCCCGCAGGATGTGGGTGTGATCCCCGCCGCCGCCGGTGGTCCCAAAGGCCTGATCCTCGGGCCACTTGACCGTTTCCTGTTTGGTCAATGGTTGCCGCAAAGCGACCAGCCGGTGCACCTGGTGGGCGCGTCGATTGGCGCCTGGCGCATGGCCACAGCCTGCCTTCATGACCCGGTGGCAGCCTTCGAGCGGCTGGAGCGCGACTACATCGCCCAGCACTACGCCTTGCCCCCTGGCCAGAAACGACCCACACCCGACCAAGTGAGCGAGCAGTTCGCCGGCAACCTTCGGCTGTTCTACGGCGGTCGCATCCCTGAGGTGCTCAACCAGAAGCGCTACCGGCTGCACATCGTCACCTCTCGCGGGCGCCACCTGCTGGGGCGCGATGGCCGCGTGCGCACCCCGCTGGGTTACCTGGGCGCATTTGCCGCGAATGCGCTGCACCGCAAGGCGCTGGGTGCGTGGCTGGAGCGCGTGGTGTTTTCCACCGCCGCCCAGCTGCCGTTTGGCACAGAGGATTTCCGCACGCGCCAGGTCCCATTGAGTGACGCCAACTTCATGGATGCGCTGCAGGCCAGCTGCTCCATTCCGTTCGTGCTGCGTCCGGTGCACGGCATTGCCGGGGCGCCGCCCGGTGCCTACTGGGACGGCGGTATCACCGACTACCACCTGCACCTGCGCTACCAGCCAACCACCGCCGCCCCCATCGTGCTGTACCCCCATTTCCAGCAATCGGTGGTGCCGGGCTGGCTGGACAAGGCGTGGAAGTCCCGGCACCGCAGCAGCGCCGCACTGGATCACATGCTGGTGCTGGCACCCGATCCCGCCTGGGTGAAGACACTGCCCAACGGCAAGCTGCCCGATCGCCAGGACTTCACCCGCTACGGCCCCGACCTGTCCGGGCGCATGAAGGCCTGGAAAGGGGCCACCGGCGCCAGCCAGCAATTGGCGGACGAGTTTGCGCAGTGGCTGGAGCGACCCGACCCCACCCAGATCCAAGCGCTGTGAGCGGGCAGGGGAGGGGGATAATTGGGGCCATGTCCGCCGAGCCTCGCGCCCCCATGTTCCTCACCGCCGCCTTGTACCAATTCGTCGACCTGTCCGATTTCGCTGACTTGCGCGAACCTTTGCTGGCCTGCTGTGAAGCCAACGGCGTCAAGGGCACGCTGCTGATCGCCCGCGAAGGCATCAACGGCACCATCGCCGGGCCCGAAGCGGGCGTTCGTGCCGTGCTGGCGCACCTGCGATCTGACGTGCGCCTGGCCCGCCTGCCGCACAAGGAGTCGTGGAGCGATCACCCGCCGTTTCACCGCATGAAGGTTCGGCTCAAAAACGAGATCGTCACCTTGCGCGTGCCCGGCCTGGACCCGAACAAGACCGTGGGCCAGTATGTGAAACCGCAGGACTGGAACGCCTTGCTGGCCGACCCGGATGTGCTGGTGATCGACACCCGCAACGACTATGAGGTGGCCATCGGCACCTTCGCCGGTGCGGTCAACCCGAACATCAAGACCTTCACCGAACTGCCGGCCTGGCTGGACGCACAGCCGGCCCTGCAAGAGGGAAGCAAGCCCAAGGTGGCGATGTTCTGCACTGGCGGCATCCGCTGCGAGAAGTCGACCGCGCTCTTGAAGATGCGCGGGTTTGAGGAGGTCTACCACCTGGAGGGCGGCATCCTCAAGTACCTCGAAGAGATCCCGCCCGAGCGAAGCGCCTGGCAGGGCGACTGTTTTGTGTTCGACGAACGCGTGAGCGTGGGCCATGGTTTGCAGCCGGGACCCCACGAGTTGTGCCGCTCTTGCCGTTGGCCATTGAGCGCGGCCGAGAAGGCCTCGCCGCACTACGTCAAGGGTGTGAGCTGCCCGCATTGCCACGATCAGCGCAGCGAGCAGGAAAAGGCCCAGCTCGCGGAGCGCCAGCGGCAGGTGGAACTGGCCGAATCACGCGGGCAGGTGCACGTGGGCGCGCGACAGGGGCCATCCATCGACGCTTCCCACGGCCCGGCCCAGCAGCAAGCAGTCGATCGGTCCCCGTCGCAGCTGGGCGGGCGCCACCCAGCCCACAGCCCTGAAACCGGCGCGACGAAGCAAGTGCAGTGACACCAGGTTGTCCGCTGCGATCAGCGCTTCCACCCGCTGCAGGTCCATGCGT
This sequence comes from Polaromonas sp., assembly GCA_013823505.1. The sequence continues at coordinate 18,580 of PNMH01000028.1, read as the reverse complement.
TGGGCCCGGTACAGGAGGTCGGTGAGCAAGGCCGCCCCTGCGCCTTGCTTCCAGTGCTGGTGATCCGTCTGGTAGACCAGTCTGGCGACGCGCCCTTCGGCGTTGCTGTGCACAGTCAGACTGCCTTTGGCCACCCACCGGGCGTGATTCACGCCCGTGGCGACGCGTGTCTCATACCGCCCGGCGACCTGCCGCGAGAGCAGCCTTTTGAAGGCTTGCAGAAGACCAGCGTCGCTGTAGTAGCCCTCCGGGCGAGGTTCGTTGAACCGCTCATATGCTGCCTGGTTGTCCCGCTCGAACGCGGTGAAAGCGCTGGTGTCGGTGGGCAGCAGCGCCCGGATGACGTGACGGGACATCACACCGGCAGCGGAAGGTGGTGGGCGTAGCTCACTTGGCCCCCTTCACCCACGTCGCAAACCCCATGCTCCATGGACTGCACACCGGTGCCCAGCAAGACAGGGAGCTGGCGCCGCGCCATCGCCCAGTAGGGCTTGTTCTGCAACATGCCGCGAACAAAGCGTCCTTCGCGTGTGACTTCCACCCATTGCCCGGCAGGCCCCAACTGCGCGGGCGACGGGTTTCGCCCATCGATCAGGGCCAGCCAGGTGTGGCCGAACAACAGGATGTTCGACATCAGCGTGCCGCGCGCCAGCCCGCAGGCCTGCTCGAACAAGCCCAGCGCCTTGCCCGGATGGCCTTCGGCGTACTCGACCATGCCTTCCACAGCCAGCGCGGTGGCCTGCCGCACCGGCAGAACGGGCCGCTCTGGCCTGGCCTGCAGCCGCTGGAGGAGGACGCGAGCCGCGCGCCGGTTGCCGGCGATCAGGGCCATCTGGGCCACAAAAAGCCATTGGTCCTCGCCGCACCAGACGCCATGATTGGTCATCTCACCCAGGGCTGCCTCCGCCGACGCCAGCGCCCGAACGGCATCGCCTTCCAGATACCAACGTCGGGCCTCCAACCATCGCCCCACCGCGCTGCCCAGGGGCGAGCAGCGAAGCGCAGGTTGGCTGACGGCATTCATGCAGGTCACCAGTGCGGCCAGATCGCCGCAGCGTGCGTGAAAGTTGCCGAGCTGAAGATGGGCGAACAGGCTGGCCGCGGCAGACAGGCCCTTGTCGCTGGCGCGCAGGGCTGTCTCCAGTTGCTGCCGACTGGTCTCCCATTCGCCCCGCGCGCAGGACTGAATGCCCTGATACACCCAGATCTTGGCGGCCAGGGGCGTCTGGCCCAACCAGCGCACCGCGGCCAGTCCATCGGGCGGGGTGTCCAGGGCGGTGTGGGCCATGCCCATGTGATCCAGCTCGCATTGCAGCAAATGCACACGGCAGACCATGTCCGGTGCGGGTGACTGGCCCACCTGGCTCGCCGCCTCGCGCCACAGCTCGGCGGCCTTGCCGGTCTGGCCCGCGGAGGCCAACAATCCGGCGGCGAGCAGAAGTGCCCTGGCCTGCAGAGCATGGGGGTCGGCCTGGCGCGCCAACGCCACGGCGCTCATGGCCAGTTCAACCGCTTGCGGCGTGCGGCGCTGGAGCTGGTGGTGCAAGGCCATGCACAGCTGCGCCCAGCCCTCGAACATTCGATCCTGTTCGCTTTGTGCCCGCTGCAGCATGCGCTCAACGAACGCCGGCGTCGCCTCGTCGGCCCGCTGCGCCATGTCCAGCACACATTCGGCCCAGATGGACAAAGGACATTCGGACCGCTCGACGCAGATCGACATCAGTGCTCTGGCGACCTCCGCCTGATCGAGCGACACGGCCAAGGCCACCAGGCGACTGGCTTCTTCCCAGAACTTCGCCTCCTGCCCCGTTGCGCACGGGAGCGCCGACGGCAGGCGAATGGTGAGCGCCACCTCGCGAGCAGCCCGCAAGGCCAGTTCGGCGGGTGCTGGTCCCTCGACCTCGTTGCCGTGGCCAATGCCGTCGATCTGCATCCACCATTCGAACCGGAACCGCTCGCCCTGCGCGGTCAGGCGGCTGCGCACCGTCGGCATGCCGATCTCCCGGATGCGGTGATCGTCGGTCCATGTGGCCCCATCTTCCTGCAGGGATTCATGCAGCCGGATCGCCTCGCTGGCGGGGACCGTGAGCACCCCATGCCCGTTCAACTCATGGCTGGCGACCGACAAAAGGCCGTAACGAACCCAGGACAGGTCCGCGCGGGACAAGGCGCAATCGGTGGGGAGCCACAGGACACGTTTCGGGCTGCTCAAGCGGGGCACCGGCGAGGGCAGGTGCGGCGTGCGGATGCTCGTTCGGACTTCGCTGGCAAACCGGTAACCCACCCGGTGAATGGTCTTGATCGGACCGGGTTCCTTGCCGGTGATGCCGAGTGCTTTGCGCACTTTCATGATGCTTTGCGCGATCACCGATTCGGAGACGAAATGGTTGCCCCACACATGCTCGAGCAACTCGTCCTTGCTGGCCACCCGTCCCTCCAGCTTGAGCAGGTACAGGATCAGGTCAAACGACCGTCGCTCGATTTTCTGAACCACACCATCCCTCAAGAGCTCCCGCGTGTCGCTGCGAATGACGCAGTTCGCGAAGTGGTACTCCTCCTTCCAAGCGCTGTTCTTTTCCATCATCTTGGTTCCTTGTGGACGATTCGCCGGTCCTGTCCCAACGCTCCGAGCTCTTGTGCAGGCCCGTTGCCTGGCAGCCCACCACGCAAGCGCCTCGGCTGAGCAGCGGGAGGCGACCACCTGTGCTCAGCTCGCATCGACAAAATGTAAGCAATTTAGTAGTTTGTAAGAACTAAAAAGGCGTCATGCGAAGTTATTTATAGGTTGTTAAGTGCTAATTGACCATAGGTTCGTCGACCTAGGGCACCGCCATCAAGGTGCTGGCTGGTAACGGCTGTCAAGAGGTTGAAACAATGGGCAGTTGCAGATACGGGCATTCGAGCCCCTGAAAACACCCGTTCACGGGGATTGGGTGGGCAGGGCTGCAGCACTGGGACCTTGACCCGCGGCCACGCTGCGCTGCCGATCGCGCTGCATCTCGGGTACCCGGTGGGCCACGTAGGTGCCCGTGCTCAATCCGAGCAGATAAAGGAGCTCGGGACCAAACACGGGCATTTGCAGGTCGTCGAAGACATCGACCAGGAAGACGATCACCAGTGCAACGGTCCAGGCCAGCATCTGGAAGCGGGCGATGGAGCAGCCTTCATCGTCGGAGAGCAGTTCACGCACAAAGCGCCTGGCTGTCCAGCTGGGGGCAAGAAAGGCGTCCGCGTTGTCACCCCGAACCACCCCCGTGGCGGTGGTGGGACCCGAGGCCTTGACGAAGGTGTCTCCCAGTGCGGTGCCGGCGCTGATGCTCAGCGTGGAGAGGATGGAGCTGTTCAGGGTGTCGACATTGGCGGTGACGAGCCAGATCACGAGAAAGGCGCTGAAGATCACAAAGAACCACAGGGCGAGCTGCACCTTGGCCAGGCTGAACCGGTGAGCCAGCGCGCCAGACGGGGTCTTGTAGCGTTCCATCAGCAGCGTGGTGTGCATCGCCAGGCCGCAAAACGCCACGCTCAGCGTGGCCACGATCACCACGGCGGCCAGCCACCATCGCCAGTTGATCACGACCAGTTGCGCCCGCTGGCTGGCGAGCGTGAAGTCGGTGGCGAACGGATCGACCTGTTCAAGGCCCACGGTGAAGCTCACCGCGCGCTGGAACGCGAGCGGGCTGAGCAGGTGGGTCCAGGTGTCGCGGTTGGTCGCATTGATGCGCAGGTGAAACTGCAGCCGGCCCTGGCCCAGGTCCACGGCCAGCGGGGTCACGCCGCTGAGGGCGCGCCCATCGAGGTAGGGCACCAACTGCCAGGCGGGGTGCACCGGCGTTGGACCGGTTCGGGTCGCCGCAGGTCCGCCGATGGCCTGGTTCCAGTCGGCGAGGTGGTCGACCTGGACTTCGATGATGCGGCCGAGCTCCAGCTCGCCGGTGAGCGCACTCACACGGGGCGCCGCCGGTGCGGTGGGCACCTGGGCCCAGATCAGACAGGGCAGGAGACCCAGCATCGCAACAAACCACCGGAGCCGGCCGCAGCTCACGGATGCACCCCGATCGCCCGCGCGCTCAGGCCTGGGCATTGAGCAGCGACTGCGCCCGCTTCCACAGCTGCTCGCGATGCGCTTCGCCGGTCAGCGCACCGTTGATGGCCACCGTCAGGCGCTCGAAGGATTGCGGCGTGGCGGGATCGGCCAGCGCATTGCCGTTGATGTGTTGCCAGTACCAGCCGGCCACACGAGCCGCGGCGGCGGGCTGCAGCAATGCGTCGGGCTGGTTGACCAGGTCCAGTTGCAAAGCCTCGCCGGCCTCGGCGTAGAGGCGCCGCCCGGTCAGCTGGATCAGGCCTCGACCGCGGTAGCGCCAGCCATCGCCGCTGCTCTCGGGCCCGTTGCCCAGGCGGTTGGCGTAGACCACATTGGCCAGGGCTTCGGGGTGGTGTTCAAACTGGCTGGCATCGAGGCGGCCGTCGGCGGCATCAGGCGGCAGGTAGAAGTGCCTGGGCCACACCTCGGGCAGGCGCCGGGCACTGTAGTTGAGGTTCTCTTCCGTCGCGCAAAGTCCATCGGACTCGTGGACGATCTGCGCCAGAAAAGCCGCCTCGCGGGCGGGCGTGTTGATCTCGAACTCGGTCAGCGCCGCTGCAATGGGTTGCAGCCAGGTGGCGACGTCGTCAGCGGGGCGCCCGGTGAGGGCGGCGAGGTCGTCGGCGTTCCTGTGGCCTCTCCCTTACTGCTGCGGGGCGTTGGCGGCCGCGGCGCTGTCATCACCTTGGATCGCGAGGAATTTGTCGGGGTAGTACTTGCTCATCCACATCTGCGCAAGCTGGGTGCGCGTGATGGGTTTGAGGTAGTAGTTGATCGGCACGCCAATGCCCCCTTTGCGGGCCGCGTCCACGTAGTTGTCGAACGCCGTCATCAGGGAGTTGTCGACGCCGAAACCGCCCTTGAGCGAGGCAATCGCCGAGCCCAGCGACAGCGTGGCCTTCATGTCCTTGGCCCGCGACTCGTCGTCCTGGCTGGTCGTGGTGTCTTCGGTGTTGAGCACATGCACCATGCCCACAAAGCTCGATCCCAGCGAGGCGCCCGAGATGATGTTGAACGACTTCTCGGTGGTGGAGCCTTCGGTCTCGGCGATCTGCCGCAGGGTGGTTTCGTCCATGCGGATCTTGTCCTTCGCACCCGGGAACAGCTGGTTCCACACCCGAATCGCCTTGTCCACATCAAGGTAGAAGGGCGTGAGCACCTGAGCCTCCTTGTGGGTGCAGGTGGCGGTGAGCACCAGGGTGCCGGAGATCTTGTGCATCTGGCGCTGTTTCTCGACCTGGTTCACGGCGGTCTTGGCCATGTCGAATGAAACGCCCTGGCCCAGAAACGAGGTGGCCGCACTCACGTACGACTTGATGTTGGAGAGCGTGTCGCTGTCGTTCTCGGCGTTGTCGTCGAAGGTGAAGAACTGGGCGTCCATCTTCAGCGAGTCGGCCGCCAGTGGCAGGGCCTTGATCTGGGTGCGGTTGTAGTCGATCGGGCTCTCGACGCTGGCGTTGACGATCTGCATCTTGGCGCGCAAGGGTTGCAGCTTGAGTTCCTGCTCGAGCCGGACCGTGGCGTAGGCCGTGGCCGCCTTGTCCACATCGGTGCCCACTTCCTGGACCTTCTTCACCAGGTCCTTGGGGTCCAGGCCCATGTTGATGAGTTCTTGCACCGTCATCTCCAGGCTGCGCTTCATGGAGATGAATGAATTGAGCGTTTCCTGCGCCGCGTCGATCGGGGTTTGTGCCGCCGAGATGGCCAGCAGGTTTTCCATGGCTGCGGGTTCAACGATGCTGCCCAGCACCAGGGACGGCGAGTAGGGAATGGTGGTCGACATGAGGTCTCCTGAAGGACGTGGGATGAGGGGTGGGGTTCAGTACTTGCCGGCCATGGCCGAACGCGCTGCGTCACCGCCGTGCAGCGTGGCCCGGCACGATGCCAGCTGGGCACCGTTGTGTGCGCCCAGCTTGCGACGCAGGTTGTCGCGGTGCGTGTTCACGGTGTAGGGGCTGATGTTGAGTTGACGGGCGATCTGTTTGGAGGTGAATCCACGCGCGATGAAGTCGAGGATCTCGGTTTCCCGGGCGGTCAAGGTGGTGTCGGTGGTGTTCAAAAGAGCAGCGAATGTCATGGTCGACCCTGGTTGGAGGTTGTCTGGGCCTGGATCGGACGCAACCACTGCGCAGTCCCGCTCGGCGCGGAGCTGTTTTCATGCGTGGGTGCATCGAATTCAGTGAGGGCAGTCTGCGGCAATCACCCGTTGGAGGATTGACGAACCACTCATGAAACGCTCATGAATCGATGACTCGGAAAACGCCCCCAAAAGGGGTGTTTTCAAGGCGCTTTTTGGCCAGTGACAGACGCGCGAAAGGGTCGCGACAGCGCGCTGTCGCGACCACGTGTCCAGCGGTCTTTCAGAGGGTGGGCCTGAACCCGGTCTTACAGGGCTGCGTGCAGCATGGCCCGGTAGTCCTCGGCGGTGGCCAGGCGAGGATTGGTCTTGTGGCAATGGTCGGCCATCGCACCCTCGATGACCTTGACGAACAGCTCAGGTGTGACGCCCATGGCGCCCAGGCCCGTGGGCAGACCCAGGCGGGTGTTCATGTCGGTAACGGCCTCGGCCACATCGCTCCCGCTGCTCAGGCCCATGGCGTGCGCCATGCGTTGCAAGCGGTTGTCCTTCTTCATCGACTCGGCTTCGGCGTTGAAGCGGATCACGGCTGGCAGGAACACCGCGTTGAGCGTGCCGTGGTGCAGGCGCGGGTTGACACCGCCCAGGCTGTGGCTGAGCGAATGCACGCAGCCCAGCCCTTTTTGGAACGCCATCGCGCCCTGCATGCTGGCGCTCATCATGTTCAGCCGCGCGTCGCGGTCCTGGCCGTGTTTGGTGGCGCGTTCGATGTGAGCCCAGCCGCGCGCCAGACCATCCAGGCCAATGCCGTCGGCCGGTGGGTTGAAGGGCGGTGCCATGAAGGTTTCCATGCAGTGGGCGATGGCGTCCATGCCGGTGGCGGCGGTCAACATGGGGGGCAGTCCCAGGGTGAGTTCGGGGTCGAGCAGGGCGGTCTTGGGCACCAGGTGCCAGCTGTGGAACCCGAGCTTGCGGCCATCGTCCACGATCACGATGGCGCCGCGCGCCACCTCACTGCCGGTGCCCGCCGTGGTCGGCACGGCAATGAGCGGTGGCACGCGGTCGGTGATCTTCAATGAACCGCCTTCGATGGTGGCGTAGGTTTTCAGCGGACCTTCGTGCGTGCAGGCAATCGCCACGCCCTTGGCGCAGTCAATGGCGCTGCCACCGCCCAGTGCGATGAGACCGTCGCAGCCCTGCGACTGGTACACCGCCACGGCCGCGCGCACCGCGGCTTCGGTCGGGTTGGACGGCGTCTGGTCGAACACCGCGGGTTGCAAGCCGGGCAGGGCGGCCGTGGCCTTGTTCAGCAAGCCGGCGGCCTTCACGCCGGCGTCCGTGACGATGAGCGGGCGGCGAATGCCCACGCGCTCGCACTCGGCCTGCAATTGCGAGAGCACGCCGAAGTCGATCAGGATGTTGGTGATGTAGAGGATCTGGGCCAAGGCGGTCTCCGGTGCGGTTCTTGTGGTGCCGACCAATGTACGGCGGGCGCTGCCATCCGCCTACGGCGTCAACCCGCAGTCCGTCACCCAAAAGACAGGGCCTGTGACAACGCCTTTGCCCGCCCGCCACAATGACAACCCATGTCTCACCATCCCGATCCCCGCTCGCTGCTCACGCCGGCCATGCGCCATGTGCTGGAGCGCATCGCGCGCGCCGGGCACGTGCCGCTGCATGCGCTCACGCCGGCGCAGGCCAAGCTGGCCTACGAGGCTGGCGCTGGTGTGCTGGAAATCCCGTCGCACAAACTGGCCCGGGTGGAAGACTTGCGCTTCACCGCGCGCGACGGCACCGAACTGCGCGCGCAGTTGTTTGCCCCGGCCAGCGATGCGGCCCTGCCGGTGCTGCTGTACTTTCACGGCGGCGGTTTCACGGTGGGCAGCGTGGCCACCCACGCCGCGCTGTGCAGGCACCTGGCTCACCTGGCCCATTGCGCCGTGGTGTCGGTGGACTACCGGCTGGCACCCGAATGGAAGTTTCCCACCGCCGTGCACGACGCCTGGGACAGCCTGCTGGGCCTGCGCGCCCAGTGTGGCGCGCTGGGGCTGGACGCCAACCGCATCGCGGTGGGCGGCGACAGCGCCGGTGGCACGCTGGCCGCCGTGACCGCCATTGCAGCGCGAGATGCGGGGGTCCCGCTGGCGCTGCAGTTGCTTTTCTACCCCGGCTGCGTGGGCCACCAGGACACGGCCTCGCACAAAACGTTTGGCGAAGGCTTTTTGCTGGAAGAGCCCCACATCAGCTACTTTTTTGGCCACTACCTGCGCAGCGCGGCCGACCGGGACGACTGGCGGTTTGCGCCCCTCGACGGCGTGGACGAACACGGTCACGTGCGCGAGCTTGATGACGTGGCGCCTGCCTGGATCGGTCTGGCCGAGTGCGATCCACTGGTCGACGAGGGCGTGATGTACGCCGACCGGCTTCGGCACGCCGGAGTGCCGGTCGACATCGAGATCTACGCCGGCGTGGTGCACGGCTTCATCAACTTCGGTCGGGCCATTCCTCAGGCGCTGACCGCCCACAACGACGCAGCACGGGCGCTGCGCCAAGCCTTCCAGGAAACATGACATGAGCTTGAAACGCACCGACTTCCGCTTCTTCCACCGCCTGCGCGTGCGCTGGGCCGAGGTGGACATGCAGAAGATCGTCTTCAATGCGCACTACCTGATGTACTTCGACACCGCCATCACCGACTACTGGCGCGCGTTGGGTCTGCCGTATCAAGAAACCATGCACCAGCTTGAAGGCGACCTCTACGTGGTAAAGGCCACGGTGGAGTTCCACGCCTCGGCGCGGGCCGACGACCAGATCGAGGTGGCCATGAAGTGCAGCCGCATCGGCACCTCGTCCATCACCTTCAGCGGCGCCATATTCCGGGGCGATGAACACCTGATCAGCAGCGAGATCGTCTACGTGTTTGCCGATCCGCTCACGCAGACCTCACGCCCGGTGCCGCCGGCGCTGCGCGACATCCTCACCGGCTACGAGGCGGGCGAAGCCATGACCGAGGTGCGCGTGGGCCCCTGGAGCGAGCTGGGTGCCGATGCCCAGCGGCTGCGCACGGCGGTGTTCGTCGAAGAGCAAAAGATCCCGAAAGAGCTGGAGTGGGACGCGGCCGATGCCACCGCCGTGCACGCCGTGGCCTACAACCGCCTGGGCCGCGCGCTGGCCACGGGCCGGCTGCTGCCGTACGAGCCCGGCAGTTCCAAGGTGGGGCGCATGGCCGTGGACCGCACCGTGCGCGGCGGGCGCCTGGGGCGCGATGTGTTGCAGGCCTTGATGGAAGCGGCCCGAGAGCGGGGCGATGCCGAGGTGGTGCTCCACGCACAGCGCAGCGCCGAGGGCTTTTATGCGCGGTTGGGGTACTCGGTGCTAGGCGAGCCGTTCGAGGAGGCCGGCATCCCGCACGTGACCATGTTCAAGCGGCTCTGACGCTCACCACACCAGCGTTTCGCGCCTCGCCCGTTCGGGCTCCAGGCTGGTCACGGGCAGGGCCGGGTCGTGGGTCCATTCTTCGACCGTCACACCGAAACCTTGCGACAGGGTTCGCACGCTGACCACCTGGCTGGTGCGCGTGCCGTAAGCGCGGTCGGACATGCGCACAAAGGGGCTGGACAACGCCCGCTCCAGATCAACCGGCACACCGGTGTTCGGCAGGTCCGGGTCGGGCACGGGCTGGTCGTGGACCAGCGCCCTCGACAACGGTGTAAGCCAGTCCGATGGGCTGGCCAACGATTCACCCACCGCCGCCTTCAGGCGCTGCGTTTTGGGCCAGGGCGTGTCCACGCTCGCGTTCGACAGGCCGTGAATGCCCGCCCCGAGCGCTCGCCGGTGCAGCACGTCCGCCCGTGCGCCATGCGGCGCGTTGGGGTCGCGGTTGCCCAGCCAGTGCCATTCACCGGCACGGAAGTCGCCCACCACGAGGTTGAAAGCGCCGTAGTCGGCGGGGGCGAGGCTGGCGGCGAACCGATCGGGATCGCCGTTGCTTTGAAGCCAGCGCGTGACCAGTTCGCCCCGGCTGCGCCGCGCGGGTTCCTGCATCGGCTGCCGCACATTCGTCAGCATCGCCACGCGGCCTTGAGGGCTCAGGCCAAGCCAGGTGCCACCGTCGCGCAGATCGCGCCCGCCCACCACCTCGGTGCCATCGTCGAGCATCCACCGGTGCAGTGGTGCGGTCGGTCTGTCGAGAAACTCGTCGCGGTTGGCGGCGATCAGCAGCGGCCAGTCCGGACGGGTGTTCAGCGCGAAGGCGATCAGGCACATGGCCAGGCCCCGGTCAAATGTCGTCGAGCAAGGGGTAGGGCAGGGGCATCAAGGTGAGCAGCTCGCCGCTGGCGCTGCCCGCGTGCAGCTGGCCGTCGGCGGCGGCGCTGGTCTGCATGGAGACGATGGCGTCGAATCCGCCGCCGGGGTGGGCTGCGGCCTGCACCACGGTCCCGCAGGGCTGCTCGGCGTCGCTGCTGTGGAACACCTCCTGGCCCGCGGTCAGGGGTTCGGTGCCGTGCACGAGGTAAGCCCGCCGCTTGAGCGTGCCGCGGAACTGGCTGCGCGCCACCACCTCCTGGCCGGGATAACACCCCTTTTTGAAGTTCACACCGCCAACCGACTCGTAGTTCAGCATCTGCGGCACGAAGGCTTCAAACACCGGCTGGCTGAGTGTGGCCACGGCGCTCTTCACGTCCAGCCAGTTCCAGAGGTCTTCGCTCATGGCGTCACCGGCTGGCGCCATGGCGTCGATCGGGGCCACCCAAAGCGCTCGCGCAGTGCCGTCGGCCGGGTAAAGCCGCACCACGCTGGCGTCACCCTCGCGCAGCTGTGACCAGTGCGCGGCGGGCAGGGCAGCGGGCACGGCGTTGCCAGCCAGTCCCCGGATCGCAAAGGCTTCGCTGGCATCGCTCAGTTTGGCTTTGGCGCGCAACACAAACATCGACAGCCGCTTCAGCGTGGCGGGCAACAGGTCGCGGCTGCAAACCAGCAGGATCTGGTCGTGGCTGCGTTTGAAGCCGACGAAGCTGGCCTGCATGCGGCCCTTGGCCGAGCAGAACGCGGCCAGCCGAGCTTCGGACAGGCCCAGCAGCGCGAAGTCGTGCGTGAGCTGACCATGCAGAAACTTCGCCGCATCTTCTCCTTCCACCTGGATCACCCCCAGACGGGTCAGGCGGGCGACGCCCTGGACGGTCGACGTGTCTGCAGCGGAGGGAAGTGATGTCATGGGTGATACGGAAGTGTTCATGTCGGGCGCCGCAAGGGATGCGAGGCAGCGGTGGCCGAGCGAGCGGCGGGCTGCGCCAGGGAGGTGCCCGATTATCATCGGCTGCACCCTCCCGGACCGCGCTTGCGGCCCTTCACCCTGTTGAGCACATCCCTTGATGCGTCTTCTCAAACTCCTGTTCGTGCTGCCCCTGGTCGCCCTGTTGATCACGGCCGCCTTCGGTGTGTGGTGGGTCGATGAGCCCCTGCGGTTTCCCGCCAGCGTGAGCGAACAACAACCCCTGGATGTGGAGATTGCCCCCGGCCAGTCGGCGCGCGGTGTGGCCGAAAACCTGTCGGCCTCGGGCGTGCAGACGCCCTGGGTGTTGCTCTATGGCTGGTTCCGCCTCTCGGGAGGCTCGCGCGACATCAAGGCGGGCAGCTACGAATTCGCCCCTGGGACGACGCCGCGCACCCTGTTGTCCAAGCTGGTTCGGGGCGAACAGGCGGTTCGCAGCATCACGATCCTCGAAGGCTGGAACCACCGCCAGGTGTTTGAGCTGCTGCGTGCGTCGCCCGACCTGACACAAGACCTCGAAGGTCTGAGCTCGGCCGACATCATGGCGCTCATCGGCTATCCCGGGCGCCATCCCGAAGGCCGCTTCTTCCCCGACACCTACCGCGTGGCCAAACGCGCTGCCGCCTCCAGCGTGTTGCGCCAGGCCGCTCAAGCCATGGACAAGCGCGTGGCCGATGCCTGGGCACAGCGCGACGCCAACGTCCCGCTGCGCACGCCCGAAGACGCACTGATCCTGGCCAGCATCATCGAAAAGGAAACCGGACTGGAAAGCGACCGCCGGCGCATCGGTGGCGTTTTCTCCAACCGTCTGCGCATCGGCATGCGCCTGCAAACCGACCCCACCGTCATTTACGGTCTGGGGGAAAAATTTGACGGCAACCTGCGCCGCGACGACCTGCAGACCGACACACCGTACAACACCTACACCCGCGCCGGGTTGCCGCCCACGCCGATCGCCATGCCGGGTGCGGCCTCGCTGCGCGCCGCCGTGCAGCCGGGCGACACCAACGCCATCTATTTCGTCGCCCGCGGTGACGGTTCCAGCCAGTTCAGCGCCACGCTCGAAGAGCACAATGCCGCGGTGCAGCGCTACATCCTGCGCCGCTGAACCGTCGAACCTCCCCAACCTTCATGCAGACCGCCGGACTTTTCATCACCTTTGAAGGCATCGACGGCGCGGGCAAATCCACCCACATCGCCGGCCTCGCCGAGGCGTTCCGCTCACAGGGCCGCACCGTCGAACTCACGCGCGAGCCCGGTGGCACGCCGCTGGCCGAAAAGTTGCGTGAGCTGGTGCTCAACGATCCCATGGACCCGTTGTGCGAGGCGCTGCTGATGTTCGCCGCGCGGCGCGACCACCTCCAGCAAGTGATCGAGCCCGCGCTCGCCCGCGGAGACGTGGTGCTGTGCGACCGCTTCACAGACGCCACCTTTGCCTACCAGGGCGCGGGGCGCGGTTTCGACCTGGACGTGCTGCGTCAGCTTGAACGTTGGGTGCAAGCCATGCCTGGGCAGGGCAACCGGCTGCGCCAGCCCGACCTCACGGTGTGGTTCGATCTGCCGCCCGCCGTGGCCGCCGAGCGGCTGGCCGGGGCCCGCTTGCCCGACCGTTTCGAATCCCAGCCGCTGGCCTTTTTCGAGCGGGTGGCCGCAGGATACGGTGAGCGCATGGGGCAAGACCCAACGCGTTTTGCCCGCGTGCCCTCAGACCAATCCAGAGACGAAGTGTGGCGCCATGTGCGTCAGGCCTTCGAGCAACGCGGCTGGCTGCGAGCCGAGGTGAGGGCATGAGTACCGCCGTTCTGGCCCCGTGGCTGCAGACCCAGCTGACGGGTTTGTTGGCCCAGCGTGGACATGCGCTTTTGCTCGCCGGACCGTCTGGTCTCGGCCAGTACGACCTGGCGCTGGCGCTGGCGCGCGCCTGGCTGTGCGAACAGCCCACCGGGCAGGGCGCCTGCGGCGAATGCGCCAGCTGCCACGCCATCGACGTGCGCACCCATGCCGATCTGTGCGTGCTCATGCCCGAAGTGCTCAGCCTGGAACTGGGCTGGCCGCTAGACGAAGGTGCGCAAAAAGAGATCGACGACAAGAAACGCAAACCCAGCAAACTGATCCGCGTGGAGGCGGCGCGCGATGCGGTGGCCTTTACTCAGACCACCCGTTCGCGTGGCAACACCAAGGTGATCCTGGTGTACCCAGCCGAGCGCATGAACATGGAGTCGGCCAACACCTTGCTCAAGACGCTGGAAGAGCCAGTGGGGGAAGTCCGCTTCATCCTGGCCAGCGAGTCGGCGCACCAATTGCTCCCCACCATCCGCAGCCGATGCCAGACGCACGCCATGGTCTGGCCGGACGAGCAGACGGCCCTGGCATGGTTGGTTGAGGAAGTCACCATCGCACAGGCCGGTGGCAAGTCGGTAGCGCCTGCGCCCACACGGACCCAGGCCGCGGTCTGGCTGCAGGCCGCCGGTGGCCGCCCCGACGACGCCCTGGCATGGGCGGCGAGCGGATTGAACGCACAAGCCTGGTCGGGCCTGCCCAAGGCACTGGCCCGGGGCGACTGGTCGGTGCTGGCCGATTGGCCCGCCGCCCAGCAGCTCGCGGTGTTGCAGAAGCTCTGCCACGATCTCATGGCCCACGCATGCGGAGCACCGGCCCGGTTCTTTCCAGCCACCGAACTGCCCACGGCGCCGCGCTGGACGGCGCTGGCTGCATGGTCGCGCGAACTGATGCAAGCCGCGCGCTCGGTGGAGCACCCTTACAACGCAGGGCTCATGCAGGAAGCCTGGGCGGCTCGCACCCGGCAGGTGCTCGCCGCACGGACACCTTGAACCGGCGTGCACCGCCCCGCCGAATGCCGCTAAACTCGGCGCGATGAGCACCAACCCTTCTCCCTCGGCAGCCGCAGCGCGCCCGAGCGTGATCCAGCTCTCCATCAAGGAGAAGGCGGCGCTCTACGCGGCCTACATTCCCTTGTTCTCCGACGGTGGCATCTTCATTCCGTCGTCGCGCGAATACCGCCTCGGTGACGACGTGTACGTGCTCCTCAGCCTGCCCGATGATCCACAGCGTTATCCCGTCGCAGGCAAAGTGGCCTGGGTCACGCCCGCCAAAGCGTCGGGTGGCCGCACGCAGGGCGTCGGTATCCGCTTTCCGGCGGACGAAAAGTCCCGCCTGCTCAAGCTGAAGATCGAAGAAATCCTCGGCGCCAACCTCGGCTCCGACCGCGCCACCCAGACGCTCTGAGTCGCCCGTACCTGCGCGACGTGGTTGATCGGGCCTTCAGGGGCCTGCACCCCGTTGCCTCCTTTCCAGGGCCAGCATGTTCACCGATTCCCACTGCCACCTGAGTTTTCCCGAGCTGAAGAGCCGGCTGCCCGACATCTTGAGCGCGATGTCACAAGCGCAGGTCGACCGGGCGCTGTGCATCTGTACCACGCTGGAGGAGTTCGAAGACGTGCACAGCCTGGCGCGAGACCACGCGAACCTCTGGTCGACCGTGGGCGTGCACCCTGACAACGAAGGCGTGCAAGAGCCCACGCTGGACGACCTTCTTGAGCGGGCCAGCCGCGAAAAAGTGGTGGGCATTGGCGAGACCGGGCTCGACTACTACCGACTGGGCGATCGCACCGTGGCCGACATGGCCTGGCAACGGAGCCGTTTTCGCACCCACATCGAGGCGGGCCGCAGGACCGATCTGCCGCTTGTCATTCACACACGAAGTGCTTCGGAGGACACCTTGTCCATCCTGAGGGAGGCCGGTGGCTTTGAGGGCGGTGCCGGATCCCTGCCATTGGCGCGCGGCGTGTTTCACTGCTTCACCGAAACGACCGAAGTGGCGCGCGCAGCGCTCGATCTGGGCTTCTACATCTCGTTTTCCGGCATCCTCACATTCCGCAGTGCCAGCGACATCCGCGAAGTGGCGGCGTTCGTGCCCATGGACCGGATGCTCATTGAAACCGACAGCCCTTACCTGGCCCCCGTGCCACACCGAGGCAAAACCAATTCACCCGCCTTCGTGCCTTGGGTGGCCGAACAGATCGCACAGATCAAAGGACTGGCCGTGACCGATGTAGCGTGCGCCACCAGCGCCAATTTCGACCACCTGTTTGATCGCGTGGCATCTCCCGCAGTGGCCAATGCTCTTGAGAATCAACATGAATAAATTCAAAAAGAGAATTGTTTTAAAAGCTTTTCTGTGTCTTTTTTTGGTGGCATCTCCCACCGTTTGGGCCAACTCTTTCGACGAATTCTTTTCCGCGGTGAAACGCGACGATGTGAGCACCCTGCGCCAACTCGCCCAGCGCGGGTTTGACCTGAACACGCGCAACGAGGCCGGTGAACATGCGCTGTTCCTGGCCTTGCGTGACGACGCTCCCGGAGTGGCAGGCTTTTTGATCAGCCAGGAAAAGGTGCAGGTGGAAGTGCGCACCCCCAAGGACGAAAGCCCGCTGATGATGGCGGCCCTCAAAGGTCGGCTGGAGGTGGCCCGGCGCTTGATCGCGCGCGGGGCCGAGGTGAACAAGCCCGGCTGGGCGCCGTTGCACTACGCCGCCACCAACGCCGACGCCCAGAGCCTGGCGATGGTGCGTCTGTTGCTCGAGCACCATGCCTACATCGATGCCGAGTCGCCCAATCGCACCACGCCGCTGATGATGGCGGCTCACTACGGCCACCCCACCGTGGTCAAGCTGTTGCTGGAAGAGGGCGCCGATCCGCTGCTGAAGAACCAGCAGGGCCTGTCGGCCATTGACTTCGCCAACCGGGCGCAGCGCGCCGAATCGGCGGAAATCGTGGCCGCATTTGTCCGGGCACGACAGCCCAAGGGCCGCTGGTAGTCAACGGCTCGCCTGAATCTGCAGCACAAACCGGGCATGTTCCCGGTCTTGTCTTGTAGGTGTAACCCACATGGGGCAATTGCCTTGACCGGATCAGAATCGCCACACCCAATATTTGGAGGAGACACTGTGAAGCTGGCAAGTCAAAAAGACTTTTTCTCTGGTTTGATGTTCACCATCGTGGGCGGCTCGTTCGCCATGGGTGCGACGAGCTTTGAGGTGGGCACCGCGGCCCGCATGGGGCCTGGCTACTTCCCGCTGCTGCTCGGGATCTTGCTCACCGCGCTGGGCATTTTGATCACCATCCAGTCGTTTCGAAGCAAGGCGCCCGACGGAGATCCCATTGGAAAGATCGCTTGGCGCCCACTGGGCTTCGTGCTCGGGGCCAACCTGGCCTTTGGCGCACTGCTCGTGGGCTTGCCCTCCATGGGGATCCCGGCCATGGGCTTCATCGTCGCCATCTACGGCCTCGTGCTCATCGCCGGCTTCGCTCGTCCAAACTGCAGCATCAAGGAGTCGCTGCTCCTGGCAACCTTGCTCGCCGTTGGCAGCTACGTCGCTTTCGTCTACATGCTCAATCTGCAGTTCCCGGTGTGGCCTGCCTTCCTGACCGCCTGACCGGAGACATCCCCAATGGAACTCTTTGACAACCTCGCACTGGGCTTCAGTGTCGCGTTCACCCTCCAGAACCTGATCTACGCGTTTGTGGGCTGCCTGCTGGGCACGCTCATCGGCGTGTTGCCGGGCATCGGCCCGCTCGCCACCATCGCCATGCTGCTGCCGGTGACCTACGGTCTTGAGCCGGTGGCCGCGCTCATCATGCTGGCCGGCATTTACTACGGCGCGCAATACGGTGGCTCGACCACCGCCATTCTGGTCAACCTGCCGGGCGAATCTTCGTCGGTGGTGACCGTGATCGACGGCTACCAGATGGCGCGCAAGGGCAGGGCAGGACCCGCGCTGGCTGCCGCAGGCTTGGGCTCGTTCTTCGCGGGTTGCGTGGGCACCCTGGTGTTGGCCGCGTTTGCGCCGCCTCTGACCGAAGTTGCGTTGAGCTTCGGTCCCTCGGAGTACTTTGCTCTCATGGTGCTGGGTCTTATTGGCGCTGTGGTGCTGGCCTCGGGCTCGCTGCTCAAGGCACTGGCCATGATCGTCCTGGGTTTGCTCATTGGCCTGGTGGGTACCGACGTGAACTCCGGGGTCGCTCGCTTCAGCTTTGACATTCCCGAGTTGACCGACGGCATCAACTTCGTCGTGATCGCCATGGGTATCTTTGGCTACGGAGAAATCATCAGCAACCTGTCTCAGGACGAAAGCGAACGGCAAGTTTTCACGGGCAAGGTCCAGGGCCTCATGCCCACGAAAGAAGACTTCAAGCGCATGCTGCCCGCGGTTTTGCGCGGCACGGCGTTGGGCTCAGTACTGGGCATTCTGCCCGGTGGCGGTGCGCTGCTGTCGTCGTTCGCGGCTTACACCATCGAGAAAAAGACCAAGCTCAAGCCGGGCGAAGTGCCGTTCGGTCAGGGCAACATCCGCGGTGTGGCGGCCCCTGAATCGGCCAACAACGCTGGCTCGCAAACCTCGTTCATCCCGCTGCTGACCCTGGGCATTCCGCCCAACGCCGTGATGGCGCTGATGGTCGGCGCGATGACCATCCACAACATCCAGCCGGGTCCACAGGTCATGACCTCCAACCCCGAGCTGTTCTGGGGTCTGATCGCTTCGATGTGGATCGGCAACTTGATGCTCGTTGTGTTGAACCTGCCGCTGATTGGCGTCTGGGTGAAGCTGCTGTCCGTGCCTTACCGCTGGCTGTTTCCAGCCATCTTGTTGTTTTGTGCGATCGGCGTGTACTCGACCAACAACAACAGCTTTGACATCTGGATGGTGGCGGTGTTCGGCCTGATCGGCTACAGCTTCATCAAACTCGGCTGCGAGCCCGCACCGTTGCTGCTCGGGCTGATCCTTGGTCCGATGATGGAAGAGTATCTGCGCCGCGCCTTGTTGATCTCGCGTGGCGACTGGTCGGTGTTCGTGACCCGTCCCATTTCTGCGTTGCTGCTCGCTGCCGCCTTGCTCTTGCTAGCCATCGTGTTGCTGCCGGCGATCAAGAAGAAGCGCGAGGAAGCATTCGTCGAGGACTGAGTTCGCTGCTGACGACGTTAAGGAAAGCCCGACCCTGAGTCGGGTTTTCCTTTTTTGCGCCTTGATCAGCACTATCTTTGATGTTCTACGATGTATATTATGTACAGTTAAAAGTGTGAGTGATTCAACCCATCCAGGCTTGAAGCTTGCTTTGTGTTCTGGGT